>PNMF01000030.1 GCA_013823485.1 Comamonadaceae bacterium
CTCACCCGCAACGTGCAGCCGCACCGCAACCCGGACCTGCGCGCCGTCACGCTGTCGTTCAAGCGCATCGGCCAGGCCCCGGGCGACGCCACCGCCGAGCAGCTGGAGCGCGCAGCCGAACTGGCCGACCGGTTCTCGGCCGGCGAAGCCCGCGTCACCCACGACCAGAACCTGCTGCTGCCCTGGGTGCGCTGCGACGCCCTGCCCGAGCTGTGGCGCGAAGCCCGCCGCCTGGGTCTGGCCCGACCCAACATCGGCCTGCTGACCGACATGATCAGCTGCCCCGGCGGCGACTTCTGCGACCTGGCCAACGCCCGCTCGCTGCCGCTGGCACAAGCCCTGCTGGAGCGCTACCGCGACCTCGACGAGCTGCACGACCTCGGCGAGATCGACCTGCACATCAGCGGCTGCATCAACAGCTGCGGCCACCACCACAGCGGCCACATCGGCATCCTGGGCGTCGACAAGGACGGACAGGAGTGGTACCAGATCACCCTCGGCGGCTCCGACGGCACGCGTCTGTCCGGCACGGCCCAGCCCGGCAAGGTGATCGGCCCGTCGTTTGCTGCCAGCGAGGTGGTCGACGTGATCGAGGCCCTGCTCGACACCTACCGCCAGCAACGTACCGACGGCGAGACCTTCCTGGCCACGCTGCGCCGCACCGGCCCGGACGCCTTCAAGGCCGCCGCCCACGCGGTGCGCACCGCCACGGCCCGTGCAGACACCGCCACCGCCTGACCCCGACCAAGGACACCCCATGAGCATCGAACTCTTCAGCGCAGCCGACTTCCAGGCCCCCGAGGTCGAAGCCCGGCGGCTGGTGCTGGCCAACGACGCCGACCCGCGCGAGGCCGACCTGAACGGCATCGACGTGGTGGAACTGCAGTTCCCCAAATTTGTGGACGGCCGCGCCTTCAGCCAGGCCTTCCTGCTGCGCCGCCGGCTCGGATTTGCCGGCCAGATCCGGGCCACCGGCGACGTGCTGATCGACCAGCTGGTGCAGATGGCCCGCAGCGGCTTCACCCAGGCGGTGCTGCGCGCCGACCAGGACCTGGCCCATGGCCGGCGCCTGCTGGCCCACTACCCGGCCTTCTACCAGGGCGATGCGGTGCAGGCCGCACCGCTGTTCGTGCGCGACACCGCCACTACGGTCTGACCCGGATTCCCCCATGAGCGCCCTTGACCTCTACAACCACCCCTCCGCCCAATACGCACAACGCGTGGAGCGGGCCATCGCGCTGCTGCGCGACGTCGCGGCCACCCACCCGCGCCTGACCCAGGCGTCCAGCCTGGGCGTCGAAGACGTGGTGGTCACCCACCTGATCCACCTGGCCGGCATCCGCAGCCGCATCTTCGTGCTGGAGACCGGCCGGCTGCACCCCGAAACGCTGGCACTGATCCCGCAGATCGAGCAGCGCTATGGCCACACCATCGACCGCTACCACCCGGTGCAGGAAGAAGTGGTGCACTTCGCCAAGACCGAGGGCGACGACGCCATGTTCCGCAGCGTGGGCCTGCGCAAGGCCTGCTGCGACCTGCGCAAGATGGAGCCGCTCTCGCGCGCCCTCGCCGGCGTGGACGGCTGGATCACCGGCCTGCGCCGCGAACAATCCAACGCCCGCGCCGAAGCGGCGGAAATCGTCCAAGAGACCGGCCGCGTCAAGGTCAGCCCGCTGGTGGACTGGACCTGGGGCGATGTCTGGCACTTCGTGGCCGAACACCACCTGGCCTACAACCCGCTGCACGACCGGTTTTTCCCCAGCATCGGCTGCGAGCCCTGCACCCGCGCCATCAGCGTCGGCGAGGACTTCCGCGCCGGCCGCTGGTGGTGGGAACAGGACAGCGCCAAGGAATGCGGCCTGCATGTGCAGCCTGCCGCATCGAGCCTGCCGACCCCACGTACCGAACGGAATCCCGCATGAACGCCCGCACCGAATCCCCCGTGATCCAGACCGCCCTGCAGGCCGACGGCCACCAGCTGAGCAACGCCCACCTCGATGCGCTGGAGGAGGAAACCATCTTCATCCTGCGCGAAGTGGCCGGGGCCTTCGAACGCCCGGCCCTGCTGTTCTCGGGCGGCAAGGATTCGCTGGTCATGCTCAAGTGCGCCGAGAAGGCCTTCGGCGCCGGTCGCATTCCGTACCCGCTGCTGATGATCGACACCGGCCACAACTTCCCCGAGGTGACCGACTTCCGCGACCAACGGGCCCGCGAGCTGGGTGCCGAACTCATCGTGCGCAGCGTCGAAGACTCCATGCGGCGCGGCACCGTGCGCCTGGCCCACCCGGGCGAGAGCCGCAACGTGCACCAGTCGGTCACGCTGCTGGAGTCCATCGAGGAGTTCCGCTTCGACGCCCTCATCGGCGGTGCCCGGCGCGACGAGGAAAAGGCCCGCGCCAAGGAACGCATCTTCAGCCACCGCGACAGCTTCGGCCAATGGCAGCCCAAGGCCCAGCGGCCCGAGCTCTGGACCCTGTTCAACACCCGGCTGCCCATGGGCGAACACTTCCGGGTGTTCCCCATCAGCAACTGGACCGAGCTGGACGTGTGGCAATACATCGCCCGCGAGAACATCGGCCTGCCCTCCATCTACTACACCCACCGGCGCGAGGTGGTCGACCGCCGCGGCCTGCTGGTACCCGTCACCGAGCTCACCCCGCCGCGAGACGGCGAGACGGTGGAACTGCGCGACGTGCGTTTCCGCACCGTGGGCGACATCACCTGCACCTGCCCGGTGGAGAGCACCGCCGCCACGCCGGCCGACATCGTGATCGAGACCCTGGCCGCCGAGGTCAGTGAACGGGGCGCCACCCGCATGGACGACAAGACCAGCGACGCCTCGATGGAAAAACGCAAGAAAGACGGGTACTTCTGATGAGCACCGACACCGCCCAAGCCGCCGCCGTGGACACCTCCGCCGCCCTGCGCCTGATCACCTGCGGCAGCGTGGACGACGGCAAGAGCACCCTGATCGGCCGCCTGCTGGTCGACAGCAAGGCTGTGCTGCAGGACCACCTGGCCGGCGTGCAGCGCCAGGGCCAGACCGACCTGGCCCTGCTCACCGACGGCCTGTCGGCCGAGCGCGAACAGGGCATCACCATCGACGTGGCCTACCGCTACTTCAGCACCGAGGCGCGCAAGTTCATCATCGGCGACGCCCCGGGCCACGAGCAGTACACCCGCAACATGGTCACGGCCGCCTCCAGTGCCGACGCCGCCGTGGTGCTGGTGGACGCGACCAAGCTGGACTGGCGCAACCCGCAGCTGGCCCTGCTGCCGCAGACCCGCCGGCACAGCCTGCTGCTGCAGCTGCTGCGCGTGCCTTCCGTGGTGTTTGCCATCAACAAGCTCGATGCGGTGGACGACAGCACCACCGCCTTCGCCCACATCGGCGCGGCGCTGGCTGCTTTTGCCGAGCAGGCCGGTCTGCCGGTGGTGGCCACCGTGCCGGTGTCGGCTCTGAAGGGCTGGAACGTGGTCGATGCCGCCGAGGCCGATGGCTGGTGCGGCTACCACGGCCCCACCCTGCTGGAGCTGCTGGAACGGCTGCCGGTGACCCCGGCCGACACCGCCCTGCCGCTGGCCTTTCCGGTGCAGTGGGTGGAGAAGTTCAGCAGCTCTTCGGACACCTCGCAAGGCCGGCGCATTTTCTGGGGCCGTGTGGCCGCCGGCAGCGTGGTGCCGGGCCAGCGCGTGCGCATTGCCCCGAACGGACAGACCGCCACGGTGGCCCAGGTGCTGGACCATGTGCGCCGCCCGGCCGATGTGTCGGCAGGCCACAGCGCCGGCATCGTGCTGGACCGCGAGGTCGATGTGTCGCGTGGCGACTGGCTGCTGGACGCCGATGGCCACGAAGGTTTCCACCACAGCCGCGAGATCAGCGCCACCGTGGCCTGGATGGACGACGAAAACCTGGTCCCCGGCAGGGTCTACTGGGCCCTGCATGGCCACCGCTGGGTCAAGGCCAAGGTCAAGCGCATCGTGCACCGGCTGGACATCCACACCCTGGCCGAACAGGACGCGACCGAACTGGAACCCAACGCCATCGGCCACATCGAACTCAGCCTGCAGGAGCCGCTGGCCACGCTGCCGTTCGGGCGCTCGCGTCAGCTCGGTTCGCTGGTGCTGGTGGACACCGCCAGCCACCGCACTGCGGGTGCTGTGCTGGTGCGCTGAAGACCGCCGCCGAACCCCCTAAAATCCGGGTTTCCCCCGAATTCCGCCCACACCATGACCCACGTTGTCACCGAAGCCTGCATCCGCTGCAAATACACCGACTGCGTCGATGTCTGCCCCGTGGACTGCTTCCGCGAAGGCCCGAACTTCCTCACCATCGACCCGGACGAGTGCATCGACTGCGCGGTGTGCATTCCCGAGTGCCCGGTGAGCGCCATCTACGCCGAGGAAGACCTGCCCAAGGACCAGGTGCACATGACGGCGCTCAACGCCGAACTGGCCCGCCTGCCGGGCTGGAAGAGCATCACCAAGCGCAAGGCGCCGCTGCCGGACGCCGACGACTGGAAAGACAAGACCGGCAAGCTGGACCAGCTGGCCCGCTGAAGTCCATGACCGGCGCACCCATCGAGACCGATGCGCTGGTCATCGGCGCGGGTCCGGTGGGCCTGTGGCAGGTGTTCCAGCTCGGGCTGCAGGACATCCGCTGCCACGTCATCGACGCCCTGCCCGGGGGCGGCGGCCAGCCCGCCGAGCTGTACCCCGGCAAACCCATCTACGACATCCCCGGCCTGCCGGTGTGCAGCGGCCAGGAACTGATGGACCGGCTGCAGCAGCAGGTGCGTCCATTTGCGCCCAGCCTGCACCTGGGCCAGACCGTGACCGGCCTCGTCCGCCGCGAAGACGCCCGGTTCGATGTGCAGACCTCCGCCGGCACCGGCTTCATCGCCCGCAGCGTGTTCATCGCGGCCGGGGTGGGCGCCTTCCAGGCACGGCCGCTCAAGCTGGAGGGCATCGAGGCGTTCGAGGGCAGCCAGGTGTTCCACCGGCCCCAGGATCCCGAAGCCTTTGCCGGCCTGCAGGTGGTGGTGCACGGCGGCGAGGAACACGCGGTGGACTGGGCCCTGCGGCTGGCCGATGCCGCCCGCCCGCCCGCCTCCATCACCCTGCTGCACCGGCGCGACGTGTTCCAGGCCGGTGCGCCCGACCTCGCCCGGCTCCAGGCCCTGACCGATCAGGGCCGCATCCGCCGCAGCATCGGTCAGCCCCTGGGCCTGAAAGTGCAGGACAGCCGGCTGACCGGCATCGAGATCGTCACCCCCGACGACCAGACCCGGGTACAGCCGCTGGATGCCCTGCTGGTCTGCCTGGGCCTGTCGCCCCGGCTCGGACCCATTGCCGACTGGGGCCTGGCCATGGAGCGCAAGCAGCTGGTGGTGGACACCGTCGGCTTCGAGACCAGCGTGCCCGGCATCCACGCCGTGGGCGACATCAACACCTACCCGGGCAAGAAGAAGCTGATCCTCTGCGGCTTCCACGAGGCCACCCTGGCCGCCTTCGCCGCCGCCGCCCGGCTCTTCCCCGAACAGCGCACGCTGCTGCAATACACCACCACCAGCCCGAAACTCCACCGCCTGCTGGGTGTGGGCGGCTGAACTAGAATCCCGTCCGCGCCAGCAATGGCGCCTTCCGCTAGGGGTGTTGCGGCCTGCAAGGGCCGCGACTGAGAAAGTCCCTTTGAACCTGATTGAGGTAATCCTCGCGCAGGGAAGCAAAAGCCCGAACCGTGCGCCGGCCTGCCCGTGCTGCGCGGCGCGGGCCCAGCCCACCTGCCATAACGAGTCCGACCGGACCACACACATGGCACGACCCCCATTGCACACGCTGCGCCCCGCAGCCCTTTCGCTGATTACCGTCGCGTGCCTGACCGCCTTGCAGGCACACGCCCAGAACACCGAAGCCACCCTGCCTGCGGTCACCATCCGCAGTGCCGGCGCCGCTGCGCCGGCCGACGTCACCGGTTTCGGCGACCAGCCGGCCAGCAGCGTGCCCATCAGCACCACCGTCATCGAGAACCGGACCATCAGCGAGACCGGTGCCCGCCGCATCAGCGACCTCTACAAGCTCGACGCCTCGGTCAGCGACGCCTACAACGCGGTCGGCTACTACGACTACGCCAGCGTGCGTGGGTTCGTCATCGACAACACCTACAACTTCCGCCGCGAGGGCCTGCCCATCAGTGCCGAAACCAGCCTGCCGCTGGACCACCTGCAACGGGTGGAGCTGCTCAAGGGCACCAGCGGCATCCAGGCCGGCACCAGCGCGCCGGGTGGCCTGATCAACCTGGTGGTCAAGCGGCCCACCGCGCAGCCGACCCGCACCTTCCGCACCGAGGTCAATGAAGACGGCAACGCCCTGGTGCACCTGGACATGAGCGGGCGCGCCGGCGAAGGCAGTCTGGGCTGGCGGGTGAACATCGCCGGCGAACGCCTGAACACCGAGGCACGGGGCACCGAAGGCCAGCGCGGGCTGCTGGCCGTGGCCCTGGACGCGCGCCTCTCGCGCGACAGCTTGCTGGAGGGCGAATTCGAGATCAGCCGCCGCCGCCAGGCCACGGTGCCGGGCCTGAGCCTGCTGGGCACCGCCCTGCCGCCCGCCGACCCGCGCATCAACATCAACAGCCAGCCCTGGTCGCAGCCCACCGACTTCCGCAATTTCAGCGGCAGCCTGCGCTTCACCCAGGCCATCAACAGCCAGTGGAACTGGCAGGCCCAGCTGGGCAGCCAGCGCCTGAAGACCGACGACTACCTGGCCTACCCCTTCGGCTGCAGCGCCGAGAACAACTTCGACCGCTACTGCAGCAACGGCGACTTCGACCTCTACGACTACCGCAGCGAGAACGAACGGCGCACCACCCATGCCGCCCAATGGCGCGTCAACGGCGACATCGAGGCCGGCGGCCTGCGCCACAAGCTCACGGCGGGCGTTCTGGTCAGCCGCTTCACGCTGCGCGGCCAGACCCGCGCCAACGACTCCGGCTTCATCGCCGGCGGCAACCTGTTCACGCTGCCCGCGCTGGCCCCCAACCCCCAGATCGTTGACCCCTTCACCAACCGCACCGAGCGCAGCACCGAGTTCTTTGCGACCGACGTGATCCGCTGGAGCGATGCCTTCCAGACCTGGACCGGCCTGCGCCACACCCGGCTGGAGCGCGACAGCATCCGCACCGGCACCGACCCGCGTGCCACCCGCTACCAGGACAGCTTCACCACCCCGTGGCTCGCGGCCAGCCTGCAGCTGGACGCACAGCGCACCGTGTATGCCAGCTGGGGTCAGGGCGTGGAGTCGGAAGTGGCGCCGGGCCGCGCGCGCTACACCAACCAGGGCGCGGCCCTGCCGCCGCTCAAGAGCCGGCAATGGGAAGCGGGCATCCGTTCGCTGAACGACAGCGCGCGCTGGAACCTCACCTACTTCCGCATCAACCGCCCGGTCAGCGGCGATCAACCGGCCTGCAGCGGCACGCCCAACAGCTGCACCCGCGTGATCGACGGATCGGCGCGCCACCAGGGCATCGAGCTGGGCGGCGGCCGCACCACCGGCGCCTGGGACTACAACGCCAGCGTCACCTGGATCGATGCCGAGCGCCAGGGCAGCACCATCAACCCCACGCTGAACGGACTGCGTCCGACCAACGTGCCGCGCTGGGTGCTGCGCAGCGATGTCAGCCGGACCATCGAGGCGGTGCCCGGTCTGAAGGCCAGCGCGCACCTCAGCCACGAAGGCCGACGGGCCATCACCCCGAACAACCAGCTCCAGCTCGGCTCCTGGACCCGGGTCGATGCAGCGCTGCGCTACGACACGCGCGTGCAGGGCCGACCCGCCAACTGGGTGGTCGCGGTGGACAACCTGTTCGACCGCCGCTACTTCCAGGAAGCGCCCTTCCAGTACGAGCACATCTACCTGTTCCCGGCCGCCTCGCGCACGCTGCGCGTGGCCTTCGAGACACAATTTTGAGAAAGTTGGGGGGCGCTCAGAAAACCAAAAAAATGACGCTATAATTTGAGGCTGTTCCCTGATAGCTCAGTCGGTAGAGCGACGGACTGTTAATCCGCAGGTCCCTGGTTCGAGTCCAGGTCGGGGAGCCAGAAAATTCGAAAGCCCTTGCAGCGATGCAAGGGCTTTTTTGTTGCCCTGTTCACCGGGAGCTGAGGCTCAAAGTGCCCGCAGCTTCTCCACCAGAGTCGCCATGCGGATCGGCTTGCTGACGAAGTCGTCCATGCCGGCCGCGAGACAGACCTGGCGGTCTTCTTCGCGGGCGTTGGCGGTCATCGCGATGATGGTCACCCGGGGCCGCTGCTGCTCGGCTTCTTCGGCGCGGATGCGGCGGGTGGCCTCCAGGCCGTCGAGCACCGGCATCTGCATGTTCATCAGGATCAGATCGAAGCCGCCGCTCCGCGCCGCCTCCACCGCCTGCGCACCATCGCCAGCCACCTCCACCACGTGGCCGCTCTTGGTCAGCATGATCTGCGCCACCTTCTGGTTCACCGGATGGTCTTCGGCCAGCAGGATGCGCAGCGAACCGCCGGCAGAGTCGGTGCTGGATGCTGCAGGGGTGGGGGCGCTCATGGGCTTGTGTTCGGGTGGCTGCATCTGACCGGAGGATAGCGGCACCGCCGTCACCGGCAACCGCACCCGGAAGATGGTCCCACGGCCCACGGTGCTTTCCACCCCGATGCTGCCGCCGAGCAGGCCACACAGCCGATGACAGATCGACAAACCCAGGCCGGTTCCACCGAACTGCCGGGTGATGCTGCCATCGGCCTGGCTGAAGGGTTCGAAGATCAGCAACTGCTTCTCCGGCGCGATGCCTATCCCGGTGTCGATGACGTCCAGGCCCAGCGTCAGCGGGCCTTGGCCCCCGTGCCCGGCCATGTGCAGCCGCAACGTCACCTGACCTTGGGCAGTGAACTTGATGGCATTGCCGACCAGGTTGTTGACGATCTGGCGCAGGCGCAGCGCATCGCTGCGCAGTACTACCAGCAGATCGGGCGCAATCTCGACCACAAAGGCCAACCCCTTTTCTCGGGCGCGCAACTCCAGCGGTCGCACCACCTCGTCGAGCCAGCAACGCACCGCGATGTCCGACATCTCGATGTGCATGTGGCCTGCCTCGATCTTCGAGAAATCGAGGATCTCGTTGATAACGCCCATCAGGCTCTCACCCGAGCTGCGCACCAGCGACAGGTATTCGCGCTGCACCGGGTCGGTGGCCAGATCGAGCGCCAGAGCGCTCATTCCCATGACACCGTTCATGGGCGTGCGGATCTCATGACTCATGTTGGCCAGGAAATCGCTCTTGGCCTGGCTGGCCGCCACGGCCGCATCGCGTGCCTGCTGCAAGGTTTCCTCGACCCGCTTCTGGTCGGTGATGTCCACATTGGCGCCGACCAGCGTCACCGCCCTGCCCTCGCGGTCGCGCAGCCCGATGGCCCGCCCAAGGATGTAGCGGGTCTGCCCATCCGGGAACACCACCCGGAACTCGACCGAAATCGGCGGCTCCTGGGCGGCAGCCCTGTCCAGCGCGGCCTGCACCCTGTCACGATCGTCCGGATGGATGCGTTCCAGCGCCGCCGAGATCCGGTTCTCGAACGTGTTGGGCGGCAGGGACATCATGTCGGTCAGGCGCTGATCGGCCGTGAACGTGAGGGTGGAAAGGTCCAGCTCCCAGATGCCGAGTGCGCCGACCTCGGCGGCCAGCTCCAGCCGGTGCAGGTAGTGGTTGGCCGAGGCCTCGGCGGCTTCGCGATTCAAAAGCACCGAAGCAAACAGTTGCCCCAGTTCGTCGAAGTAGGTGCCGAGCGCCTCGAAGTAATCCGGCGCATCGGCGTACATGACCAGGATGCCGGACCGTTGGGGCGAATGCCCCTTGAGCGGAATGCAGCGCACCGCGCGGACCTGGTGCTCCTGCGCCAGCCGGCGCCAAGGGCCCCAGACGGCATAGCGCGATATCGCCACGGTTTCGCTCTGGCCGGTGTCCACTGCGCGGAAAGCGGGCCCGCGCCGGGTGAGCCAGTTGCGCTCGATGTGCATCTGGCGGGCCCACTCGCTGGCTCGACCTGCGCTCACCAGCGGCCGGATCACCGGCGCGTCGACCTGGCCGAACCAGCACCAGGCCAGACACAGGTGCGTGGACGCCTGCACCACCGCGTCGCAATAGCGCTGCACCACTTCCAACGGAGGAGCGTCGCTGTTGAGCACATCGGCGGCCACGCGGATGCCGGCTCGCGACAGACGCATGACCTCGTCCACAGCATCAAAGGGTGGCGCGACAGCGTCGCGCGAGAACAGACGGGTGAACGGCATGGTGATATATCGGTGATCTTGGCACCAACTTGGGGTCTGCCAGCCCCAAAACCCCGCATGTCACGCAGATGAACGACATTTGCGTGACCCACTGCTCGGCACCCGTCGCGGTGCCACCGACACAAAAGAAAAGGGGCCTGACCTTGCGGTCAGACCCCTTCGATCTCTGGTAGGACGTGGCAGGCTCGAACTGCCGACCAACGGATTAAAAGTCCGCTGCTCTACCAACTGAGCTAACGTCCCACACTGCTTTGGCACCTCTCTTGCGAGAGACCTCTGCTGCTTCACAAGGTTCGTTGAACACTGTTCTCCGTACCCTGCGAAGCCTCAAATTATAGCGTCATTTTTGGGTGTTTTTGAAGGGGCCTTCACTTTTTGCCGTTTTCCTTCGGCCAGCGTGTTGAGGGCCCATCCGGCAGCGGTCATGCCGAAGCTGGCCGTGACGCTCACCACCGAGCCGAAACCGTGGCAGTTGAGGCTGCCGTCACCACCGTCGAGCCCGCAAGACGGATCGGGCGGTGCCACCGGCTCCCGGCTGAACACACAGGCCAGCTGCATGGTCCCCTGGCGCGCTGCGCCATGCTCCTTGCGGAGGCGGTAGCGCAACTGGGCCAGCAACGGGTCGTGGGTGACCTCGGCCAGATCACCGACCTCGATCCGCTCGGCCCGGCGCTTGCCGCCCGCAGCACCCAACGCCACCAGCGGCACGCCCGCCTCGATGGCCCAGGCGGCCATGGCCGTCTTGGCGCGCACCTGATCACAGGCATCGATGAGTACGCCAGGCTTTTGCTGGCCCAGCAACCCGGGCCAGTTCTCGGGCGACACGAATTCGTCAATGCACTCGACCTCGCACCCCGGATGGAAACTGGCGATGCGTTGCTGCAGCGCCTCGATCTTGGACTGGCCCAGCGTGGTGATCTGGGCATGGATCTGCCGGTTGATGTTCGACTCGGCCACATGGTCCATGTCGATCAGGGTCAGCCGGCGAACGCCGCTGCGGGCCAACGCCTCTGCGGCCCAGGAGCCGACTCCCCCCAGACCGACCACCACCACATGGGCGTCGAAGATGCGTTGCGCACCTTCCACGCCGTAGAGGCGTCTCAGGCCTCCGAACCGACGCTCGAACAGGTTGGCTTCGGTCGGCTCGACGCTCGGGATCACCCGCGCTCCAGCAGCCAGATCTGAAGCCGGAAGCCGAGCACCGCGCCAACCATGATGCCGGCCACCGCGATGGCGCTGGTGAGGCTCAACGTCGACAGACCGGACAGCCCCTGCCCCACGGTGCAGCCCAGCGCCGTGACGCCGCCCACGCCCATGCAGACAGCGCCGACGATGTGCAGCGCGGTGTCCTGCGTGCCAGCGAAGCCCTCCCACCGGAAGCTGCGCTCGAACAGCGCACAGGCCAGCGCACCCACCACGACACCCACCACCGTGACCACACCGAAGGTCAGCACCTTGGTGGCGTCGCTGTAGAACACGAGCCAGTCCTGCACATAGGCCATGGGGGCGGTGAAGGTGAGCGCGTCCATGCGGCCGGTGTTGCTGCCGAGAAAGACCTTGTCGAGCGTCTCGGGGTGTTCGGCGACAAAGCCAAGATGACCGCTGACCCACCACATGGCCACCACCACCGCACCAATGCCGGCGCCGGCCAGCAGGTTGTTGCCGGTGCGGAAGTCACGGCCCAGGAGGGCCCACACCACCAGCGCACCACCGATCACCAACGCGGTCAGCAGCCCGGCCAGCCCGGGCTCCAGCCCGGTGGCGCCCGCCACCCAGGCCGGCACCGCGCTGCCCTGGGGCAGCTCGAAATACACCTGGTCGACGGTGGCGTTGCGCCACACCGCAAACACGCCGCGCAGCGTCATGAACGCGGTCAGACCCATGACGAAGAACACCACCAGCGACTTCAGGCTGCCGCCGCCGATGCGCACCAGCGTCTTGCTGCCGCAACCCGACGCCAGCACCATGCCGAAACCGAACAGCGCGCCGCCGGTCAACGCCGACAGCCACACCACCCGGGCGCCGGTGTAGATGGACTGGGTGGTGTCGATCTGCCCCATCCAGCCCAGAACATGAAAGCCGATGGCAGCCACACCGACCGCCATGCCCCACATGCGCATGCGGGTCCAGTCGCCCATGTTGACGATGTCGCTGACGGCACCCATGGTGCAGAAGTGGGTGCGCTGGGCAATGAAGCCGAAAGCGGCGGCGACAGCGAAGGCCGCCCACAGCGTGGTGATGCGGAGCTGGTTGAGTTCGGCGAGTTCCATAGCCCGCCATTGTAAAAGGCCACCCGGCGCCCGCCGGGTGGCAGGGCCGGGTCAGCGCAGGCGCGCCAGACGTTCCTTGGCAGCCGCAGCGGCCTCGGATTGCGGGTACTTCTTGACCAGATCGTCCAGGGTGCGGCGGGCGCCCTTGGTGTCCTTCAGCTCGACCTGGCTGTTGGCCATGGCCAGCATGGCCTCGGGCGTGCGCGGGTGGTTCGGGAACTCGGTGACCAGCCGGCGATGGCTCTCCGCCGAGTCCTTATAGGCCCGGGCCGCGTATTGCGCATTGCCCAGCCAGTACAGCGCCGAGGGGGTGTAGCCGCTGGCGGGGTACTGCCGCAGGAATGCGGTGTAGGCCGTCGATGCCGCCGCAAATTCAGAGCGGCGCAGGGTGTCCATGGCCGCGTCGAACTGGGTTTTTTCAGCCGGCTGTGCCGTGAAGCTCTGGCCGTCCAGCTCGACCTTCAGGGGCTCGACCTGGCGCAGGCGGGCGTCGACACCGGCCTGCACATCTTTCTGGGCGCGCTGCAGTTCGGCCACTTCACGGGCCAGCTGTTCGTTCTGGCCGCGCAGACGTGCCAGCTCGCCGCGCAGCTGCTCGATCTGGTTGGAGAGTTCGAGCAGGCTGCGACGCGTGGCGGCATCACCTTCGCTGCGGGCAGCGTCGCCGGCGGCCTGGTTGGCGTCGACCTTGCGGCGCAGCTCGATGATGGCCTGCCGCGCCTCGTCGTCACCGAACAGGGCATGGGCCTGGACCGGCCAGAGCACCGCCAGCGCCAGAGCGGCGGCGGTGCACAGGCCGGGCAGGCCGCTGGTGCGTGTGCGGGCGGCCTGCATGTCAGCGATAGGTGATTTCGACGCGGCGATTCTTCGAGAACGCGGCCTCGTCCAGACCCGTCTGGGCCGGCTTCTCTTCACCGAAGCTCACGGCTTCCATCTGGCTGTCCGCCACGCCAAGCAGCGACAGGGAGCGGCGCACGGCCTCGGCGCGCTTCTGACCCAGGGCCAGGTTGTATTCACGGCCGCCGCGCTCGTCGGTGTGGCCTTCCAGACCGACGCGGGCGTTGCGGTTGGCGTTCAGGTACTTGGCGTTGGCTTCCAGGGCGGAGGCGAACTCGGGCTTGACCTCGAAGCTGTCGTAGTCGAAGTAGACGATGCGCTGCAGCTGCTGCGGCTGTGCACCGCCGGCACCCGGCACCTGCACGCCGGCCACGCCGCGCGGGTCGACACCGCTGCCCTGACCACCGGCGCCGGCACCGGCGGCCGTGCCCGAACGGTCGGAGACCGGCACTTCGTCCAGCTTGACGTTGGAGCCGCAGGCGGCCAGCAGCATGGCGGCGGACAGGCCGATGGCCAGACCGGCGCGGCGGAACAGGGGTTGGGAGGCTTTGTGGTTCATGGATGGACCTTTGGAATGAAGAAACGACTTGAGAAACAACAGGGGAAAAACGGTGCGGCCAGGCGCCATCACTTGAGGAACGGACCCCATTCGGGTTCGCGGATGTCGCCTTGCGAGCCCGCCAGCCGGGTCTTGATGCGGCCGTCGACCGTGGTGGTCATGAGCGCTTCCTGACCTTTGTCGCGGGTGGCGTAGATGATCAGACGGCTGTTGGGCGAGAAGCTCGGGCTCTCGTCGGCAGAGCTGTCGGTCACCGCCGTGACCTGACCGCTGGCCAGGTCCATGACGTGCAGTCGGAACGCACCGCCGATGCGCGAGATGTAGGCCAGCCAGCGTCCGTCCGGGCTGGGCGCCGGCGAGATGTTGTAGTTGCCGTTGAAGGTGAGGCGCTGGGCACCGCCACCGCCGGCGTCCATGCGGTAGATCTGCGGCGATCCGCCCCGGTCGCTGACGAAGAAGATGGCCTTGCCGTCGGCGCTGAACACCGGTTCGGTGTCGATGCTGCTGCTGTTGGAAAGCCGGCGGGGCTCGCCGCCGTTGGCGTCCATGCCGTAGATCTGGGCATTGCCCGAGATCGAAAGCGTGGCCACCACCTGGCGGCCATCGGGCGACCAGGCCGGAGCGCTGTTGGAGCCCCGGAAGCTGGCCAGCAACCGGCGTTTGCCGGTGGCCACGTCGTGCACATAGATGACCGGCTTGCGCGACTCGAACGACACATACGCCAGCTGCGAACCACCGGGGGCCCAGCTGGGCGAAATGATGGGTTCCGGGCTGGTGAGGGCTGCGCGGGCATTGAAGCCGTCGGCATCGGCCACCCAGAGGTTGTAGCGCTGGGGCGCCTTGGTGACGTAGGCGATGCGGGTCGAGAACACGCCCTTGTCGCCGGTCAGCTTCTCGTAGATGTAGTCGGCCATGCGGTGGGCCGCCAGTCGCAGGTCGGCCGCCACCACCGGGTAGCTCAGGCCACCCAGGTCCTGGGCGCGGACCACGTCCCAGAGGCGGAAGCGGACATCGAAGCGGCCGTCGGCCAGGCGGGTCACGCTGCCGGTGAGCAGAGAGTCGGTGCCGCGCTGGCGCCAGGGCGCCAGGTCGGGGCGGGAGGTTTCATCCAGCGCGCCGGGGGCCGGCTCGACGAACCGGAACTGGCCGCTGCGCTCCAGGTCGGCCCGCACGATGGCGGCCATGTTCTCGCTGGCGGCGTCGTTGCCGCGAAAGTTCACCGCAGAAAACGGGTACTGAGTCAGGCCGACACCGGCGATCTCGACGCGGAACTGGGCATGGGCCGCCTGCAGGGGCAGGCCGAACAGCGGCAGGGAAGAGACAAGACCCAGAGCGCGGCGGCGCTGCATGGGGGCGAACGGTTCGGTTCGATTCTGATCGGGCATCTTGATGGGGTCTCGGGACGTGTTGCGCGGGCAGGTGTCGCGGTCCGGGCGAGAGCGGCCGATAATACCGGAGGCTGCCGACCGGCCTGCGTGACAAGATGTGAGAGGCCACCCGCTTCTCCCGGGCGGTCTCTGTGATCCTGAAGTCCGCTGCAGGTTCCTCCACCGGTTCACGGCGCGACACCCAAACGCTCTGCCCTTGACCACCTCACCACCCCCCACCCCCTCGCACACCGCCACCTCGACGCCACCCGGCACGCTGGGTCAGCGTCTGCGCCGGGTGTGGCCGTATTTCAGGGGGGCCAGGGCCGGCATCGTGCTGGCCGCACTGGCCACGGTGGTGGGCGCCCTCACCGAGCCCGCCATTCCGGCCCTGCTGCAGATGCTGCTGGACAAGGGCTTCGCCGCCGGACAGGTGCCGCTGTGGGCCGTGCCGCTGGCCCTGATGGGGCTCTTCGGCCTGCGCGGCATGGCCACCTTCGTGGCGCAGTACGCCCTCTCGTACACCGCCAGCCTGGGCATGCTCAACCTGCGACGGGCCATGTTCACCCGGCTCAACGAGGCCCAGATGGCGCTGTTCGCGCGGCAGAGCGCCAGCAAGCTCTCGAACACCCTGGTCTATGAGGTGCAGACCGGCTCGCAGATGCTGGTGTCGGCCTTCCTGACCCTGGCCAAGGATTCGCTGACCGTGCTCGCCCTGATGGGTTACCTGGTCTACCTGAACTGGAAACTCACCCTGATCGTGCTGGCGGTGTTCCCCGGCCTGATCCTGATCATGCGGGTGCTGACCCGGCGGCTCTACCAGCTCACCAAGGACAGCCAGCAGGCTACCGACGAGCTGGCCTATGTGGTCGAGGAGAACGCCCTGGCCTACCGCATGATCCGGCTGCACGGCGCGCAGCAGCGCCAGGCCGGGCGCTTCGACGTGCTCAGTGTGCGGCTGCGCAAGCTGGCCTTGAAGTCGACCATCGCCACGGCCGCCATGACGCCACTCACCCAGCTGCTGGCATCGGGTGCGTTGTCGGCGGTCATTGCGGTGGCGCTGTGGCAGAGCACCAGCAGCGGCGTGAGCGTGGGCAACTTTGTGGCCTTCGTGACCGCCATGCTGATGCTGATCACCCCCATCCGGCATCTGGCCGAGATCACCGCGCCCATCACGCGCGGGCTGGCCGCGCTGGAGCGGGGGCTGGAGCTGATCGAGCAGACCCCGGTGCAGACCGGCGGCACCCACACCGCCGACCGGGTGCAAGGCGCCATCGCCCTGCACGGCGTGACGGTGCGCTACCCCGAACGCGAGGGTGAGGCCGGGCACGGTGGCCACCTGGCCCTGCGCGAGGTGTCGCTGCAGGTGCAGCCGGGCGAGGTGCTGGCCTTCGTCGGTCCCTCCGGCTCGGGCAAGACCACGCTGGTGAACCTGCTGCCGCGCTTCGTGGAGGCGGACAGCGGCAGCGTCACGCTGGACGGCACCCCCCTGCCCGACTGGGACCTGCCCAACCTGCGGCGGCAGTTCGCCATGGTCTCGCAGGATGTGATCATGCTCAACGACACGCTGGCCGCCAACGTGGCCCTGGGCAGCGAGGCCGGCCAGATCGACGAAGCGCGGGTGCTGGCCGCCCTGCAGTCGGCCAACCTGGGCGAGCTGGTGGGTCGGCTGCCGCAGGGCATCCACACCGCGGTGGGCCACAACGCGGCCGAACTCTCCGGCGGCCAGCGCCAGCGTCTGGCGATTGCACGCGCCATCTACAAGGACGCGCCGGTGCTCATCCTGGACGAAGCCACCTCGGCGCTGGACAACGAGAGCGAGCGTCTGGTGCAGGACGCCCTGTCGCGGCTGATGCAGGGCCGCACCACGCTGGTCATTGCGCACCGGCTCTCCACCATCGAACACGCCGACCGGGTGGTGGTGCTGGCCGAAGGCCGGATTGCCGAGCTCGGCACCCACGCCGAACTGATGGCCGCAGACGGGCTGTATGCCCGGCTGCATTCGCAGGGCCTGAACAGCGCGGCCTGAAGCGACCTGACCGAGGCCGCTGCCGCTCAGAGCAGCACGATGTCGTACTGCTCCTGGGTCATGGAGCTCTCCGACTGCAGCGAGATCGGCTTGCCGATGAAGTCCGACAGGCCTGCCAGGTGGGCACGCTCCTCGTCCAGGAACAGCTCCACCACCTTGGCCGAGGCCACCACACGGAACTCGCGCGGATTGAAGGCGCGGGCCTCGCGCAGGATTTCGCGCAGGATGTCGTAGCACACGCTGCGCGCCGTCTTCACCTCGCCCTTGCCGCCACAGGCTTCGCACGGCTCGCTCAGCATGTGGGCCAGCGACTCGCGGGTGCGCTTGCGGGTCATCTCGACCAGGCCGAGCTGGGAGAAGCCGCCGATCATGGTCTTGACCCGGTCGCGGGAGAGCTGCTTGCGGAACTCGGTCAGCACCGACTCGCGGTGATCTTCCCGGGTCATGTCGATGAAGTCGACGATGACGATGCCGCCCAGGTTGCGCAGCCGCAGCTGGCGGGCAATGGCCTGCGCCGCCTCGAGGTTGGTCCGGAACACGGTGTCGTCGAAGTTGCGGGCGCCCACGAAACCGCCGGTGTTCACATCCACCGTGGTCAGGGCCTCGGTCTGGTCGATCACCAGATAGCCGCCGGACTTGAGGTCGACCCGCCGGCTGAGCGCACGGGCAATGTCCTCGTCGATGTGGAACAGGTCGAAGATGGGCCGTTCGCCGCTGTAGTGCTGCAGCTTGGCCACGGTGTCGGGCATGAACTCTTCGGCGAAGCCGGTGAGCAGGCCGTGCTGCTCGCGCGAGTCGATGCGGATGGACTGGGTCTGGGCGCCCACCAGATCGCGCAGCACGCGCTGCATCAGGTTCAGGTCCTCGTGCAGCAGCGTGGCCGGCGGCTGGCGGGTTGACGCCTCCTTGATGCGCAGCCAGGTCTTGCGCAGGTAGGCGATGTCGTCGATGAGCTCCTGGTCGGCAGCGTCCTCGGCGTTGGTGCGCAGGATGAAGCCGCCGGTGGCGCTGCCGTCCGGGGTGGCGGCCAGCTGCGTCACCCGCTGTCGCAGGGCCTCGCGCTGGGCCGGCGGGATCTTCTGGGACACGCCCACATGGTTGTCCTGCGGCAGGAACACCAGGAGCCGTCCGGCAATGCTGATCTGCGCCGTCAGCCGCGCACCCTTGGTGCCGATCGGGTCCTTGAGCACCTGCACCATCAGCGCCTGGCCCTCGAAGATCTGCCGCTCGATCGGCAGCACCGGGTTGGGCGTCAGCACCTTGGGTGCGCTGCCATTCCCGGCCGGTGCCTCGGCCTCGGGCGGCCGGCTCGGTGCGTGCTTGGCCTGGATGTTGGGCATCAGGTCGGCCACGTGCAGGAAGGCGGCGCGGTCCAGGCCGATGTCGATGAAGGCCGACTGCATGCCCGGCAGCACCCGCGACACCTTGCCCAGGTAGATGTTGCCGACCAGCCCGCGCTCCAGGGTGCGCTCCAGGTGCACCTCCTGCACGGCCCCCTGCTCCACCACCGCCACCCGGGTTTCCTGCGGCGACCAGTTGATCAGGATGTCTTGGCTCATGAGTGGAACGGTGTTGGAAAGTCGGCGGGACGGGTCAGTACAGATCGATGCCGGCCTGGCGCAGCACTTGCGCCGTCTCGAAGGCCGGCAGGCCCACGATACCGGAATGGCTGCCGGTCATGCGGCTGACCCAGAGAGCTGCTGCGCCCTGGAGGGCATAAGCGCCCGCCTTGCCCATCGGCTCGCCACTGGCGACATACCGGTCGATCTGGCTGCGGGTCAGCGGCGCGAAGCTCACGGTGGACACCGACAGCGCCTGCGCCAGCTGGGGCGCCGCACCGGCCCGGCGGCCCGGCACGCCCACCGCCACAGCGGTCAGCACCCGGTGGGTCCGGCCGGCCAGATCGCGCAGCATGGCGCGCGCCTCGGCGGCATCGGCCGGCTTGCCCAGAATGCGGCGACCCAGCGCCACCGTGGTGTCGGCGCAAAGCACCGGGGCGGGCGGCAGACCCCGCCGCTGCAGGCGGTCCAGCGAGGCCTGCAGCTTGAGCGCTGTGACCCGCTGCACATAGGTGGCCGGGGCTTCGGCGCCGCGCACCACCTCCAGCGACTCGACATCCTCATCGGCGTCGGGCAGCAGCAGTTCGGGATGCACGCCCCACTGCTCCAGTAGCTGCTTGCGGCGCGGGCTCTGGGAAGCGAGGTAGAGAGAGGGCTTCATTCGCGGTGGTACGGGTGGTTCGCGTTGATCGACCAGGCCCGGTACAACTGCTCGATCAGCAGCACCCGCACCATGGCATGGGGCAGCGTGAGGTCGGAGAGGCGGATGCGCTGGTGGGCCGCATCGCGGAATGCGGGCTCCAGCCCATCCGGGCCACCGATGATCAGCGCCACATCGTCCCCGCCGAGTTGCCATTGGGTGAGCTGACGGGCCAGCGCCTGGGTGGTGAGGGCGGTGCCGCGCTCGTCCAGCACCACCACGCGGCAGCCGCGCGGCAGCACCGCCTGGATGCGCTCGCGCTCGGCCGCCATCAGCGTTTCGGTGGTGCGCGAGCCGCGCGGCTCGGTCTTGACGGCGCGCAGCTCCACCTTCAGTTCGAGCGGGAAGCGCTTGGCGTAATCGTCATACGCGGTCTGGGCCCAGTCGGGAACCCGCTGGCCGACCGCGACGATCAGCAGCTTCATGCCTTTTTCGTGGCGGTCTTGCGGGCTGCGGGCTTGACGGTCTTGCGCGCCGGGGTCTTGGCGGCTGCCTTGGCGGCGGGCTTGGTGGTCTTGCCGACCACCACCTTGGGCAGGGCCTTCTTGACCGGCGTCTTCGCAGCCGTCTTTACAGCCGTCTTGGCGGCGGTCTTTGCCGGCGCCTTGACCGGTGCCTTGGCGGCGGTCTTCTTCGCAGCGGCCTTCTTCGCCGGTGCTGCCTTGGCAGCGGGCGCCTTGGCCGCGGTCTTGGCTGCAGCGGCCTGCTTGCGCACCACGGTCTTGCCCGACACGGCGGCCGGCTCGGCGGCGGCGGTCTTGCGGGTCGCCGACTTCTTCGCGGGGGCTGCGGCCTTTTCTGCAGCCTTTTCTGCAGCCTTTTCTGCAGCCTTCTCGGCACCGTGCTTCAGGCGGACCGGCTTGGCACCCCAGATTTCCTCAAGGCGGTAGTACTGGCGGATCACCGGCTGCATCACATGGGCCACGGCCTGGCCGCAGTCCACGATGATCCATTCGCCGTTTTCCTCGCCTTCGATGCGGGGCTTGTCGAAACCGGCTTCACGCACCGCGTCGCGAACGCTGGCGGCCAGGGCCTTGGTCTGCCGGTTGGAGGTGCCGCTGGCAATGATGACCCGCTCGAACAGGGGCGAGAGGGTCTCGGTGTTGAACACCACGATGTCCTGCCCCTTCACATCCTCCAGCCCCTCGACGATGGCGCGTTGCAGTTTCTGGATGTCTTTTTTGGCGGTGGTTTCGCTGGTCATGTAGGGGTCTGGTAGAGGTGGTTCTGTGAAATATAGCTTGCGACCGGAGCGGGCACCAGCACGTCCAGTGCGGCCGCGTCGGGTCCGACGGCGGCCAGCCGTGCGCGCACGGCGGTGGCGCTGACCGGGTTCAGGGGCATGGTCAGGCCCACAAAAGGCAGGTCGACGCCGGAGAGATCGGCTTCTTCCGGTGGGGCGTCCAGGGCCTGGGCGCCGATGGATCGGGCACGGGCGGCCACCGCCAGCGTTGCCAGCGACACCACCTCCTGCCAGCGCACCCACTGCCGGAACGCCAGCAGCTGGTCGGCCCCCAGCACCAGAAACAGCTCGGCCTGCGGGTATTCGCGGCGCAGTTCGGCCAGGGTGTCGGCGGTGTAGCTGGGGCCCTGCCGGGCGATCTCGCGCGGGTCGATGCGCACCCGGGGCAGATCGCCGAAGGCCAGGCCACACATGGCGACCCGGTGCGCGGCATCGGTCAGCGGACGGCTCTTGTGCCAGGCCTGCCCGGTCGGCAACACGTGCAGCACGTCGAGCTGGAGCTGTTCGATGGCGGCTTCGGCCAGCGATCGGTGGGCGCCGTGCGGCGGGTCGAATGCCCCACCGAACATGCCGACGCGGCGGATGGCAGCGCCATCGGAAGCTGCGGTCATCAGGCCCAGTCCCGGGGCACCAGGAACTCGCTGTACAGACGGTGCTCGGCACTGCCGGGCTCCGGCTGCCGGTTGTACGACCAGCTCACCAGCGGCGGCATGGACAGCAGGATGGATTCGCTGCGACCGCCCGACTGCAGGCCGAAGTGGGTGCCCCGGTCCCAGACCAGGTTGAACTCCACATAACGGCCGCGCCGATAGAGCTGGAATTCGCGCTCGCGCTCACCATAGGGCAGCTGTTGCCGGCGTTCGACGATGGGCAGGTAGGCGTCCAGGAAGGCGTCGCCGGTGGCGGCCATCATGGCAAAGCTGTCGTCGAAACCCAGTTCCGAGAAGTCGTCGAAGAACACCCCGCCAACGCCACGCGGCTCGTTACGGTGTTTCAGGAAGAAGTACTGATCGCACCACTGCTTGAAGCGCGGGTACTTGTCGTCGCCGAAGGGCGCCAGCGCGGCCTGGCAGGTGCGGTGGAAATGGCGGGCGTCTTCCTCGAAGCCGTAGTACGGCGTGAGGTCCATGCCGCCACCGAACCAGCAGACCGGTGCGCCGCCGGCCGGCGTGGCGGCCAGCATGCGCACGTTCATGTGCACCGTGGGCACATACGGGTTGCGCGGGTGGAACACCAGCGACACGCCCATGGCCTCGAACGGCGCGCCGGCCAGTTCAGGGCGATGCTGGGTGGCCGAGGGCGGCAGCTGCGGGCCGGTGACATGCGAGAAACCGCAGCCGGCGCGCTCGAACACCGGGCCGCCTTCCAGGATCTGGGTGATGCCGTTGCCCTGCAGCTTCTCGCCGGCGGGCTTGGTCCAGCGGTCCACCAGGAACGGGGTGCCGTCGATGCCGGTGATGGCCGAGGTGATGCGGTCCTGCAGCCCGGTGAGGAACTGGCGGACGGTGTCGATGGCGCCCGAAGGGGCCTGCACGCTGGCAGGGTTGGAGACCGTGTTGTTCATGCTCATACCGTATCGGGGGTTGGCCGCTTGGGCAAGGGGGCGATCGGGCTGGCCTGCGAGGGGCGCTGCCCCCGCACGCCGGCATAGGCCTCGGCCATGCGGGCGTAGTCGGCGTCCATGTCGCCGCTGAGGTGGATGAAGTCGGTGATGCGCACCTCGCGCCGGCCGTAGTCCAGGCGGATCAGGGCCAGCGGAACCTTCGCCCCGAGGGCCACCTGGTAGAAGCCACTGCGCCAGCCATCGGTATGGCGCCGGGTTCCCTCGGGCGAGAGCCCCAGCCAGAGCAGTTCGTCAGCGGCCTTGGCGGCATCGAACACCGCCACCATTTCAGCCACCACACCCCGGGACGACCGGCGGTCCAGCGGAATGCCGCCGAGCCAGCGCATCCAGCGGCCCAGCAGCGGCAGGCGGAACAGGCTGTCCTTGCCCCACCAGCGGGCGGGCACGCCGATGGTCCACTTGGCCAGCACCATCACCACGAAGTCCCAGTTGCTGGTGTGCGGGTAGACGATGGCCACGCCCTGCCGGGTCGGGAAGCCCTGGTAGACCACCCGCCAGCCGGCCAGGCGCAACAGCGCCCGCGCCAGGCGGGATTCGTCAAAGCGCACCGGCAGCGCGGTGCCGTCTTCAGAGCGCACGGAAACCGATGTCGCGGCGGCACTGCATGCCGTCGAACCGGATCTGGTCGACCACCGCATACGCCTTCTCGCGGGCGGCGACCACCGAGTCGGCCAGCGCGGTCACGCACAGCACACGGCCACCACTGACCTCGATGCGGCCGTCCACCGCCGAGGTGCCGGCGTGGAACACCATGCGGTCGGCCCCGTCGTCCGGCAGACCGGTGATGGCATCGCCCTTGCGCGGGTTCATGGGGTAACCGGCGGCGGCCATGACCACACCCAGCGCCACGCGCGGGTCCCAGTCCAGGCTGACGCGGTCGAGTTCGCCCCGGGTGGCGGCCAGCAGCACGTCGGCCAGCGGGCTGCGCAGCCGCATCATGATCGGCTGGGTTTCCGGGTCGCCCATGCGGCAGTTGAATTCGAGCGTCTTGACCCGGCCGTCCGGCGTGATCATGAGGCCGGCATACAGGAAGCCGGTGTACGGAATGCCGTCGGCCTTCATGCCACGCAGGGTCGGCAGGATGACCTCGTCCATGGCGCGCTGGTGCACCGCCGGCGTCACCACCGGGGCCGGCGAATACGCCCCCATGCCGCCGGTGTTGGGGCCCTGGTCGGCGTCCATCAGGCGCTTGTGGTCCTGGCTGGTGGCCAGGGCCAGGGCGTGTTCGCCGTCGCACAGGACGATGAAGCTGGCCTCCTCGCCTTCCAGGAATTCCTCGATCACCACCCGGGCGCCGCCCTCGTTGTGGGCCACGCCCAGGGTGTTGTCGAGCAGCATGAAATCGATGGCCTCATGGGCCTCGGCCAGGGTCATGGCCACCACCACGCCCTTGCCGGCCGCCAGCCCGTCGGCCTTGACCACGATGGGCGCGCCCTTGGCGTCCACATAGGCATGGGCCTGAACCGGGTCGGTGAAGGTCTGGTACTCGGCGGTGGGAATGCCGTGGCGCTGCATGAAGGCCTTGCTGAACGCCTTGGAGCTCTCCAGCTGCGCGGCCTTCTGCGTCGGGCCGAAGATGGCCAGGCCATGCGCGCGGAACTCGTCCACAACGCCAGCCGCCAGCGGTGCCTCGGGGCCGACCACGGTCAGCGCGATGCCGTTGTCCTGCACCCAGGCGCGCAGCGCAGACTTGTCGGTGAGGGGCAGGTTGATCAGGTCGGCGTCGCGGGCGGTGCCGGCGTTGCCCGGGGCCACATACACCTGGGTCACGCCGGTGGACTGCTTCAGGCGCCAGGCCAGGGCATGCTCGCGGCCACCGCCGCCAATCACGAGGACTTTCATTCGCTGATCTCGGCGTTGTGGAACACGGCCTGCACGTCGTCGAGGTCTTCGATGATGTCCAGCAGCTTCTGCATGCGGGCGGCGTCCTCGCCGGCGAGGGCAATGGTGTTTTCGGCGCGCATGGTCACCTCGGCGAGTTCGGGCCGCAGGCCGGCGGCCTCCAGCGCGTTCTTCACCGCCTCGAAGTCGGTCGGCGAGGTGATGACCTCGATGGCGCCTTCGTCGTCGGTGATCACGTCTTCCGCACCGGCCTCCAGGGCGACTTCCATCACCTGGTCTTCCGAGGTGCCGGGTGCGAACACCAGCTGCCCGCAGTGCTTGAACTGGAACGACACCGAGCCTTCGGTGCCCAGGTTGCCGCCGTACTTGCTGAAGGCGTGGCGCACTTCGGCCACGGTGCGCACCCGGTTGTCGGTCATGGTGTCGACGATGACCGCCGCGCCGCCGATGCCGTAGCCCTCGTAGCGGATCTCCTCCAGCGTCAGCCCTTCCAGCGTGCCGGAGGCCTTGTCCACGTTGTACTTGATGCGGTCGGCGGGCATGTTGGCCGCCTTGGCCTTCTCGATGGCCAGCCGCAGGCGGGGGTTCATGGCCGGGTCACCGCCACCCTGCCGTGCAGCGACCGTGATCTCGCGGATCACGCGGGTCCAGATCTTGCCGCGCTTCTCGTCCTGTCGCCCCTTGCGGTGCTGGATGTTTGCCCATTTGCTGTGTCCGGCCACGAAAACGTCCTTTTGCCCCACGGGCTTTGATCTAATAAGCCCGCGATTTTACGTTTCTGCACCCACACCCCGGAGGACCCCCCGCCATGGCCGAGCCGATGCCGATCGCCCAGAACGCCCAGACCACCTGCCAGCTGCTGCCCGGCCTGGCCAACCGACACGGCCTGATCACCGGGGCCACCGGTACCGGCAAGACGGTCACGCTGCAGACCCTGGCCGAGCAGTTCTCGCGCATCGGGGTGCCGGTGTTCATGGCCGACGTCAAGGGCGACCTCACCGGCATCAGCCAGACCGGGCGCATCGGCGAGAAGCTGGCTGCCGTTCTGAAAGACCGCGGCATCGCCCTGCCCGACCCGGTGGCCTGCCCCACCACCCTGTGGGACGTGTTCGGCGAGCAGGGCCACCCGGTGCGCGCCACCGTCTCCGACATGGGCCCCCTGCTGCTGGCCCGCATGCTCAACCTCAACGACACCCAGACCGGGGTGCTCAACCTGATCTTCAAGATCGCCGACGACAACGGCCTGCTGCTGCTCGACATGAAGGACCTGCGGGCCATGCTGCAGCACGTGGGCGACAACGCCAAGCAGTTCACCACCGAGTACGGCAACATCAGTTCGGCCAGCATCGGCGCCATCCAGCGCGGTCTGATGCAGATCGAGCAGCAGGGTGGCGACCGCTTCTTCGGCGAGCCCATGCTGGACATCGCCGACTTCATGCAGACCATCGACGGCAAGGGCGTCATCAACATCCTGGCGGCCGACAAGCTGCTCAACTCGCCCCGGCTGTACGCCACCTTCCTGCTCTGGATGCTCTCCGAGCTGTTCGAGACCCTGCCCGAGATCGGTGACCCCGACAAACCCAAACTGGTGTTCTTCTTCGACGAGGCCCACCTGCTGTTCAACGAGGCGCCCAAGGTGCTGGTCGAGCGCATCGAGCTGGTG
>PNMF01000031.1 GCA_013823485.1 Comamonadaceae bacterium
TGCCTTCTATGTGATGGAGTGCGTCGACGGCCGCGTGATGTGGGACCAGTCGCTGCCGGGCCTGGACCGGGCCGGCCGGGCCGCCATCTACGACGAGATGAACCGGGTGCTGGCCGCGCTGCACACCGTCCGCCCGGACGAGGTGGGGCTGGACGGCTACGGCAAGCCGGGCAACTATTTCGAGCGCCAGATCGGCCGCTGGAGCAAGCAGTACGTGGCCTCCATCACCCAGCCCATCCCCGAGATGGACCGGCTGATGGAGTGGCTGCCGCAGGCCATTCCGGCCATGGCCCGCGACGAATCGATGGTCTCGGTGGTGCACGGCGACTACCGCCTGGACAACCTCATGTTCCACCCCGCCGAGCCGCGCGTGCTGGCGGTGCTGGACTGGGAGCTCTCGACGCTGGGCCATCCGCTGGCCGACTTCAGCTACCACTGCATGTCGTGGCACATCCCGCCCGGGCTGTTCCGGGGCATCGGCGGGCTGGACCTGGCCGAGCTCGGCATACCGTCCGAGGCCGATTACATCGCCCGCTACTGCGAACGCACCGGCTTTGCCACGCCGCAGCAGCTGCAGGCCGACTGGAACTTCTACCTGGCCTACAACATGTTCCGCCTCGCCGCCATCCTGCAGGGGATCGGCAAACGGGTGGAGGCCGGCACGGCGTCCAGCGAACAGGCCGTCCGATCCGCTGCCGGCGCGCGCCCCATGGCCGAGATGGCCTGGCGCTTCGCCCAGGGCGGCTGAGCCGCCAACCCGTCACCGCCCCACCGAACACACCACGATCCCCAAGGAGCCACCATGAACTTCGATTACACCGACAAGGTCAAGGCCATGCGCGAGCGTCTGCTCGCCTTCATGGACGAACACATCTACCCCAACGAGGCCCGTTTCTTTGCCGAGATCGCGGCCAACCGCGCCGCCGGCAACGCCTGGATTCCCACGAAGATCATCGAGGAGCTCAAGCCCAAGGCGCGCGCCGCCGGCCTGTGGAACCTGTTCCTGCCGCGCAGCCCGCGTGCGCCGGAAGGCCTGTCCAACCTGGAATACGCACCCCTGTGCGAGATCATGGGCCGGGTGCCGTTCGCGGCCGAGGTGTTCAACTGCTCCGCGCCCGACACCGGCAACATGGAGACCTTCGAGCGCTACGCCAGCGAAGAACTCAAGGACCGCTGGCTGGAGCCGCTGCTGCGCGGCGAGATCCGCTCGGCCTTCCTGATGACCGAGCCGGAAGTGGCGTCCAGCGACGCCACCAACATCCAGTGCCGCATCGAGCGGGTGGGTGACGAATACGTCATCAACGGCCGCAAGTGGTGGTCGTCCGGCGCCGGCGATCCGCGCTGCGCGGTCTACATCGTCATGGGCAAGTCCAACCCGGACGCGCCGCGCCATTCGCAGCAGTCGATGATCATCGTGCCGGCCGACAGCAAGGGCATCAAGGTGGTGCGGCCGCTCAGCGTGTTCGGTTACGACGATGCGCCGCACGGCCACATGGAGGTGGTGCTGGAGAACGTGCGGGTGCCGGCAGGCAACCTGCTGCTGGGCGAAGGCCGTGGCTTCGAGATCGCCCAGGGCCGCCTCGGCCCCGGCCGCATCCACCACTGCATGCGCTCCATCGGAGCCGCCGAGCGCGCGCTGGAACTGATGTGCCAGCGCCTGAACAGCCGCGTGGCCTTCGGCAAGCCGGTGTCGGCCCAGTCGGTCTGGCACGAGCGCATTGCCGATGCGCGCTGCCGCATCGAGATGGCCCGCCTGCTGACCCTGAAGGCCGCCTACATGATGGACACCGTGGGCAACAAGGTGGCCAAGGCCGAGATCGCGATGATCAAGGTGGTGGCGCCCAACATGGCCTGCGACATCATCGACATGGCCATCCAGGCCCACGGCGGCGGCGGTGTGAGCGACGATTTCCCGCTCGCCTACAGCTATGCCAACCAGCGCACGCTGCGGCTGGCCGACGGCCCGGACGAGGTGCACCGCCAGTCCATCGCCAAGCTGGAGCTGGCCCGTCACATGGCGGTCAAGTCCGACATCGAGATGCCGGTCACCCGGGGCAGCTGAATCAGGTCGCCTGGCCGGCCAGCAGGCGCAGCAGGTCCAGCGCATGGACCGCCGTGTCGGGGTCGGCCGGCGGGTCCATCTGCAGGCGCAACTGCAGCCGCCCGCGCTGGCGGCTGATCAGCAGCGGGGTCTGCGCGGTCACGCCGCCCGTAGGCCAGCCCAGCAGACGGTCGACCGCTTCTTCATCGATCCAGCGCCGCGCCGCCGATGGATCGTTGGCCAGCACCGCATAACGCTCCCAGAACGCGGCCGGTGGCCCCTGCCAGCCGGTGTCGCGCAGGGTCGACACCCAGCGCACTTCTTCCGGAACCTCCTGGGCCAGCGTCTGCAGATCGCCGGTGACCTGAGAAAACAGCGCCTGCGACACCGCTTCGATGTCGCGCCGCAGGGAGCGATGCATGACCACGATCAGGTTGCCGTCGTCGCGGCCCAGGTGCACCCGGGTCAACAGTTCGTGACCGGCGATGTAGCCGCGGCTCGACGGTCCGCAGGCGGCACGCCAGATGCGCGCGCCCTCGGCACCTTCGATGGCGAAGGCCATCGGCCCGAGGTGGCTGAAGTTCAGTCCGTGGTGGCGGCACCAGTGCGCAAGGGGTTCATCGGCAGCGGCGGGCGTGGCAGCCACGAGGCGCTGCAGGACATGGCGGGCACGTTGGAACATGCGGGGCATTTTCCCGTAAAGTGCCCGCGCCGGCGCCCGCTCCGGAGCGCCCACCGGAGAAACTTCATGATCGACGTCTATTCCTGGCCGACCCCCAACGGACACAAGGTCCACATCATGCTGGAGGAATGCGGGCTCAAGCTGGGCCGCGACTGGCGCGTGCACCCGATCGACATTGCCAAGGGCGACCAGTTCGAGCCGGGCTTCCTGAAGATCAGCCCGAACAACAAGATCCCCGCCATGGTCGACCCGCAAGGCCCGGACGGCAAGCCGATCAGCCTGTTCGAGTCGGGCGCCATCCTGCTGTACCTGGCCGGCAAGACGGGCAAGTTCCTGCCGCGCTCCGACCGCGACCGCTTCAAGATGCTGGAGTGGCTGATGTTCCAGATGGGGGGCGTGGGCCCGATGCTGGGGCAGGCCCACCACTTCCGGATCTATGCGCCCGAGAAGATCGACTACGCCGTCAACCGGTACACCAACGAGGCGAAGCGCCTGTACGGCGTGATGGATCGGCAGCTTGAGAACCACCCTTACATCGCCGGTCGTCAGTACACCGTGGCCGACATCGCCATCTTCCCTTGGCTGCGCAGCTGGCAGAACCAGGGCATCGACTGGGCGGACTACCCGCGCCTGAAAGACTGGTTCGACCGTATCGCGGCCCGCCCTGCGGTGCAGCGCGGGGTGGCCGTGCTGGCCGATGCCCGCAAGCCGCTGACCGACGACAAGGCCCGCCAGAACCTTTTTGGCGCCGCTCAGTACCAGAAGCGCTGATCCGCCCGAAACCGCGTGCCGGCACGGGTACAATCCGCCGCTTCAGTCGGAGCGTAGCGCAGCCTGGTAGCGCATCTGCTTTGGGAGCAGAGGGTCGCGAGTTCGAATCCCGCCGCTCCGACCACGAAAAACGAAAAGGCCCACAGCGTGGGCCTTTTCTCCATCTGGCCTCCATCGGGCCCCAGGTGGTTCCCGCTGCCCGTAGCTCAACCGGATAGAGCAGCTGCCTTCTAAGCAGCAGGTCGGGGGTTCGAGTCCCTCCGGGCAGGCCAGGACTCATCCATTCGGGTTTTCTGGATTTTCGTTGCGCGACAACGGGATAGAATGAAAATATTCATTCATATATCCATTCATGACCGCCCTGCCCACCCGCGATCTGCCGCTGGCCATGCGCCAGCTCGGCGGCACCGCGACCAGCCCTGAACTGCAGGCCCGGCTGGGCATCAGCCAGCCCACGGCCTCGCGGTTGCTGGCGCCGCTGCTGGCCGACGGCAGCCTGGTGGCGGTGGGTTCGGCGCGGGCCAGGCGCTACCTGATGCCGCGCGATGTGCCCGGCGTGGGCCGGCAGGTCCCGATCCATTCGGTGCAGCCCGACGGCAGCGTGCAGTTCTTCGGCACGCTGTACCCGCTGGCCGGCGAAGGCTTCTGGATGGAGGAGGCCGACCGCGAGCACGGCCAGAGCGCACGGCACGACAGCCTGCCCTGGTTCCTGTACGACATGCGGCCCCAGGGTTTCCTGGGACGGGGCTTCCTGCAGAACCATCCGGCCCTGCAGCTCCCTTCCAACCTGACCCACTGGAGCGATGACCACATCCTGAAGGCGCTGGTGCACGCGGGCGAGGACATGCCGGGCAACCTGCTGGTGGGCACCCCGGCTTTCGACCGTTTCCACTCGCTGCCGGCCCCGCTGCGCACCGGAGCACCCCGGATCTCCGACCCTGCCACCGACTACCCCGTGCTGGCCGAACAGGCATTGGCCCAGGGCTCGGTGGGGTCGAGCGCGGGTGGCGAACAGCCCAAGTTCAGCGCGGTGCGCGAGGGTCATGCGGTGCTGGTCAAGTTCTCCCCGGCCGACGACAGCGCCGCCAGCCAGCGCTGGCGCGACCTGCTGGTGTGCGAGGGTCTGGCGCTGCAGACGCTCAGCGAAGCCGGCCTGAGTGCGGCACACACCACGCTGGAACTGGCCGCCGGGCGGGTGTTCCTGGAGAGCCGGCGCTTCGACCGCAACGCCCATGGCGGCCGGCTGGGCATGGTGTCGCTGGAGGTGTACGACCGCCAGTACATCGGCGCCGGCACCAGCTGGGTCGACACCGCCCAGCGCTCCGACCGGGCCGGGCCGGAACGGCTCAGCCCGGAGGATGTGCAGACCATCGCCCTGCTCGATGCCTTTGGCTCGCTGATTGCCAACACCGACCGCCACCACGGCAACCTGTCGCTGCTGCTCCGCGATCACCGCTGGCGGCTGGCACCGGCCTACGACATGCTGCCCATGCTGTACGCGCCGGTGGGTGGCGAGGTGGTGCCACGGGACTTTTCCGACAGGCTGCCCCGCCCCACGGTGCAGACCCTGGCGGTCTGGCCGACGGCGCGGGACCTGGCCATCCGCTTCTGGCGGACCTGCGCCGACGACGACCGCATCAGCGCCGGCTTCAAGGCCATCGCCCGGGCCAACGCCGAAGCACTGGACCGGTCCTGATCCGGCTTACTGCTTGGCGCCCTCGCCCAGCCGGCGGCCCAGCGACACCGCATACGGTGCGGCACGACCGGCCAGCATCGGGTCGTCGGTGGGCACCACGCCCTTGGGCAGGATCATCGGGTTGTAGGTGACGCCGACGCAGGGGCCGGTGGCGTCGGGCGACACGGCGGTGATCTTCAGCACGCCCAGGTTCACTTTCTGGCGACCTTCGGGCAGCGGCACGGTGGCCTTGTTGATGGTGTCGCCGGGCTGCGCGAGTTCCAGGTTGAAGTTGAAGGCCACGCCGCCCGCCTTGACCCGCTGACGCAGATCGTCGAACAGGAATTGCGGGCCTCTGGCCTTGGCCTCTTCGTCGCTCAAACCCTGCACGCCGCCCACCGGCTCGAAGATCCACTTGCCGTACTGGGTCTGGCCCTTGTCGTTCACGAAGCCGAAGCCATGCACACCCCAGTAGTTGACGCTGGCATAACTGGCCGGCACCGGCTGAGAGGCGAAGTACCGGCCCTGCATCAGCACCTCGGGGTTCGCGTCGACGAAGGCCTTGACCTTGGCCGGATCGGCGGCCTTGGTGGCCGGGTCCGGCCGCAGCGATTCGACACGGCCCAGCAGTTGCTCGGGCGTTGCAGCGCCGAAGACGGGGGCATTGATGTTGCCCATCTGCCAGACCTCGCCATTGGGCAGGTCGAACTGCAGGGCCAGGTTGCGCTGGCCCTTGCCATTGTCGGCCGCATTCGGGTTCGCACCGCCGACCGAGAAACGCACCACCACCGGCACCGGATTGCCTGAAAAGGCCGAGGCGGCCGACAAGGCGCGGCCCTGCGCGGAGCCGACAAATTCGCCGGTGGCACAGATACCCTTGGCACCCGAACGCCGGAAACCCTCGAACTTGCCATTGGTGGCCTCGAAGGCATCGACCATGCGGTTGGGGTCGACCGCCCAGGCGGCGGGCAGGCTGAGCAGCCCGGTCGCCAGGACGGCACCGGCGGCGAGCAGAGGGATGTGGCGGATGGGGGTCGGGGACATGGAGGCTCCGTGGTGGTCTGAACAACGATCACGGTAGGCCTGTGCCGCACCCCACGCATCGGTGCATTCCCCTGCATCCAGCGGCACCCAGGGGTATTCGGCGGCGCTGGACCAGCCCATCGGCACGGGCATCTGCCGCGCTGCGGCACAGGGAAAACCCCCGGCATCCGACTCAACAACATGAACTAAAGTGCAGCTCATGCCCACTCCCTCCAAACTGCTGATCCTGGTCGGCACCATGACCGGCACCGCCGACTATGTGGCTCAGGCCATCGAGCTCGACTGTGCCGACCTGATTGGATCGATCGAGGTGCGGAAGATGGACGGTCTGGACACCAGCGTGTTTGACGAAGATGCACTTTACGTCATATGCACATCCACCTACGGCTCGGGCGATGTGCCGGACAACGCGCAGGCGCTGTACGCCTCGCTGGACGCGCAGCCCAGGTTCCTGGGCCATGTGCGGTACGGCCTGATTGCCCTGGGCGACAGTGCCCAGTACCCCAACACCTTTGCCAACGGCGGACGGCTGTTCGACGCCCGGCTGGCCGATCTCGGTGCGGTCCGGCTCGGTGAGCCGCTGGTGCTCGATGCCTTCACCGTCGACGACCCCGAAGCCGCCGGCATGGCGTGGTGCCGGGAATGGCTGCCGCAGGCACTGGCCGCGACCGCTTGAGTTCAAGGCTGAATAGTTTAGACATGAAGTAGGGTTATTCAGGATTGCCACCGCCAGACCCGACCCCTACAGTGACTCGCGTTCCAACCCGACTACAGGAGACCCCCATGACCACCCGCCGACTCGTCCTGACCCGCAGTGCTGCCGTGATCGGCGCTGCATCCACCGGCCTGCTGCTGCCGCAGATCGTGCGCGCCCAGTCCGACAAGGTCCGGGTGGGCTTCATGCTCCCCTACACCGGCACGTTCGCGCAGCTCGGTGTGGCCATCGAGAACGGTTTCCGCATGGCCCTGGACGAGCAAGGCGGCAAGCTGGGTGGCCGCGAGGTCGAATTCTTCAAGGTGGATGACGAGTCGAACCCGGCCAAGGGCATCGAGAACGCCACCCGCCTGGTGCAGCGTGACCGGGTGGACGTGCTGGTGGGCACGGTGCACTCCGGCGTGCAGATGGGCATCCACAAGGTGGCCCGCGACACTGGCGTGCTGAGCCTGATCCCGAACGCCGGCGTGCATGTGGCCACCCGCGCCCAATGCGCCCCCAACGTGTTCCGCACCTCCTTCACCAACAGCCAGCCCACGCTGGCCCTGGGCAAGGCCATGGTGGACCGGGGCCACAAGAAGGCGGTCTGGATCACCTGGAACTACGCGGCCGGTGAGGAAGCCTACGAGGGCTTCGAGCAGAGCTACACCGCAGCCGGCGGCACCATCGTGAAGAAGCTCGGCCTGCCGTTCCCGAACGTGGAGTTCCAGGCCCTGCTGACCGAGATCGCGGCCCTCAAGCCCGACGCCGTGGCCTGCTTCTTTGCCGGTGGCGGCGCCGCCAAGTTCCTGCGCGACTACGCCGCGGCCGGCCTGAACAAGAACATCCAGCTCTATGGCTCGGGCTTCCTGACCGAGGGTGTGCTGGAAGCCGCCGGCCCGGCCGCCGACGGCGTGCTGACCACCATGCACTACAGCGACTCGCTGGACACCCCGCGCAACAAGACCTTCCGCCTGAACTACGCCAAGAGCTTCAAGCTGCAGCCCGACGTGTACGCGGTGCAGGGTTACGACACCGGCCTGCTGCTGATCAAGGGCGCCAATGCGGTCAAGGGCGACCTGAACAACAAGAAGGCGCTGTACGCCGCCATGGAAGGCGCCACCATCGACAGCCCGCGCGGCCAGTGGACCATGAGCAAGGCCCACAACCCGATCCAGGACATGTACCTGCGCAAGGTCGAGAACAAGGAAAACAAGGTGATCGGCATCGCGCAGAAGGCCGTGGCCGACCCGGCCACCGGCTGCCGGATGGGCTGACCCTCCGCGTTTCATTCACCTGCAGCCGGCGCCCGCGGGGCGCCGGTTTGCTGTCGGCCTCGCCCACAAGCACCCATGGATTTCGCCAACTTCCTCATCCAGCTGCTCAACAGCCTGCAGTACGGGCTGCTGCTGTTCATGCTGGCCGCCGGCCTGACGCTGATCTTCGGGATCATGGGCGTGGTCAACCTGGCGCACGGCAGCTTCTACATGCTGGGCGCCTACCTGGCGTGGTTCATCTCCAGCCAGACCGGCAGCCTGGCGCTGGCCATCGTGCTCGGCGCGGCCCTGGCGGTGGCCTTCGGCTGGGCGCTGGAGTGGGTGCTGTTCCGCCACTTCTACCGCCGCGATCACCTGGACCAGGTGCTGCTGACCTTCGGCCTGATCTACATCTTCGAGGAAGTGCGCTCCATCCTCTGGGGCGACGACGTGCACGCGGTGCAGGTGCCCGAGCTGCTGAACTGGTCCATTCCGCTGACCGAGAACCTGTCGTACCCGGTGTACCGGCTGGTGATGTCGGGCATCTGCATTGCGCTGGCGCTGGGCCTGTACCTGCTGATCAGCAAGACCCGCCTGGGCATGAAGATCCGGGCCGGCGCCTTCAACCGCGAAATGACCGAGTCGCTGGGCGTCAACATCCGCCTGATCCATGGCGTGGTGTTCGCGCTGGGCGTGGCGCTGGCGGCCATTGCCGGCATGATCGCCTCGCCAATTGCCAGCGTGTACCCCGGCATGGGCAGCTCGGTGCTGATCATGTGCTTCGTGGTGGTGGTGATCGGCGGCATCGGCTCGGTGCGCGGTGCCCTGGTGGCCGCCCTGCTGGTCGGCCTGGTCGACACCTTCGGCAAGGTGCTGGTGCCGCAGATCGCCGGCATGGCGGTCTACATGCTGATGGCCCTGGTGCTGCTCTACAAGCCCGAAGGGCTGTTCAAACAATGAGTTCCCCCAAAGCCCAACTCGAGCGCCTGCCGCGCAGCGTCCAGTTCATCCTCGGACTGGGGTTCATCGCCCTCGCCGCCTTCCCGCTGATGCCGCTCACCGGCGCCGACTTCTACCTCGGCATGCTGTCGCAGATGATGATCCTGGCCATCTTTGCCATGAGCCTGGACCTGCTGCAGGGCGTGACCGGCCTGGTCTCGCTGGGCCATGCCGCCTACTTCGGGCTGGCCGGCTATGCGCTGGCCTTCCTGACCCCGCAGGACGTGCCGATCGCGTTGTGGTGGTCGCTGCCGCTGGCGGCTGCCGGGGCGGGTCTGGCCGCACTCGTCATCGGCTTCTTCGTGGTCCGCACCCACGGCATCTACTTCATCATGGTCACCATGGCGTTCGCGCAGATGGTGTTCTTCCTGTTCTTCGACAACAAGGCCCTGGGCGGATCGGACGGCATCTATGTCACCTTCCGGCCAGACGCCACCGCGCTCGGCCTGGACCTGGACAACAAGACCACCTTCTATTACTTCACCCTGGCGGTGCTGGTGCTGGTTTATGCCTTCCTGCGCCGGCTGCTGTTCTCGCCCTTCGGCCGGGTGCTGGCCGGCATCCGCGTGAATGAACACCGCATGCGCGCGGTGGGCTACGGCACCTTCGGCTACAAGCTGACCGCCTTCACCCTGGCCGGCACGCTGGCCGGTGTGGCGGGGTACCTGTGGGCGGCCCAGACCGGCTTCGTCAACCCGGAGCTGATGGGTTTCCACCTGAGCGCGCACGCGATCATGATGGTCATCCTGGGCGGCATGGGCAACTTTGCGGGTGCCATCGTGGGGGCCTTTGCCTTCGAGTACGTCATGCACTTCTTCAAGGACCTCACCAAGCACTGGCAGCTGCTCATGGGCAGTTTCATCGTGCTGGTGGTGATCGTGGCGCCGCGCGGCCTGCTGGGCCTGGTGGAGCGCTTCACCCGCAAGGAGGCACCATGACCGCGGTCAATGCCCCCGTCAGCCTGCCGGTGCTCAGCGCCCGGGCGCTGACCAAACGTTTCGGTGGCCTGGCCGCCGTGAACGAGGTGTCTGTCGACCTGCACCGCGACCGCATCCACGCGGTCATCGGTCCCAACGGCGCCGGCAAGTCCACCCTGACCAACCTGCTCTCCGGCGACCTGCCGCCCACCTCCGGCACCATCACCCTGGGTGGCCACGCGATTGCCGGCCACAAGCCCGAAGCGATCTCGCGCCTGGGCCTGGGCCGCAGCTACCAGAAGACCAACATCTTCCTGCCCTTCACCGTGTGGGACAACGTGCGGCTGGCGGCCCAGTCGCGGCAGCGCCATGCGGCCTTCAACCCGCTGCACTGGGTGTCGTCGGCCGCCCGCATGGCCGACGTGAACCGCCGCTGCGAACGCGCCCTGGAACTGGCCGGGCTGACCGCCCGGGCCAAGGCCGTGGCCGGCACCACCAGCCACGGCGAGCAGCGCCAGCTCGAAGTCGCCATGACCCTGGCCACCGAACCCACCGTGCTGCTGCTCGACGAGCCGCTGGCCGGTATGGGCACGGCCGAGGCCGAGCGCATGGTCGAGCTGCTGCAACGCATCAAGAAGGACCACGCCATGATGCTGGTCGAACACGACATGGATGCCGTCTTCAGCCTGGCCGACGTGCTGACCGTGATGGTCAACGGCCAGGTGATCGCCAGCGGCACCCCGGCGGAAATCCGGGCCGACGCCGGCGTGCAGGCCGCCTACCTCGGCGAGGAACACGCATGACCGCCCTGCTCCAGGCCCGAGGCCTGCACACCCATTACGGCCAGAGCCACATCCTGCGCGGCATCGACTTCACCGTCGGCCAGGGCCAGACCATCGGCCTGATGGGCCGCAACGGCATGGGCAAGAGCACGCTGCTGAAGTCGGTCATGGGCATCGTCAAGCCCAGCGGCGGCGCGGTGGAGATCAAGGGTCGCACCATGACCGGCGCTTCGCCCTACGAGGTGGCGCGCCTGGGCATCGCCTATGTGCCCGAAGGCCGGGGCATCTTCGGCAACCTGAGCGTGCGCGAGAACCTGGTGATGGCGGCCCGCGCCGGCACACGCGGCCAGCGCGACTGGACCTATGAGCGGGTGCTGGACACCTTCCCGCGCCTGGCCGAACGCCTGAACCACGGCGGCCAGCAGCTCAGCGGTGGCGAGCAGCAGATGCTGACCATCGGCCGCGCGCTCATGACCAACCCGGACCTGCTGATCCTCGACGAAGCCACCGAGGGCCTGGCCCCGCTGATCGCACGCGAGATCTGGCGCATCTGCGGCCTGATCCGCGAGAGCGGCATCAGCAGCGTCATCGTTGACAAGAACTGGAAGCATGTGACCCGCATCACCGACCGCAACGTGATCCTGGTCAAGGGCGAGGTGGTGTTCGAGGGCAGCTCGGCCGACCTGCTGGCCCAGCCCGGCCTGCTGGAGCAGCACCTGGGGGTCTGACCCCGGGCCGGCTCAGAGCAGCGGCCGCAGCTCCAGCGCGGCGGCCTGCAACTGCGGCAGCAGGTCCTGCCGCAGCACCGACTCTTCCAGCCGCTCCGGCGAAGCCACCACATTGAGCGCCGCCACCACCCGGCCCTGCATGTCGCGCAGCGGCACGGCAGCGGCGAACACACCGAGTTCGTGCTCCTCGCGCGCCACCGCATGGTCGTCGGTCCGCACCTGGGCCAGCAGCGCCCGCAAGGCCTTGGCATCCACCGTGGTGTGCGGGGTCAGGCGCGGCAGTTCACGGCCGCGCAACCACTGGTTCAGCTCGGCGCGCGGCAAGGCCGCCAGCAGCACCCGCCCGGTGGAGGTGGCGTGGGCGGGCAGCCGGGCCCCCAGATGCAGACCGTAGGCCATGAGCCGCTGCACATGGGCCGAGACACTGCGCGCCACGATGACCACCTCGTCGCCGTCCAGCACCACCGCCGAGAACGACTCGCGGGTCAGCGCCGCGAGCCGGTTCAAGGTGGGCTGCAGCACCCGGGGCAGCCGGGCCGAGGCCAGATAACTGCCTGAGAACCGCAGCACCTTGGGCGAGAGCCAGTAATGGCTGCCATCGCTTTCCAGGTAGCCGAGGTGGGCCAGCGTGAGCAGGTGGCGCCGGGCCGCCGCGCGGGTGATGCCGGCGCGCTCGGCGGCCTGGGTGGCATTGAGACGCTGGCGGGTGGTGTCGAAACTCTCCAGCACCGCCATGCCCTTGGCCATGCCTTCGATGAAGTCGGCGCGGGCCAGGGTCGGCGCAGCCGTGGCGGGGGTTCTGGGCATGGGGCGGGTTCCTTCAAGGCGGTGTTCTGCGCGATGATCGCACAGCCGATCCGATCACCGCGCAAGAGTCACCGGCAGGCGTTGTGATCGCCGGGTGCGCTGCCCACAATCCGCCCACCACAGGAGACACCCCCAATGCGTACCCAGGTTGCCATCATCGGCGCCGGCCCTTCGGGCCTGCTGCTCGGCCAGTTGCTGCACAAGGCCGGCATCGACAACGTCATCATCGAGCGGCAGAGCGCCGACTATGTGCTGGGCCGCATCCGCGCCGGCATCCTGGAGCAGATCACGGTCGACCTGCTGAACGAAGCCGGCGTGGGCGCCCGGGTGGCGGCCGAGGGCACGGTGCACCACAGCATCGAGCTGGTCTACCGCAACACCCGCCACCCGATCGACGTGACCGGTCTCACCCAGGGCAAGGTGGTCACCGCCTACGGCCAGACCGAGGTCACCCGGGACCTGATGGATGCGCGTGCCGCCGCCGGCCTGACCACCGTCTACAGCGCGGCCGATGTCAGCATCCACGACTTCGACGGCAGCGCCCCGGTGGTGCGCTTCCGCCAGGACGGCGAGCTGAAGGAGCTGGCCTGCGACTTCATTGCCGGCTGCGACGGCTTCCATGGCGTGTGCCGTGCCAGCGTGCCCGAAGGCGCCATCACCGAATACGAGAAGGTCTACCCGTTCGGCTGGCTCGGCGTGCTGGCCGATGTGCCGCCGGTGTCCACCCACGCCATCGTGTACGCCAACAGCGAACGCGGCTTCGGCCTGTGCTCCATGCGCAGCCTCACCCGCAGCCGCTACTACGTGCAGTGCCCGATCGAAGACAAGGTTGAACAATGGAGCGACGACCGCTTCTGGGACGAGCTGCGCCGCCGCCTCGACCCCGAGATGGCCGAGCGCATGGTCACCGGCCCCAGCATCGAGAAGAGCATTGCGCCGCTGCGCAGCTTCGTGGCCGAGCCGATGCGCTTCGGCCGGCTGTTCCTGGCGGGGGATGCGGCCCACATCGTGCCGCCCACCGGCGCCAAGGGCCTGAACCTGGCCGCCAGCGACGTGAAGTACCTCTCCAATGCGCTGGTCGAGTACTACCACGAGCGCACCAGCGCCGGCATCGACGACTATTCCCGCAAGGCGCTGGCCCGGGTCTGGCGGGCCGAGCGCTTCAGCTGGTGGCTGACCTCGCTGATGCACCGCTTCCCCGACACCCAGGGCTTTGGCCAGAAGGTGCAGGAGGCCGAACTGGAGTACCTGGTCAACTCCGAAGCCGCGTCCCGTTCGTTGGCTGAGAACTACGTCGGATTGCCCCTGGATTTCGCTCAAAGGCGCTGATCGGGCGCCCGCCGGCGCAGGTACATTCGGGACTCAGCTTCCGAACCGTCCTGCCATGTCGTCCACTGCCTTGAAGCCGCTGCGCGGCGTTCGCATCCTGAGCCTGGCGCTCAACCTGCCCGGCCCCGCCGCCCTGATGCGGCTGCAGCAGATGGGCGCGCGGTGCACCAAGGTCGAACCGCCCGGCCCGGCCGGACGCAGCGGGGACCCCATGGGCCAGTACAACCCACAGGCCTATGCCACGCTGCATGCCGGCATCAAGGTCAGCACGCTGGACCTCAAGAGCGACGCCGGCCGCAACCGGCTGCAGCGCATGCTGGCCGGCACCGATGTGCTGCTGACCTCGTTCCGGCCCTCGGCCCTGCGCAAGCTCGGCCTGGACTGGAAGACCCTGCACAAGGCGCATCCCCAACTCTCCATGGTGACCATCGTCGGTGCCCCCGGCGCACGGGCCGAAGAACCGGGCCACGACCTCACCTACCTGGCCGACGCCGGGCTGGTGCCGGGGCTGGACCTGCCGGCCACCCTGTTCGCCGACATGGGCGGCTCCCTGATGGCCAGCGAGGCGGTGCTCTCGGCCGTGAGCGTGGCAGGCCACACCGGGCGCGGCCAGTTCCAGTCGGTGGCGCTGGCGGACGCAGCCGCGTGGCTGGCCTTGCCGCGCCAGTGGGGCCTGACCCGTCCGGACGGCGCCGTGGGCGGCGCCCATGCCGGCTACCGGGTGTACGCCTGCCGTGACGGCCGGGTGGCGGTGGCGGCGCTGGAACCCCACTTTGCCGCCGCGCTGTGCCGTGTGGCGGGCGTGCCGGCGCAAGACCCCCAGTCGCTGTTCCTGCCGGCCACGCGCGAGGCGCTGGCCACCTGGTTCGCGCAGCGCAGCCGGGCCGAGCTCGACCGTCTGGCCGCCGAGCACGACATCCCGCTGCACACCCTGGCCTGAGCGAGCGGAGCAGCAGCATGCGAAAACAGGGTGCCGTGGTGCAGTGGAATGCCGAAGAAGGCCTCGGCCTGATCCGCAGCCCCCAGACCGCCGCCTTCATCCGCTTCCATCTGCGCGACTACAAGGGCCCGTTGCCGATCCAGGTCGGCCAGCCGGTGGAGTTCGACGAAATCGTGGTGGGCGGCCGGGGGCCGCAGGCGCTGAAGGTCAAGGAACCACCGGCCGACATCTATTTCAAGTCCGACGTGAAGGTCGCCACCACCATGGACGAACTGCTGCCGTCCGGGCGGAACCCGTCGTCACGCCGCACCCGCCCACCGACCCTGCTGGAGCGGTGGCACCCCTGGCCGGCACTCGGGCTGGTGGCGGCGTGGCTGCTGATGTGGCTGCTGGGCATTGCCCTGGGCCGCTTCCCGTGGGTGGTGCTGGTCGGCCTCGCCCTGCTGAACGTGACCGCCCTATTCGCCTACTGGCGCGACAAGCACGCCGCCACCCACGGCGAATGGCGGGTCCAGGAAAGCGTGCTGCACGGGTTTGCCGTGCTGGGCGGCTGGCCGGGAGCCTGGTTCGCGCAGTCGGTGTTGCGCCACAAGACCCGCAAACCCTCGTTCCAGCTGGCGTTCAAGGCCACCATCGCCCTGCACTGCCTGGTGCTGCTGGCCTGGCTGATCTGGCCGCCCTTCGTGCACGCCCCCTGAGCGGGTTCAGCGTGGCTTGCGGCGCGCTGCCGGCCCCTTGCCGGGACCGGCGCCCTGCACCCGCGGCGGCAGGCCGGTGTGCTGGGTCAGCAGCGTGCCCGGCCGGGGCTGGGCCGGCTTGCCGGGCGGCGTGCTGTTCTTGCGCCGCGCGCTCTGGTAACCACCGTCGGTGAGCGGCTGGAAGGTCGGGATCAGGTGGTGCTTGCCGTTGCCGATCAGGTCGGCCCGGCCCATGGCCTTCAGCGCCTCGCGCAGCAGCGGCCAGTTGTTGGGGTCGTGGTAACGCAGGAAGGCCTTGTGCAGCCGGCGGCGGCGCTCGCCCCGCACGATGTCGACCTTCTCGCTGCGGTCATCGCGGTGGATGCCCTTGAGCGTGTTCAGGCTGGTGTGGTACATGGCCGTGGCGGTGGCCATGGGGCTGGGGTAGAAGGTCTGGACCTGGTCGGCGCGGAAGCCGTTGCGCTTGAGCCAGAGGGCCAGGTTCATCATGTCCTCGTCGCTGGTACCCGGATGGGCCGCGATGAAGTAAGGGATGAGGTACTGCTTCTTGCCGGCCTCTTCGCTGTACTTCTCGAACATCTGCTTGAAGCGGTCGTAGCTGCCGATGCCGGGCTTCATCATCTTGGACAGCGGCCCGCCCTCGGTGTGCTCGGGGGCGATCTTCAGGTAGCCGCCCACGTGGTGCTGCACCAGCTCCTTGACGTATTCGGGCGACTTGATGGCCAGGTCGTAGCGCAGGCCGGAGCCGATCAGCACCTTCTTGATGCCGCGCAGTTCGCGGGCGCGGCGGTAGATCTTGATCAGCGGGCCGTGGTCGGTGGTCAGGTTCTGGCAGATGCCCGGGTAGACACAGCTCGGCTTGCGGCAGGCGGCCTCGATCTCGGGCGTGCGGCAGCCCAGGCGGTACATGTTGGCGGTGGGCCCGCCCAGGTCGGAGATGACGCCGGTGAAGCCCTCCACCTTGTCGCGGATGTCCTCCACCTCCCGGATGATCGATTCCTCCGAGCGGCTCTGGATGATGCGGCCCTCATGCTCGGTGATGGAGCAGAAGGTGCAGCCGCCGAAGCAGCCCCGCATGATGTTCACGCTGAAGCGGATCATTTCCCAGGCCGGGATCTTGGTCGGGCCGTCGTGGCGGCCGTTCTCGTCGGCATAGGTCGGGTGCGGGCTCCGGGCGTACGGCAGGTCGAACACATGGTCCATCTCGGCCGTGGTCAGCGGGATCGGCGGCGGGTTGATCCACACATCGCGCGCCAGCACGCCTTCGCCGTGGGCCTGCACCAGGGCACGGGCGTTGCCCGGGTTGGCCTCCACATGCAGCACCCGGTTGGCATGGGCATACAGCACGGCATCGGAGCGCACCTGCTCGTAGCTCGGCAGGCGGATCACGGTGCGGTCGCGCGGCGGCCGCCCGCCCTTGCCCTTGAGCGATGGGTTGGGCACGAACTGGATGGTCTGCACCGCCTGCCCCTGGCTGGCCGGCGCTGAAGGCTGGACCGAGGCCGGCGTCCGGGCAGCGCCGTCGTCCTTGGAGCAGGTCTCGCCCTGCGCCTGCGCCTGTTCGCTGGTGGTCAGGTAGGGGTTGATGTGCGACTCGACCGGACCGGGCGTGTCGACCTCGGTCGAATCGATCTCGAACCAGCCTTCGGTGGACGGGTCGCCCGGGCGGCGGATGAAGGCGGTGCCCCGCACATCGGTGATGGTCTCCACCGGTTCGCGGGCGGCGAGCCTATGAGCCACCTCGACCAGCGCGCGCTCGGCGTTGCCGTACAGCAGGATGTCGCACTTGCTGTCCACCACGATGCTGCGGCGGACCTTGTCGCTCCAGTAGTCGTAATGCGCGATGCGGCGCAGGCTGCCCTCGATGCCACCCAGCACGATGGGCACGTCCTTGAAGGCTTCGCGGCAGCGCTGGCTGTAGACGATGGCGGCGCGGTCGGGGCGCTTGCCGCCGACATCGCCGGGGGTGTAGGCGTCGTCGCTGCGGATCTTCCGGTCGGCGGTGTACCGGTTGATCATGGAGTCCATGTTGCCGGCGGTCACGCCCCAGAACAGGTTGGGCTTGCCCAGCACCTTGAACGGGTCGGCGCTCTGCCAGTCGGGCTGGGCAATGATGCCCACGCGGAAGCCTTGTGCTTCCAGCACCCGGCCCACCACGGCCATGCCGAAGCTGGGGTGGTCCACGTACGCATCGCCGGTCACCAGGATGATGTCGCAGCTGTCCCAGCCGAGCTGGTCCATCTCGGCCCGGCTCATGGGCAGGAACGGCGCCGTGCCGAACCGCTTGGCCCAGTAAGGCCGGTAGCTGGTGATGGGCTTGGCGGCGCGCGCGAAGAAGGAGACGTCGAGGGGGGCGTTCATGGGCGGGGCACCCGCGGCGCGGGCGGTGGACAACCCGCGATTTTACGGGCCGGTGGTCTTTCGCGCGCCGGATGCACCCATGCCCCGCAGGTGCTTGCAGCAAGGCTTCAACTCGTCACACCTCTTACGGGACCGGCCTGAATGTAAGCCGCGTGGCGCCTAGCATGAGCGCTCCTGTTTTCATTCTTCGATCAAGGAGCACACCCATGGCACTGCACTTCGGCAAACGCGAATCCGACCTCAACAAACCCCTGGGCGGCCAGATGGCCACGCCGCGCTACGGTCAGGGCGCCCAGGCCGGCCAGGCCGGTGCAGCAGCCGCCGGTGGCAGCCCCTCTGGCACGTCCGCCACGTCCGCCGCCCCTACCACCCCCGAGCCGGCCGCCCAGAGCCTGTCGGTGGCCACCGAGGCCAGCTCGGTCCCCGAAGGCGGCAGCAAGCTCACCGTGGGCCCGAACATCAAGCTCAAGGGTGTCGAGATCACCGACTGCGACACCCTGGTGGTCGAAGGGCTGGTCGAAGCCACCATGGATTCCCGGGTCATCCAGATTGCCGAACAAGGCGCCTTCAAGGGCTCGGCCGAGATCGACATTGCGGAAATCCGCGGCGTGTTCGACGGCAACCTGACCGTGCGGCAGAAGCTGGTGATCCATGCCACCGGCAAGGTGACCGGGCGCATCAGGTACGGCCGGGTGGTGATTGAAGACGGCGGCCAGCTCTCCGGTGACATCGAGTGCGGTGGCCAGGCCCCGGCCCGTACCGCCACCACCTCGGCCACCACGGTGGCCAAGCAGCCGATGGCCCTGGCGGCCTGAGGCACCCGCACCGGCAGGCCGGCCCGCGGATGACCCTGATGGTCCGGGTCATCAGCGGCGGCTATGCTCGGGCCGATGTACGCCGGGTATTTCGGACTCCAGCTCGACCCCTTCACGCTTTCGCCGGACCCGCGCTTCCTCTACATGAGCGAGCGCCACCGCGAGGCGCTGGCCCACCTGCTCTATGGCGTGCGCGGCGGCGGCGGGTTTGTGGTGCTCAGCGGCGACATCGGCGCCGGCAAGACCACCATCTGCCGCTGTTTCCTGCAGCAGGTGCCGCCGGACTGTCGGGTGGCCTACATCTTTCACCCCCCGGCCACGGCGCTCGATCTGCTGCAGTCCATCTGCAAGGAGTTCGGCGTGGGCTGGACCGCCCAGCCGGGCAACCCCGGCTCCCTGCAGCCCTGCATCGACGCCCTGAACGCGCACCTGCTGCGCAGCCACGCAGCCGGTGAACGCAACCTGCTGATCATCGACGAGGCGCAGGCCCTGCCCGCCGCGGTGCTGGAGCAGCTGCGCCTGCTGACCAACCTGGAGACCAGCGAGGCCAAGCTGTTGCAGATCGTCCTGATCGGCCAGCCCGAACTCCGCCAGCGTCTGGCCGAGCCGGGCCTGGAGCAGCTGGCCCAGCGGGTGGTGGCCCGCTGCCACCTGGACACCCTGGGGCCGGAAGAGGTCCGGCCCTACGTGGCGCACCGCCTGCAGGTGGCCGGCCTGACCGGCCCGCTGCCCTTCACCGACGAAGCCATCGACCGCATCCACGCGCTCACCGGCGGTGTGCCCCGCCGCATCAACCTGCTTTGCGACCGGGCCTTGCTGGGCGCCTACGGCGGTGCCCGCGCGCAGGTGGACCGGATCACCCTGGAGCGCGCCGCCAGCGAAGTGTTCGACACCCCTGCCCCGCCGCCGGCCAGCCCGTCCACCGCAGCGGCAGCCTCCACCGCGCCCCGCGTGCCGTGGTCCCGCCCGGTGCTGGCCCTGAGCGCACTGGCCGCTGGCGCCGTGCTGGTCACGGTGCTGCAGGCCTGGACCCACCGGAACGGTACCGCCGCGCCCTCCGCGCCGTCGGCCCCCTCCGTTCCGGCCACGCCCGCCTCCGCCCCTGCCGCACCGACCTCCACCCCTGCCGGCGCAGCCCCCGCTGCAGGCCCGCGGGCTGCAGCAGAAGCCTGGCCAGGCACACCCCCCTGGCCCAGGCTGGAGGCCGACCCGGGCTGGCAGCAACTCGGGCAGCTCTGGGGCGCACGGCTGGCGCCCCGCAACCCCTGCGGCAGCGCACGGCTGGAAGGGCTGCAGTGCTACCGCACCGAACGGCTCACGCTGGCCGGCCTGAAACAGCTCGACCGTCCGGGTCTGATCACGCTGAGCCACCCCGGCGGGTCCACCACCGTGCTGGTGACCGGCCTGAACGACGCTGAAGCCACGGTGGCCGCCGGCGACCGGGTCTGGCGTCTGCCCCTGGAACAGCTCGACAGCATGTGGCGCGGCGACTTCGGCACGCTGTGGCGGCTGCCCCCCGGCCAGCGCACCCGGCTGGAAGATGGCCGGTTCGGGCCGGCCGCGCCCTGGCTGGCCGAGCGGCTGGCCGATCTGCAGACGCGGGGCCTGCAGGTCGAGCGCGGCGCCAGCCTGACCGAACAGGTCAAGGCCTTCCAGCGCAGCCAGGGCATCGACCCGGTGGGCGCGGCCGGCCCGCTCACCTTCATGCAGCTCAACCGGGCCAGCCGGGTCGACGAGCCCCGGCTGGGCCAGACGCCCCCATCCTCCTGACCGGCCATGTCCTACATCCTCGACGCCCTGCGCCGCGCCGAAGCCCAGCGCCAGCAACAGAACCCGCCACCGCCCGGGCTGGGCAGCGCCCCGACACCGATCCCGCCCGCCGCAGCGCCTGCTGCAACGCCGCCGGCCCCTGCTGGCCACCCGGCCCAGGGCACCGCTGCCGCGCCCGCCGGCCCGGTGGTCGCCAGCACAACGGCACGCCAGCTCGCACTGGGAACCCTGCTGTTGGCCGGCATCGGGGCGCTGTGGCTGCTCGCCACCCGCGAGCGCCCACCGACACCGGCAACCGAACCGGTCGCATCGAAGGCCCCCGCGCAGGCGCCAGCGCCGGTTCTTGCGCCGGTTCTTGCACCCGTTCCGGCGCCACCACCCGCGCCCCTGCTCGCTCCGGCCCCGCCGCCGGCACAGCCCCGGCAACCAGCACCGCCACCACCACCCCAACCGTCACCACCCGTGGCCAACGCCGTGCCCCGGTATGCCGAGCTGCCCGAAGCGGTGCGGTCCGGCCTGCCGGCCATCAGCGTGCAGGGCGTGACCTGGTCCGAGAACGCCGCGCTGCGCCACCTCATCGTCAACGGCCGGGTGCTGCAGGAGGGCCAGTCGATCGGGCCGGACCATGTGCTGGAGCGGATCGACCGCGATGGCTCGGTGCTGCGTTACCGGGGCCAGCGCTACCGCATCGGCCACTGAACCGCACCGCATGAACACGACCCCCCTGCTGCAGGCACGGCAGCTCAGCCACGGCTGGCCCGGGCTGACCCTGTTCGACCGGCTCGATGTCGACATCCACCCCGGCATCACCCTGCTCACCGGCGAGGAAGGCTGCGGCAAGTCGACCCTGCTGCGCCTGCTCGCCAGCCGGGAACCCGGCCTCACCTTCCTGGCCGACATCCAGCATCCGGCGCTCGACAACGAGCCGGTGGCCGCTCTGCTGGCCGCCGTGCCGCGGGGTCTGATCGACGACTTCGGCCTGGCCGAACACCTCGGCAAACCGCTGTACATGCTGTCCACCGGCAGCCGCCGCAAGGTGGGCCTGTGCCAGACCCTGGCCAGCCCGGCCCCGGTGCTGCTGATCGACCAGCCGGTGGCCGCGCTCGATCCGCCGTCGGTGCGTTGCCTGGTGGCGCACCTGCAGCGCATCGGCCACCTGCCCGGGCGCGCGGTGGTGGTGGCCGACCACGAATCACCACCGGGGCTGACGCCGGACCACACGGTGGTTCTGCCGGCGCGCTGATGATTTTTCACGCCCGGCTGTAAGAAGCCGGACGCAGGGCCGACCACCGATCAGGCGGGACGGACCGATGTGGACCGTGACCTGCCAGCCCCAGTCATTCCACAGAAAGGTCCCCATGAAACGCTCCCTGTTGGCCACCAGCCTGGCCGCCCTGCTCGCCCCGGCCCTGTTCCCCATCGCCTCCGCCCAGGCCCAGCCGAATCTGGCCGAAGCCCAGGTCAATGCGCTCGAAGGTCTGGCCGGTCCGCAACCGGGCTTCCGCCGCTCCGGCGCCAAAGGCATCTGCGCCAGCGGCCACTTCGTGGGCAACACGGCCGGCCGCGCGCTGACCACCGCCTCGGCCTTCAGCGGTGCCAAGGTGCCGGTGGTGGCCCGTTTCTCGGTCGGCGGCGGCAGCCCCAAGGCCAGCGACAAGGCCAAGTCGGTGCGCGGGCTGGCCCTGACCTTCCAGCTGCCCGGCAACGAGACCTGGCAGATGGCCAACATCTCGGCGCCGGTGTTCTTCGTGGCCCGCCCGGAGCAGTTCGCCCCGTTCGTGCAGGCCCGCACCGCCGACCCGGCCACCGGCAAGCCCGATCCGGAAAAGCTCAAGGCCTTCAACGCCGCCAACCCTGAGACCCTGCGCCAGTCGGCCTACCTGGCCCAGGCCCCGGTGCCGGCCAGCTACGGCGCGGTGAACTACTGGGGCGTGAACGCGTTCGAGTTCGTCAACGCCAAGGGCGAGAGCCGCTTTGCCCGCTGGCAGTTCGTGCCCGAGGCCGGCACCCTGGGCCTGACCGAAGACCAGCTCAAGGCCATGCCGGACGACTTCCTGGCCGGCGAACTGCGCCAGCGCGTGGGTGCCAAGCCGGTGGTGTTCGACATGAAGCTGCAGCTGGCCGAAGCCGGTGACAACCTGACCGACCCGACCGTGGCCTGGCCTGAAGGCCGTCAGCTGGTGCCGGTGGGGCAGCTGGTCATCGACAAAGTGGAAGCCGGCATGGGCGGCGCCTGCGACGGCATGACCTTCAACCCCGTGGCGCTGCCGGCCGGCATCAAGCCGTCGGCCGACCCGGTGCTCAATGCCCGCGCCGCGCCCTACGCGCTGTCGCTGGGCCGCCGCCTGGGCGAAGCCGCCCGCAAGTGATGCAGGCCCGGGCCTGGGGGGCGATCAGCGCCCGCCCAGGCCCATGCCGCGCGAGATCACCTCTTTCATGATCTCGTTGGTGCCGCCATAGATGCGCTGCACCCGGGCATCGGCATAGGCCCGGGTGATCGGGTATTCCCACATGTAGCCGTAGCCGCCGAACAGCTGCACGCATTCGTCCATCACCTTGCACTGCAGGTCGCTGCACCAGTACTTGGCCATGCTGGCGGTGGCGGTGTCCAGCCGGTCCTGCAGCACCAGCTCGCAGCACTTGTCGACGAACACCCGGGCCACCTGCACCTCGGTCTGCAGCTCGGCCAGCGTGTAGCGGGTGTTCTGGTAAGCGGCCACCGCCTGCCCGAACACCTGGCGGTTCTTTACGTAGTCCACCGTCCAGTCGATGGCCGCCTGCGCCGCGCCCACCGCCCCAATGGCGATCTGCAGCCGCTCCCAGGGCAGCTGCTCCATCAGGCAGATGAAGCCCCGCCCCTCCATGGCCGCGCCGCCCAGCAGCTGCTCGGGGCCGACCCGCACGTTGTTGAAGAACAGTTCGGAGGTGTCCTGCGCCTTCAGGCCCAGCTTCTTCAGCCGCTGGCCCTTCTCGAAGCCAGGCATGCCGCGTTCCACCAGGAACAGGCTGGTGCCCTTGGCGCCGGCGGCGGGGTCGGTCTTGGCCACCACGATCACCAGGTCGGCATGCCAGCCGTTGGTGATGAAGGTCTTGCTGCCGTTGATGAGGTAACTGCCGTCGGCCTGTTTCAGGGCCGTGGTGCGCACGCCCTGCAGATCGCTGCCGGCAGCCGGCTCGCTCATGGCGATGGCACCCACCATCTCCCCGCTGGCCAGGGCCGGCAGGTAACGGGCCTTCTGGTCGTCGGTGCCGTAGTGGGCGATGTAGGGCGCCACGATCTCGCTGTGCAACCCGTAACCGATGCCCGAGAACCCGCCCCGGGCCAGCTCCTCCGTCTGCACCACCGAATACAGCCGGTCGGCCCCGGCGCCGCCGAAGGCCTCGGGCAGCGTCATGCACAGAAAGCCGTTCTCGCCCGCCTTGCGCCAGACCTCCCGGTCCACGTAGCCCTGCTCTTCCCAGGCGGCGTGGAAGGGCGCGATCTCCTTCTCCATGAAACGGCGGAAGCTGTCGCGGAAGGCTTCGTGGTCGGCGTTGAACAAGGTGCGTTCGATCATGGGCGGGTCTCCTGAGGGACGGTGGTCGGCGATTTTCACAAAGCAATTGCTTGCTGAAATCACTATACTGCCTCGCAGTCCGGTCCCCAACCCGGGGCTTCCACGAGGAGACACCATGACCCACGCCTTCATTTACGACGCCGTGCGCACCCCGCGCGGCAAGGGCAAAAAGGACGGCAGCCTGCACGAGGTGAAGCCGGTCGACCTGCTCGCCGGGGTGCTGACCGCCCTGCAGCAGCGGCAGGGCTTCGACACCGCGGCGGTGGACGATGTGGTGATGGGCGTGGTGTCACCCATCGGCGAGCAGGGCTCGGTGATCGCCAAGGTGGCCGCACTCAAGGCCGGCTGGGACTGGCGCTGCTCGGGCGTGCAGATCAACCGCTTCTGCGCCTCGGGCCTGGAGGCGGTGAACCTGGCGGCCATGAAGGTGGCCAGCGGCTGGGAAGACCTGGTGGTGGCCGGCGGTGTGGAGAGCATGAGCCGGGTGCCCATCGGCTCCGACGGCGGCGCCTGGGCCCAGGACCCGGCCACGAATTCGGCCACGCTGTTCGTGCCGCAGGGCATCGGGGCCGACCTGATCGCCACGCTGGAAGGCTTCAGCCGCGCCGATGTGGACGCCTATGCGCTGGAATCGCAGCGCCGCGCCGCCGCCGCCCGGGCGGAGGGCCGCTTCCGGGGCTCGGTGGTGCCGGTGACCGACTTCCTGGGCCAGACCCTGCTGACTGAGGACGAATTCATCAAGCCCCACACCACGCTGGAAGGGCTGGCCAGCCTGAAGCCGGCCTTCGAGCAGCTCGGCGCCATGGGCTTCGATGCGGTGGCGCTGCAGCGTTACCCGCAGGTCGAGCGCATCCACCATGTGCACCACGCCGGCAACTCGTCGGGCATCGTCGACGGCGCCACCGCCGTGCTGGTGGGCAACGAGGCCGCCGGCCGTGCCCACGGCCTGACGCCACGGGCGCGGGTGGTGTCGGTGGCGCTTTCCGGAGCCGACCCGACCATCATGCTCACCGGCCCGATGCCGGCGGCCCGCAAGGCGCTGGCCAAGGCCGGCATGACCATCGACCAGATCGACCTGTTCGAGGTGAACGAGGCCTTTGCCGCCGTGCCCATGAAGTTCATGAAGGAGCTGGGCGTGCCGCACGAGAAAGTGAACGTGAACGGCGGTGCCATTGCCATGGGCCATCCGCTGGGGGCCACCGGCGCCATGATCCTGGGCACCCTGATCGACGAACTGCACCGCCGGGGTCTGCGCTACGGCCTGGCCACCCTGT
>PNMF01000032.1 GCA_013823485.1 Comamonadaceae bacterium
TGGTCACCGGCTACGACATCATCTTCTTCTGGGTCGCCCGGATGATCATGATGACCACCCACTTCACCGGCCGCGTCCCCTTCCGCCACGTCTACATCCACGGCCTGGTGCGCGACGCCCAGGGCCGCAAGATGAGCAAGAGCGAAGGCAACGTGCTCGACCCGGTCGACCTCATCGACGGCATCGCCCTGGCCCCGCTGCTCGACAAACGCACCACCGGCCTGCGCAAGCCCGAGACCGCGCCCCGCGTCCGCAAGGACACCGAAAAGGAATTCCCCGAAGGCATCCCCGCCTACGGTGCCGACGCCCTGCGCTTCACCTTCGCCGCCCTGGCCTCGCTGGGCCGCAGCATCAACTTCGACAGCAAGCGCTGCGAGGGCTACCGCAACTTCTGCAACAAGCTCTGGAACGCCACCCGCTTCGTGCTCATGAACTGCGAAGGCCACGACTGCGGCCTGATGGAGCACACCAAGGCCGACTGCGCGGTGGGCGGCAAGGCCCACGGCTACATGCGCTTCACCCAGGCCGACCGCTGGATCGCCTCGTTGCTGCAGAAGACCGAGGCCGAGGTCGCCAAGGGCTTTGCCGAATACCGCCTCGACCATGTGGCCAACGCCATCTACGACTTCGTCTGGAACGAGTTCTGCGACTGGTACCTGGAGATCGCCAAGGTGCAGATCCAGACCGGCGACGTGGCCCAGCAGCGCGCCACCCGCCGCACCCTCATCCGCACCCTCGAAGCCATCCTGCGGCTGGCGCATCCGGTCATCCCCTTCATCACCGAAGAGCTGTGGCAGAAAGTGGCGCCGGTGGCCGGCGTGCTGCCGGCCGGTGCCGACCCGGCCAGCGTGTCGGTCAGCGTGGCCCGCTACCCCGAAGCCCAGCCGTCCAAGATCGACGAGGCCGCCATCGCCCATGTGGTGCGCCTGAAATCGCTGGTGGACGCCTGCCGCAACCTGCGCGGCGAGATGGGTGTGTCGCCGGCGCAGCGGCTGCCGCTGTACGCCGTGGGCGACGCCGACTTCATGCGCGAAGCCGCACCGGTGCTGCAGGCACTGGCCAAGCTGTCCGAGGTCAAGGTGTTCGACGACGAGGCCGCGTGGGCCGCTGCCGCACAGGCGGCGCCGGTGGCCGTGGTCGGTGCCACCCGCCTGTGCCTGTTCATGGAGATCGACGTCGCGGCCGAGAAGCTGCGCCTGGGCAAGGAAGCCACGCGCCTGGAAGGCGAGATCACCAAGGCGCAGGGCAAGCTGGGCAACGAATCGTTCGTGGCGCGTGCGCCGGCGGCCGTGATCGATCAGGAGCGCCAGCGGCTGGCCGACTTCACTGCCACCCTGGCCAAGGTGCGCGAACAGCTCACCCGGCTGGGCTGAGCCGGCGGGCTGCCCGGGCGTTCAGGGCAGCTGCATGTCCAGCGCGCCCCACTGCGAGGGCGAGAGGTTCTGCGGGTCGCTGCCGCCGGGGTAACGCTCCCGGTCCAGCGGCATGAACTCGCTGCTCACGGTGGGTTCACGCCGGGCCGCGTCCGGCGCCAGCGTTTCATGGATGCGGTGCACCAGGTACCAGCTGGCCCGCATCTTGGCCTCGCGCGTGTGCGAACCCAGCCGGGGCGTGAGGTGCAGGTGGGGAATGTCGTGCAGCACGCTGCCCGGCCCGGCGAAATGCGGGGCCGCCCCGTCCAGGAGCATCGCGTCGATGCGGCCATCGGTCAGCGCCAGGGCCAGGGCCTCGGGGTCGAACAGCGAACTGCGGCTGATGCCCACCCACAACTGGCCGGGCTTGCAGTGGTTGAGCAGCCGTTCATTGATCCAGCCGTTGAAGCGCGGTGCATGGATCATCTGCAGGGTGATCGCATCGGACCGCTCCAGCAGGTCCTGCAGCGGCACCGCCTCCACACCCAGGCGGTCCCAGACATCGGCCGCATGGTGCACCGCCGGGTCGTAACCGAGCAGCTGCACCCCCAGGCACCGCAGCATGGGCGCCAGCGTGTGCGCCACCGGCGACAGGCCCAGCAGGCCGATGGTGCTCCCCCCGATCTCGCGGCCCAGCCGCACCTCCGAGAGCCGGCGGCCCAGCAGGGCGCTGACCATGCCCCGGCGGTACAGCATCAGCAGGCCATACAGGATGTATTCGGCGTTCGAGCGCACCGTGGCGCTGCGCGCCTGCAGCACACGGATGTTGCGCCGCGCGCAGTCGTCCAGATCGATGTTGCCGCTCGACATCTGCAACCGGCCCACCACCTCCAGGCGGGGCGCTGCATCGAGCATGTGACGGGTGACCACCACATGGGTGGGCAGCACCACGGCGCGGGCGTCGGCCATGGCCTTGATCAGCCCGGCCGGGTCGTCGGCCAGCTCCGGCACGTAGGTCACGGCGTGGCGCTGGCGCAGCCAGTCCAGCGCTTCGGGCACCAGGGGATCGACCAGCAGGACTTCCATGGCGCCGGGGGAAAAGCCGCGATCAGCGGCGTTTCAGGACGCTGATGTGTTCACCGTTGACGGTTTCCTGCAGCACCAGCAGGTTGCCGGTCTGCTTGGCAAAAGCCTGGAAGTCCCGCACCGAGCCGGCGTCGGTGGCCACCACCCGGAGGGTCTGGCCGCTGAGCATGTCGGCCAGCGCCTTCTTGGCCTTGAGGATGGGCAGCGGGCAGTTCAGGCCCCGGGCGTCGAGTTCTTTGTCAGCGGTCATGGCCAAGGATCGGTTGGGGTGTTTGGATACCGGTAGGAAGTATGCAAATTTTACGTTGGCTCGCTGCGCGGCGTCTCGTCCAGGAAAACCGGATCGATCCCGCGTGATTTCAGCCACGCCGCCAGGGCCAGCCCGGTGCCGGCCCGCCAGCAGCGCACCTTCTCCGGCGGCAGCAACCGGTACTCGGACAGCTCCGGCGAGAGGCGCACCGCGCCGTGCGCGACCGCGTGGTAAGTGACGATCACCTGGTTCATGCGCTGGAAGTCGTGCACGCCCACCAGGCTCAGGTGGCTGACCTGCAGCGAGGTTTCCTCCGCCATCTCGCGCCGGATGCCGTCCTCCGGGCTTTCGCCGGCCTCCATGAAGCCGGTGATCAGACCGAAGAAGCGCCCGGGCCAGGCGGCATTGCGCGCCAGCAGCACCTGGCCATCGAGCTCGACGATGGCGGCCAGCACCGGCGTGGGGTTGTTCCAGTGCGTGAAGCCGCAGGCTGCGCAGCGAAGCCGCTGCACCAGCCCGCCGTCCTCCTGCTGCGCGGCCAGGGCCAGCGGCCCGGCACACATCGGGCAGTACCGGTACCCGGACGCGCCGTCGGCCATGGGCGTCAGGCCGGGAACACGCCGGTGGACAGGTAGCGGTCGCCCCGGTCGCAGACGATGAAGACGATGGTGGCGTTTTCTTCCCGAGTCGCGATCTGCTGGGCCACCCAGCAGGCGCCCGCCGCCGAGATGCCGGCAAAGATGCCCTCTTCCCGCGCCATGCGCCGCGCCGTGTCCTCGGCATCGGCCTGGGTCACATAGACCAGTTCGTCCACCGCGCTCGGGTCGTAGATCTTGGGCAGGTATTCCTGCGGCCACTTGCGGATGCCCGGAATGCGCGAGCCCTCGCTCGGCTGTGCGCCGACGATGCGCACCGCCGGGTTCTTCTCCTTCAGGAAGCGGGAGACGCCGGTGATGGTGCCGGTGGTGCCCATGGCGCTCACGAAATGCGTGATGCGCCCGCCGGTCTGTTCCCAGATCTCGGGGCCGGTGGTTTCGTAATGCACCCGGGGGTTGTCCGCGTTGGCAAACTGGTCGAGCACCCGGCCCTTGCCTTCGGCCTGCATGCGCTCGGCCAGATCGCGCGCCGACTCCATGCCGCCGCTCTTGGGCGTGAGGATGAGTTCGGCACCGAACGCCTTCATGGTCTGGGCGCGTTCGATCGACAGGTCCTCCGGCATGATCAGCACCATGCGGTAGCCCTTGATGGCCGCCGCCATGGCCAGCGCGATGCCGGTGTTGCCCGAGGTGGCCTCGATCAGGGTGTCGCCGGGGCGGATGTCGCCGCGCTCTTCGGCGCGCCGGATCATGGACACGGCGGGCCGGTCCTTGACCGATCCGGCCGGGTTGTTGCCCTCGAGCTTGCCGAGGATCACATTGCCGCGGGCCGTGTTCTCCCGGGCTCCCATGCGCTGCAGCGCAACCAGCGGCGTGCGACCGATGGCGTCTTCAATGGTGGGGTATTGCATGGTGGCACTGTGCCATAATTTCGGGTTGCCCCTTCAGCCGGAGTGGCGAAATTGGTAGACGCAGCAGACTCAAAATCTGCCGGTGGAAACACCGTACCGGTTCGATTCCGGTCTCCGGCACCAGCTCGGGGCGGGCCGCAGCAGCGGCCCTCAGGTCCCTGGAATGCACCCCAGGCACCGAGCAACGAAATCACGTTGTTCTTCACTAAGCGATGAGTCATCAATCACGGCCGTGACCCGAGGGAACACGGCGGCATTGTCACCATCCCGCCTGTGAAAACATTAGCCCAACGTGTCAAATATGCCCGGGAGCAACGGAGCTGGACCCAGAGCCATCTTGCCGCAGCAGCCGGGCTGAGCCAGGGGACCATCGGCAACATCGAGTCGGGCGCTCGTCAGGCCAGGGGCAGCCTTCCGCAGATTGCCGAGGCCTTGGGTGTCGAACACAAATGGCTGTCGCAGGGCATCGGCAACCCCTGGAAAACACGTGAACTGCCGGTGGCCTACCTGGTCGGCACACCGGGCTCCAACGTTCAGGCCATCAGCAGGATCCGGCTGAGGCTGCACCGGGGCTCAGCCCAGGTCTCGGTCGATCCCGACGAATCCGACACCTCCCCGATCGCGCTCTCCAAGGTCTGGCTGGAAGCACGCCAGCTCGACGCCCGCCGCCTGATGGCTTTCCGGCTGGACATGGCCGGCATGGAACCCAGCCTGCATGAGGGCGACACCCTGATCATCAGCGCCGCCCATGTCGAACCGCAGGACGGTTGCGTGTTTGCGGTGAATTACGAGGGCGAACTCGTGTTCCGCCGCCTGGTGCGCGACGGCGGGCTGTGGTGGATGTACGCCGACCACACCGACCAGGCCCGTTTCCCGCGCAAGACGTTCGACGACCGTGCCACCCTGATCGGTCGGGTGGTGCACAAGCTCAGCGATCACATCTGACCTCAACCCGACGCCAGTCCCTCGCGGACCGTCGGGTAACGCAGCCGCAGCCGCAGCTCTTTGCGCATGCGGTCGTTGCGCAGCCGGCGCGACTCGCTCATGAAGCTCAGCAGCATCAGCGGCAACTGCTCGCGGGCTGCATCCCTGGCCACCCTGGGCGGGCGGTTCAACCCGTAGAGGTCGGCGGCCAGATCGAAATAGTCGCCCATCATGAGGTCCGAGTCGTCGACCACATTGATGTTGCGCTGGGGCCGCCCACGCCACAGCGCCAGCAGGCAGGCCACGGCCAGATCGTCGGCGTGGATGTGGTTGGTGTGGACATCGTCCTCGCGCCGCAGCACCGGCGTACCGCGCAGCAGCCGCTCCCGGGGGGTACCGCCTTCGCGGTCGGGCGCGTAGATGCCCGGGATGCGCAGCACCGTGGTGCGGGCCCCGGTCATGCGGCCGTAACCGTGGACCGATGCCTCGGCGTCGACCCGGCGCCAGGCGCGCGGGGTCAGGGGCGAACAGGGGGTGCTCTCGGAAGTCCAGCGACCCTGCCGATCGCCATAGACGCCGGTGGTCGATCCGTAGACCAGCGCCTGGGGCGCACTGCGCTGCATCAGCGCCCGCACCAGCTCGCGGGTGCGCGGGTCACGGCGCCAGTCGCCGGCGTCGCCCGGGGGCGGTGCCAGGTGCAGCACCCGGGTCGCCAGGCCCGCCAGCCGGCCGAGGCTTCGGCGGTCGTCCAGGTTGCCCACCAGCGGCGTGAGACCCTGGCGCCGGAGTTCGTCGACGCGTTGCGGGCTGGAGGTGAGGGCCAGCAACCGGATCGGCCTGCCCTTCAGTTCGCGGGCCACCCGCTGACCCACGTCGCCACAGCCGACGATGAGGATGCGCTGGCGCCGGAAACGGGCCGGCAATGCGCCGTACAGACTCATGCGAATTCCGGATTTGCGACAATGCGCGGTTGTTTTTCGAAGGACCGTCAGTATGACATTCACCGTCACCGTGCAGCCCAGCGGGCGTCAGTTCAACGCCATGGATCAGGAGACCCTGCTGGCCGCCGGCATCCGCCAGGGCATCGGCCTGCCCTATGGCTGCAAGGATGGTGCCTGCGGCTCCTGCAAATGCCGCCTGCTCGAGGGCAGCGTGGTGCACGGCCCGCACCAGAGCAAGGCCCTGTCGGCCGACGAGGAGGCCGCCGGCTTCATCCTGACCTGCTGCGGCGTGGCGCAGGGCGATGTGGTGATCGAGTCGCGTCAGGTGACCGAGCTGGGCGCCTTCCCGGTCAAGAAGATGCCGGCCCGGGTGAGCAGCCTGGAGCGCGCTTCGCACGACGTGATCGTGCTCAAGCTGCAACTGCCGGCCAGCGACACCTTCCAGTACCGCGCCGGCCAGTATGTGGAGTTCATCCTGCGGGACGGCGATCGCCGCAGCTACTCGATGGCCAACGCACCCCACACCCAGGCCGAAGCGCCGGTGCTGGAACTGCACCTGCGCCACATGCCGGGCGGCAAGTTCACCGACCATGTGTTCGGCCACATGAAGGAGAAGGAGATCCTGCGCATCGAGGGTCCCTTCGGCAGCTTCTTCCTGCGTGAGGAAAGCGAGCGGCCCATGGTGCTGCTGGCATCGGGCACCGGCTTTGCGCCGATCAAGGCCATCATCGAACACATGCGCTTCAAGGGCATCCAGCGGCCCGCCACGCTGTACTGGGGCGGCCGCCGCCCGACCGACCTGTACCAGCAGGCCTGGATCGAGGAGCAGCGGGCGGCCCTGCCGAACCTGCGCTATGTGCCGGTGGTGTCCGACGCGTTGCCGGAAGACCAGTGGACCGGCCGCACCGGCTTCGTCCACCGCGCGGTGCTGGAAGACCAGCCGGACCTCTCCGGCTTCGAGGTCTATGCCTGCGGAGCCCCGATCGTGGTGGAGTCGGCCCGGCGCGACTACGTGGCCGCCGGCCTGTCCGAAGACCTGTTCTACGCCGACTCGTTCACCAGCGCGGCCGACAAGGCGGCCTGATCCTGCGGCCTGATCCGGCTGCCTCCGATCAGGCGGCAGCGAGCAGCTGCTTCACGTCGGCGATGAGCCCCTGCACACCGCTGCCGTAGCGGTGGTACAGGCGGATGCGGCCCTGCGGGTCGTACACGTAGGTGCCGGCCGAGTGGTCCATGGTGTAGCTGGTGGGGGTCTTGCCCTCGACCTTCTTGTAGTAGATCTTGAAGCTCTTCGCCACGTCCGGCAGCTGGTCCAGCGGCGCGTTCAGGGCCAGGAAGGTCGGATCGAAATTGGCCATGTACTCCTTCATGATGGCCGGCGTGTCGCGCTCCGGGTCCACGCTGATGAAGATGCCCTGCACCCGCTCGCCATCCGGACCCAGCGCCTGCTTGAGCTGGGCGATTTCGCTCAAGGTGGTCGGGCAGACATCGGGGCACTGGGTGAAGCCGAAGAACACCAGCACCACCTTGCCCTTGAAATCGGCCAGGGTGCGCGGCTGTCCGTTGTGGTCGTTCAGGCTGAAGCCGGTGGCGTAGTCGGCGCCGGTGATGTCGATGCCGGCGAACGGGGCTGCGGCCCCCTGCTGCTCCGAACAGGCGGCCAGCAGGCCAGTGGCAAGGGCAGCAGCCAGCAGGGTCCGACGGCGGCTGCCGACTGGGCGGGCGTGTGGGTTCATGTCAGTCCTCGGGGCAGGTAGTGGTCGATCAGCAAGGCCGCGAACAGCAGCGACAGGTGGATCAGCGAGAAGCGGAAGGTCTTGCGGGCCAATGCGTCGGAATAGTCGCGCCACAGCTTCCAGGCGTAGGCACAGAAACCCGCGTTCAGCACCACGGCTGCCACCAGATAGAACCAGCCGCTCATGCGCATCATGAAAGGCATGAGGCAGGCCGCAAACAGCACGAAGGTGTAGAGCAGGATCTGCAGCCGGGTGAAATCCGAGCCGTGGGTGACCGGCAGCATGGGCAGACCGGAGCGGCGGTAGTCCTCCACCCGGTAGAGGGCCAGTGCCCAGAAGTGCGGCGGCGTCCAGAGGAAGATGATCAGGAACAGGATGAGCGACTCGGGTGCCACCACGTTGGTCATGGCGGTCCAGCCCAGCACCGGCGGCATGGCGCCCGAGGCCCCGCCAATCACGATGTTCTGCGGGGTCAGCGGCTTGAGCACCACGGTGTAGATGACCGCATAGCCCACGAAGGTGGCAAAGGTCAGCCACATGGTCAGCGGGTTGACCGCCCAGTACAGCAGCGCCGATCCGGCCCCGCACAGCGCAGCCGAAAAGCTGAGCGTCTGGACATTGGTGAGTTCGCCTTTGGCGGTGGGCCGCCAGGCCGTGCGCTTCATGCGGGCGTCGATGTGCTGTTCGACCACGCAGTTGAAGGCGGCGGCGGCCCCGGCCACCAGCCAGATGCCCAGACAGGCCACGGCGGCCAGCTGCACCTGCGCCCAGCTGGGCACGCCCGGCACGGCCAGGACCATGCCGATCAAGGCACAGAACACGATGAGCTGCACCACGCGGGGCTTGGTCAGGGCATAAAACTGCCGCCAGGTCGACGGCAGGGCCACGGCGGCGGGATGGGAGGCGGAACTCATCGGACGGATCGGGACAGGTGCATGGGCGCCGCGACCACCGCGGGCAAGGAACGGGTCTGGGCCAGGGCACCGGTGAACAGCACCACCAGCGCGGCCGCGCCACCGGTGTGGCTGACCGCAGCCAGCAGCGGCCAGTCCAGCACCACATTGGTCAGGCCGGTGATGAATTGCAGGGCAGACAGGGCGACCACGCCACGGGCAAAACCCTGCAGGCCGGGCACGCGCCACAGGCGCCAGGCCACGGCCAGCAGGCCGGCAAACACGACCCAGGCGCTGAGCCGGTGGACATAGTGGATGGCGGTCAGCGCCGCGAAGGTGATGGTGTCGCCATCGCGGTCGGTGCCCAGCTCTCGCCACAGCGTGAAGCCTTCGCGGAAGTCCATGGTGGGCCACCAGCTGCCCTGGCAGGTGGGGAACTCGTTGCAGGCCAGCACCGCGTAGTTGGTGCTGACCCAGCCGCCCAGGGCGATCTGCAGCCACAACAGCGCGAAGGCCGCGATCATGCCGAAGCGCAGGCGGGGCGAGAGCTCCACCGGCCCGTGCGATGCGGGGTCGGCCAGCGCGTAGGCGACCGATTGCGCCCGCAACAAGGCCAGCAGCACCAGCCCGCCCAGCAGGTGCAGCGTGACGATGGCGGGGAACAGTTTCATGGTCACCGTGAGCGCGCCGAACGCACCTTGCAGGCAGACCCAGAACAGGGTGAAGGCCGGCCACACCCAGTGCACGGCGAGCCGGCGCCGCTGCATCCAGCTGCCCACGGCCAGCACGATGATCAGCACCCCGACGGCGGTGGCCAGGTAACGGTGGATCATCTCGATCCAGGCCTTGGAGAAGGTCACCGGGCCGGTCGGCATGGCCTGCTGGGCAGCCGAGATGTCGGCATGTGCGCCGATCGGGCTGGCCGCGCCGTAGCAGCCCGGCCAGTCGGGGCAGCCCAAGCCGGAGTCGGTCAGGCGCGTGAAGGCGCCGAACAGCACCAGATCGAAGGTCAGGAACAGGGTGACCAGCGTCAGGGTGCGCAGGCGCTGCGCCGGTTCGGCATGGCGGTTGCGCAGCCACACCCAGGCCAGCGGGCCGATGGCCAGCACCACGCCCAGCAGCATGAGCCGGGCGATGGGCGCGAGGTCGTAGAGGGGCTGTTCCATGTCAGCGCTCCCGGCCCGGGCGGTCCCAGAACGAGGAAGCCCGCAGCAGGCGGTCCAGGTCCCGCTTGGCCTGCTTCGGATCGATGTCGGCGGGGAACCGCATCATCCAGTTGCCGATGGGGTCGACCACGTACAGATGGTCCTCGATGCGCCTGCCCGGCGCCGGCTCCAGCCAGCGTGCCAGCTCGTCGGCCGGGACCTGAAGCACGGTGGCCGCCGCCGTGGCCTGCTGCAGCGCGGGCTCCAGCGGTGCGTCGCCGGTGCGCAGCCAGACCCAGTCCAGCCGGTCTTTCTCGCGGCCCAGGGTTTCGCGCAGCTGGCGCTGCAGCAGCAGGTGGTTCTGGCACGCCTCGTTGCAGGCGGTGTCGGCCACGCTGATCAGCAGCCACTGGTCCTTGAGCGAGCTCAGGGGCACGGGCTGACCCTGGGCATCGATGCCTTGCCAGGCCGGCAGCGCGCGTTGCGGCTGGATCAGCTCGCCGTAGTTGCGCCGGCCCTCCGGCCGGATCACGTAGTAGGTGAAGTAGGACGCGATCACCGGCGAGGCGCACACCAGCAGCAGCGCGATCATCTTCCAGCGGCCACGCCGGGTTGCGGCCACCGAGGTCGCACCGGCCTGATCGGGCGTGGGCAGGCTGTGCACGGTCATGGTCAGGGGTTCATCGGGCGTCTGGGCCATGGGGAATGCGCTTTCGGCGGGGAAGGATGATCTGGAACCAGAGGTAGAGCAGAACCAGCAGCGTGCTGAGCGCAAACCACTGGAAGGCGTATCCGTGATGGCGAGACACGTCGACTGCAGGGGCCGGCCATTGGCGCAGCAAGCCGTCGTCGGCCTCGCCGGTCTGCTGGACCGAGAGCGGCAGCAGGCTCAACCCGGTCTCCAGAGCCAGTTCGGGGAGGTCGATATTTTGCCGGATCACACCCGGGGCCGCCTCGCCCAGCTGGTAAAGCTGGGCCGGCGGCGGGGCCAGCCGCCCTTCGATGCGGACGGGGCCCTGCGGGGTCAGAACATCGGGCACCCGGGTGCGGTCCTGAAAATCGCGCGGCGCCCAGCCCCGCTGCACCAGCACGACACGCTCGCTGCCGTCCAGTCGCAGGGGCATCACATGAAAGAAGCCGACCCGGCCATCCATCTGGCGGTTGTCCAGGAACACCTGGGCCTGCGGCACCCACTGGCCGGTGAGCACCACCGCCCGGTGGTGAACCGACGCTGCACCCGACGCATCCTGGCCGGACACCGCCGACAGCAGGCCAGCGTTGTCCAGCGCCGGCAACGCGGAACGCTCGCCCATGCTGGCCTGCAGCGCCAGCTTCTGATCGGCGCGGTTCAGCTGCCACCGGCCCAGCGAGGCGGTGACCGCGATGGCCACCAGCGCCGCGACGGTGACGATCCAGAAACGGGTCTGCGACCGCCCGGGCTCAGCCATCTCCCACCCCTGCAGTCGGCCGATGGGGCGCGCCGATAATCCAGCGCATGAAATATCTGGTCATCACGGCCTTCGTGGCCATCATCGGTTCGTTGGGAGCGGCGCTGTTCTTCATGATGCGGGGCGGCCGGGCCGACGGCGCCGAACAGGATGCCGATGCGCCCCCGCCCGCCACCAACCACATGGCACGCGCACTCGCGTTTCGCGTCGGGTTCTCGATTCTGCTGTTCATCGTGGTGCTGGTGAGCTGGCGGATGGGATGGATTCAACCGACCGGGGTTCCCATGGGACGCTGACCGGCGCCGGTGCCCCGGACGACAAAAAAGCGCCTCGCGGCGCTTTTTTTCATGGGGCGCGGAATATGCCCGGGCTGCGCGCCCGGGCGCGCAACACCGTCACATCCAGTAGACGACCACGTACAGGCCGAGCCAGACCACGTCCACAAAGTGCCAGTACCAGGCGGCGCCTTCGAAACCGAAGTGGCGCTCCTTGGTGAAGTGGCCTTTCTGGAGGCGCAGGGTGATGAACAGCAGCATCAGCATGCCGACAAACACGTGGAAACCGTGGAAGCCGGTGAGCATGAAGAAGGTCGAACCGAAGATGCCCGAGCTCAGCTTGAGGTTCAGGTCGGTGTAGGCGTGGTAGTACTCGTAGCCCTGCACGATCAGGAAGATCACGCCCAACAGCACGGTCATCCACATGAAGGCGATGGTCTTGCCACGGTTGCCGGCCTGCAGGGCATGGTGGGCAATGGTCAAGGTGACGCCGGAGGTCAGCAGCAGGGCCGTGTTGATGGTCGGCAGCCAGAACGGACCCATGGTCTGGAAGGGCTCGACGATGCCGGCCGGCGAAGCGGTGGCACCGGCCTGCACGCTGGGCCAGACGGCCGAGAAGTCCGGCCAGATCAACGCGTTCTCGATGCCGCCCAGGGCCGGCACCGAGTGACTGCGGGCCCACCACAGAGCGGTGAAGAAGGCGCCGAAGAACATCACCTCCGAGAAGATGAACCAGCTCATGCTCCAGCGGTAGGAAAGATCGATCTTGCGACCGTAGAGGCCGGCTTCGCTCTCGTGCACCGAATCGCGGAACCACTGGAACAGCACGATCAGCCAGAAGGCCAGACCGAAGGCCAGCGAATAGGCGCCCCACTGGACGCCGTTCACCCACTGACCGGCACCCAGGATCACGAAGAAGAGGCCGATGGACGACATCACCGGATGCCGCGAGGGCCCGGGGACAAAGTAGTACGGCGTCGAACCGTGGGTTGCTGCTGACATGCTCACTCCTGTAAGTCTTGCGGATCGGTTGTTATGGTCGGATGTCGAAGCTGTGGCGGTGTCTGGCGGCCGGTCAACCGGCAACCCAGTTCACCAGCAGGATCAGCCCCAGCACGAAGAGGAAAGCCATCACCACGCCCACTGCCATCAGGTGCAGCGGGTTGAGGCGGGCCACATCTTCCTGAAAATCGGCCCGCCGGCGCACGCCCAGGAAGCCCCACAGCACGGCCTTGACCGTGCCGAACAGGCTGCCGGGACGCTGCTGGGCGGGCATGTTCACACAGCCCCCTTGACGGCTGTGGCGACAGGCACCGCCACCGGCACGGGAAGTGCGGGTGACAGCGATATCTGGCTGGAAGGTGCAGCCGGCACCTTGCCGCCCACCTCGAAGAAGGTGTAGGACAGGGTGATGGTGGTCACATCCTTGGGCAGACGCGGGTCGATGACGAACGCCACCGGCCATTCCTTCTTCTCGCCAGGGGCCAGGGTGTACTGCGTGAAGCAGAAGCACTCCAGCTTGTTGAAGTGGTTGCCGGCCTGGCGCGGCGCATAACTCGGGATGGCCTGCGCCGCCATGGTCCGGTTCTGGATGTTCTGGAATTCGTACACCACCGTGGTCAGCTCGCCCGGGTGCACCTGCATCGAACGGACCGCGGGCTTGAAGTCCCAGGGACCGCGCACGTTGGTGTCGAACTCGACCGTGATGGTGCGGGTCCGGTCGACCTGGGTGTTGGCCGGCAGCGAAGGTGCGGCGCCCGGCACGCGGCGCTCGGCCACCGCCAGCACATTGATGCCCAGCGCTTCACAGATGTGCCGGTAGATCGGCACCAGTGCATAGCCGAAGGCAAACATGCCCAGCGCGATCACGCTGAGCTTGCCGACGATCTTCAGGTTCTCGCGTCGCAGTCCCACGGCAGGATTCCGGTTGGGGGGCTCAGCGCCCCAGCAGCACGAACTTGGCCACGAAGCCGAGGAAGAAGACCGCGGCCACCGAGGCCAGGATCAGGCCCAGGCGGCGGTTCTCTTTTTTCTGGTCGGTCGTCATGGTCGTCAGGTCGAGGGACGGATCAGCCGATCACCTTGGTGGCAGTGGCGTCCAGCTTGGGCGGGTTCTCGAAGGTGTGGAACGGGGCCGGCGACGGCACTTCCCACTCCAGACCTTCTGCGCCTTCCCAAGGCTTCTGCGGTGCCGGCTGGCCCTTGCCCATCATGGCGGGCAGGATCACGGCAACGAAGAAGTACACCTGGGCGAAGCCGAAGAAGAAGGCACCGACCGACGCGATCATGTTGAAGTCGGCGAACTGCATCGGGTAGTCGGCATAGCGGCGGGGCATGCCGGCCAGACCCAGGAAGTGCATCGGGAAGAAGGTGACGTTGAAGGAGATCATCGACCACCAGAAGTGGATCTTGCCGCGGGTCTCGCTGTACATCACGCCGGTCCACTTGGGCAGCCAGTAGTAGATGCCCGAGAACATGGCGAACAGCGAACCGGCCACCAGCACGTAGTGGAAGTGGGCCACCACGTAATAGGTGTCCTGCATCTGGATGTCGATCGGGGCCACCGACAGGATCAGGCCGGTGAAGCCACCCATGGTGAACACGAAGATGAAGCCGACGGCCCACAGCATCGGGGTCTCGAAGGTCATCGAGCCCTTCCACATAGTGGCGATCCAGTTGAAGATCTTCACGCCCGTGGGCACGGCGATCAGCATGGTGCTGTACATGAAGAACAGCTGGCCGGTCACCGGCATGCCGGTGGTGAACATGTGGTGGGCCCACACGACGAACGACAGGATGGCGATGGAGCCGGTGGCATACACCATGGAGGCGTAGCCGAACAGCTTCTTGCGCGAGAACGCTGGCACCACCTGGCTCACGATGCCGAAGGCCGGCAGGATCATGATGTAGACCTCGGGGTGGCCGAAGAACCAGAAGATGTGCTGGTACATCACCGGGTCACCGCCGCCGGCGGGGTTGAAGAAGCTGGTGCCGAAATGGCGGTCGGTCAGCGTCATGGTGATGGCACCGGCCAGCACGGGCATGACGGCGATCAGCAGGTAGGCGGTGATCAGCCAGGTCCAGCAGAACATCGGCATCTTCATCAGCGTCATGCCGGGGGCGCGCATGTTGAGGATGGTCACGATGATGTTGATCGAGCCCATGATGGACGAGGCACCCAGGATGTGCATCGCGAAGATCGCGGCGTCCATAGAGGGACCCATCTGCAGGGTCAGCGGTGCGTACAGCGTCCAGCCGGCAGCAGGCGCGCCACCGGGCATGAAGAAGGAGCCCGCCAGGATCAGCGCCGCCGGGATCATCAGCCAGAAACTGAAGTTGTTCATCCGGGCGAAGGCCATGTCGGATGCGCCGATCTGCAGCGGAATCATCCAGTTCGCGAAGCCCACGAAGGCCGGCATGATCGCGCCGAACACCATGATCAGGCCGTGCATGGTGGTCAGCTGGTTGAACAGCTGCGGGTTCACCAGCTGCAGGCCGGGCTGGAACAGCTCGGCACGGATGCCCAGGGCCAGCACGCCGCCGATCATGAGCATGACGAAGGAGAACAGCAGGTACAGGGTACCGATGTCCTTGTGGTTGGTGGCGAACACCCAGCGACGCCAGCCCGTGGGGGCGTGGTGGTCGTGATCGTGTCCGTGCGCGTCGTGGTGGTCGAGAACTGCACTCATGGTCGTTTCCTCAGGGGGGTCTCAATCGTCAAAACGGTGCCGGATCACTTCCGGGCAGCCTGCACTTCGGCGGGCTGGATGATCTGATCGGTCTTGTTGGACCAGCTGTTCTTGGTGAAGGTCATCACGGCGGCCAGCTCGGTGTCGGACAGCTGCTTCCAGGCCGGCATCGCGCCGTTGTTCTGACCGTTCAGGAGCACGTTGATGATCTTGCCCTTGTCGGCATCGACCACCAGGGCCGAGCCGTCGAGGGCCTTGATCGGGCCGGCGCCCTTGCCGCTGGCCTGGTGGCAGGCGGCACAGTTGGCGGCATAGACCGACTCGCCACGCTTGACCAGGTCGGTCAGGGCCCAGACCTTGGACGGGTCGTCGGCCTTGGCGGCCATGGCCTTCTTCTGGCCGTCCACCCAGGCGGTGTATTCCTCGGCGGTCACCACCTTGACGTGGATCGGCATGTAGGCGTGCTCCTTGCCGCACAGCTCGGCGCACTGGCCGTAGAAGTCGCCGGTCTTTTCGGCGCGGAACCAGGTGTCGCGCACGAAGCCGGGGATGGCGTCCTGCTTGACGCCGAAGGCCGGCACCATCCAGGCGTGGATCACATCGTTGGCGGTGGTGATGATGCGGACTTTCTTGCCCACCGGCACCACCATCGGGTTGTCGACCTTCAGCAGGTAGTCGTCGGTCGGGGCCGGCTGGCCGCTGTCGGACATGACGCGGTGGCTGTTGTCCAGGGTGGACAGGAAGCCGATGCCTTCGCCTTCACCCTTGATGTAGTCGTAGCCCCACTTCCACTGCATGCCGGTGGCCTTGATGGTCAGGTCGGCGTTGGTGGTGTCCTTCTGGGCCACCAGCACCTTGGTGGCCGGCAGGGCCATGCCGATGACGATCAGCAGCGGGACGATGGTCCAGCCGAGTTCCACCCAGATCGGCTCGGCCAGTTCCTGCGACTTGTGGCCGACCGACTTGCGGTGCTTGAGGATGGAATAGAACATGACGCCGAAGACGATCACGAAGATCACGGCGCAGATGGCCATCATGAACCAGTGCAGCCAGTGCTGCTCTTCGGCGATCTTGGTCACCGGGGGCGCAAAGTTGAGCTGGTTGACGGCTGGGCCGCCGGGCAGGTCGTTGACCTTCTGGGCCAGGGCCGACGTCCAGGCACCCGCACCCAGGGCCAGCAGGGTGGCGGCATCGCGCAGCGAATGCCATCGGGTCCGCAGGGACTGCACGGTTTTCTTCGTCGTACTCACTTTTTGCGCCTCAAATATAAGTAGTGATTTATATCAATACCGATTAGAACAAACTTCGGGCCGGTGGCGCTTGCGCTCCACCTTCCACTCATCCCCCCGGTGCCTAAGCACCCCGGAGCGCCAGACGGATTTCCCGTGCCAGCGCCGGCCTGAGATCCGCCCGCAGGAAACGGCCCACACGGACCGATCGACCTGCACCGCGCACCTCGATCAACTGTCCGGAGCCCGGCAGCGGATCGACCCGCACCCAGCTCCGGGGAAATTCACAACGCTCCAGCTTCCCGCCCGACTCCAGCTCCACCACCAGGCAGCCTTCGGTCAGGCAGATGCGCTCGCTGTCGGTGGCGTGCCGTGCCCAGAGCAGGAAAGCCAGCGCAACCGCCGCCAGTTCCAGTGCTGCAAAAGGCAGGACCAGCGTGGCTCCCTGGCTCCAGAAAAAGCCGGCCACCCCCAGCGACACCACACACAGCGATGCGTACAGGGCACCGAGCTGGGCGGGCGTCACCGAACAGTTCTTGCGCAACGACCACTCGATGCCGGCATCGGAGCGGGTTGCGAAACGAAAAACGCTGCTGGCTTGAGACACACCCATCACCGGATCACGTCGGGCCGGCAGATGCCGCCCCCTCGCAGGGGAACATACCCCAGGAATTTCAACCGGGGCGATTGTAGCGGCGTCGCCCCCCTCCTCGGCTGACATGACGTCACGGCGGGGTCGGACAATCCCCCGACAAAAACACCACCGCAAGGGCCTTCAACGCCGCGGTGCGCGCAGCATGGCGCGCAGGTCGTCGACCTTGACCTGGGTGCTGCTGGCCACCGGAATCCTGGGCGGCGCCTTGAAGGCGTGGCCGTAAATGATCTCGAAGGTCAGCAGCAAGCGGCCATCGGGGCCACGGGGCAAGCCGTTTTCGATGGCGCGCTCCAGCTCGCGGCGCCACCCCCGACCCCGCAGGCCGGCCTGTCGCCGGGACGACAGGTTGCGGCCCAGCGTGCGCAATTCGTCCAGCAGCGACGCGCCCGAGCTGTACGAGAGGGTGATGCGTTCCATGTCCATCACCGGCTCGGCGAAGCCCTGACGGACCAGCATGTCGCCCCAGTCGTGCATGTCGGTGAAGTCGTGGCAGGGCGCCGACCAGCCCTGCTCCGTGTAGAGCTGGCGCAGCTCGCGCAGCGAATCGGGACCGAGGCAGGAAAACATCAGAAAGCCGTCGACCTGCACATGGCGGTGCCATTGCCGGAGGGTCTCCTGCGGATGGACCTGCGCGTGAAGCACCATGTTGGCCCAGAGCATCTGCACGGTCGTGTCGGGCTCGGCCCACGCCGGCCCGGCGGGCTCGCGGCGTCGCCAGAACGCGGACCAGCCACCGGGGCCGGCCGCCTCGCGGGTGGCCTCCAGGTTGGCCTCGCGCTGCACGGCCTGCACAAAACAGCCCGCATCGGGCAGACGCTGGCGCAAGGCACGGTGGGCCTGCAGGCCACCGAGCACCGGTTCCCAGTTCATCCAGCTCTGCGGCGGCTGCCGGAACCACTGCAGACGCTCGGCCATGCGGCTGGCCACCTCTTCATGCAGCCAGGGCGAGCCCTGACGCGGCAGCGCCCACCAGCGCCGGCAAGCCGCCGGGTCCATGCCGGGCACCGCGTCGGTGCCGCTGGCGGGGGTATCCGGTGAAGCTGCAGACATGGCGGGAACGACCAGAAAAAGGGGGGTGAAGAACCCGATACCGGGCGCACGCCCGGCCGGGGCGCGCCAGTATATTGGCCCGATGCCCTCCACCGGACAGCCGCTGCACCCGACCCGCGCCCACTGCGGGTTGCCCTCGACCTGTGCGGTCTGCGGGCAGTGGCCGGCGGAGCCGCTGTGCCACGACTGCATCGACCGTTTTGCCCCCGCGCCGCGCACCGCCCCGCTGGTGCCCGGACCGCTGTCCACCTGCGTGGCCGCCGTGGCCTACGGGTACCCCTGGAGCGGCCTGCTGGCCCGGCTGAAGTTCCACGACGAACCCGGCTGGGCCGGGCCGCTGGCGATGCTGATGGCACAGGCCGGCCGACACGGCGGCCTGCTGGCCGCCTGCGATGCCCTGGTCCCGGTGCCGCTGAGCCACCGGCGCCTGGCAGAGCGCGGCTACAACCAGGCCTGGGAACTCGCCCGCCGGCTGCAACGGCCCGCCCTGCCCCAGGCCCTGGTGCGGTGCCTCGACGGCGCGCCCCAGCACACGCTGGACCGCAGCGAGCGGCTGAGCCACATGCGCGGGGCCTTCATGGTGCATCCGGAAAGGGCTGCATCGGTGCGGGGTCGGCGCCTGCTGCTGATCGACGACGTGGTCACCACCGGCGCCACGCTGCAGGCAGCAGCGGCCGCCTTGCTGGCGGCCGGAGCGGCGTCGGTGGACGCGCTGGTGCTGGCCGCCACACCGGCGCCGCTATGATCCGCCGCCCATGTTCAATGTCGTGCTCGTCCACCCCGAAATTCCCCCCAACACCGGGAACGTGATCCGGCTGTGCGCCAACACCGGCTGCCGGCTGCACCTGATCGAGCCGCTGGGTTTCTCGATGGACGACAAGCAGATGCGCCGCGCCGGGCTGGACTACCACGAGTACGCCGAGGTGCGCCGGCATGCCGACTGGGCAGCCTTCCTGCAGACCGAACAACCCCCGGCGGGCCGCATGTTCGCGCTCACCTCGCGGGGCAGTCAGCCGGCCTTCGATGCGGTGTTTGCCGCCGGCGACTGGCTGGTGTTCGGCTGCGAGACCGCAGGACTGCCGCCCGACATCCGCGACACCTTTGCGCTGTCGCAGCGCTTGCGGCTGCCCATGCGGGCCGGGCAGCGCAGCCTGAACCTGTCGAATGCAGTGGCAGTGACGGTGTTCGAAGCCTGGCGCCAGCTGGGCTTTGAGGGCGCTCAGGGATAACGGCGCACCAGCGACTCGGCCACGCACACCGGCTTGTCGACGCCTTCGCGCTCGATGGCCACGCTCCAGGTGAGCTGCACCCCGTCGCCAGCCACGGGTTCGGCCGACAGCAGGGTCAGGCGGGCCCGCAGCCGGCTGCCCACCGGGACCGGCCCGGTGAACCGCACCCGGTTCAGTCCGTAATTGACGCCCATGCCCGATTGGTCGATGGCCATGGCCGATTCAAAAAACACCGGCAGCAGCGACAAGGTGAGGAAGCCGTGGGCAATGGGTGCGCCGAACGGACCAGCCTTGGCGCGTTCCACGTCCACATGGATCCACTGGTGGTCACCGGTGGCCTCGGCAAACCGGTTGACCTGCTCCTGGGTGATGGTGATCCATTCGCTGGTGGCCACTTCCTGGCCGACGCAGGCGGCCAGCTCGGCCAAGGTCTTGAAATGTCGCATGCGGTGTCGATGGGTTTTGTGCTTGGGCGGCGTTCAGCGGTCGAGCCACTGGCAGACAGGCTGCCATTGCTCCAGGTCCTTGGCCACGCGGCCGGGCGCCACGTCGAACAAGGTGAGCCCGCGTGCGGCCAGATGGATGTAGTTCTGCGTGTCGCGCAGATGGGTCAGCACCGGCAGGCCGAGGCTGGCCACGAAGGTCTGCAGCTGCTCGGCCGCGATGGTGCGCGGATCGACCCGCATGCCGATCAGCCCGACCTGCAGATGGTCGGCGTGGCGCGAGGCCAGCAGTTCGTCGATGAAGGCGCGGGTGGCGTAGATGTCGAAGATGCTGGGCTGCAGCGGCACCAGCACCTTGTCGGCCATCTTCAACACGTCCTTGAACCGCCAGCCGTGCAGGCCGGCCGGTGTGTCGAGCACCACGTGGGTGGTGTCGCGCGGGGGACGCGCGATCAGGTCGTGCGAGATGTCCCAGGTGCGTATCGGCCGGGCCTGGGGCGGCCGCAGGCGCAGCCACAGCGCAGAGGATTGCTGGCGGTCGATGTCGCCCAGCATCACCGAATGACCCTGGCTGGCGTAGTAGCCCGCCACATGGGTCGACAGCGTGGACTTGCCCACGCCGCCCTTGGGATTGGCCACTACCACGATCGGCATCGCGACTCCTTTTCCGTCCGGATACGGGACCGGCCTATGGTATCGCCAGCGCGTCCCACACGAGCTTCAGGCCGGTCAGCAGCATGCCGGCGTAGACGAAGCGGTAGAACAGCACCGGCTGGATGCGGTGTGCAATGCGCACCCCGATCCACACGCCCACCGGTGCCAGCGGCAGCAACACCACCGAGGTGGCCATGTTGCGCAGATCGAGCAGGCCCAGCCAGGCGTACGGAATCCACTTGGCCAGATTGATGAAGAAGAAATAGAACGCCAGCGTGCCGGTGAACACCACCGGCGACAGCCGCAGCGGGATCACATAGGCATTGATCGGCGGACCACCCGCATGGGCAATGAAACTGGTGAAGCCGGAGGTGGCCGACAGCAGCCAGCCGGCCCAGCGTGGCGGCGGCGGACTGTCGGGCCGGGGCGGAAACAGCAACCGCTGGGCCAGGAACAACAGCGTGAACCCGCCCACGATGCCGGCCACCAGCCGGGCGTCCAGCAGCTTGAACAAGGCCGTGCCGATCAGGATGCCGAGCAGACCCGAGGGCAGCAGGAAGAGCAGCAGGCGGCGGTCGAGGTCCTTGCGGAAGGCGGCCATGCCCAGCAGGTCCATGACCAGCAGCACCGGCATCAGGATGGCCGCCGCCTGCGGCACCGTGACGGCCAGCGCCATCATGGGCACCGCCAGCGAACCGAAACCGGCGCCGAAACCGCTCTTGCTGATGCCCAGCAGCAGCACCGCCGGAATGGCCACGGCGTAGAAGAACGGGTCGGTGATGATGGGCATGGCAGGCGGCGACAATCGGCGGATGCAAAACGTTCCATTGTGGGGTGAAACGCTGCGGCTGCTGGTGGAGCTGGCCGCCACCGCCGCCTTCGCCCTGTCGGGTGTGCTTGCCGCTGCGCGCCACCGCATGGACGCGGTGGGTGTCTGTGTGGTCGGCTTCCTGGCGGCCTTTGGCGGCGGCACGCTGCGCGATCTGCTGCTCGACCAGCGCCCCTTCTTCTGGGTGCAGCATGTGGACCTGCTGTGGGGCGTGCTGGGTCTGTGCGTGGCCTGCATGGTGTTCCTGCGCAACCGGCACTTCGAGCTCACCGAGCGCGCCATGCAGTGGCCCGACGCGCTGGGCCTCGGGCTGTTCGCCGCCACCGGCGTGCACCAGGCGCTGCAGCAGCAGCTGCCGGCGGTGGTGGCGGTCATCATGGGCCTGATCACCGGCGTGGCCGGCGGGGTGCTGCGCGACGTGGTCTGCAACCAGATCCCCGCCGCCTTCCACGACCACCGACCCTACGCCGTGTGCGCCTTCGCCGGCGGCTGGAGCTACGTGGCCCTGTGGACGCTGCAGGCACCCGGCTGGGTGGCCCTGCTGGGCTGCGTGCTGGTCACCGCCGGCCTGCGCGGTCTGGCCCTGTGGCGCAACTGGCAGCTGCCGGCCTGGCGCATCTGAAACCCCGGCGAACCCGAGGAGACTTCGTCATGTTCAATCCGTCCCAGGCCGATGTGCGCCGATTCTTCTGCGGGGTGTACGCCAAGCTCGGCACGCAGCAACCCATGGAAGCCATCGAGGTGCTGGCCGGCCAGTGGATCGCCGAGCACCCCGAGTACCACACCGAACTGGCCGATGCAGAGGCCGCGGTGGCGGCCCTGAGCCAGCCCGATGCAGCGCGCGAGAACCCGTTCCTGCACCTGTCCATGCACCTGTCGATCAGCGAGCAGTGCAGCATCGACCAGCCCCCGGGCATCCGGCAGGCGGTGGAGCTGCTGGCTGCCAGGCGGGACGACCTGCACGCAGCCCACCACGAAGTCATGGAATGCCTGGGCCGCATGCTCTGGGAGAGCCAGCGCGCCGGCCGCCCACCCGATGGTCAGGCCTACATCGAGGCGGTGCGCCGCCGCGCCACCACCGACTGAGCCGCTGCCGGGCGGACATGAAAAAAGCCGCCCTGGGGCGGCTTTTTGACGGGGCGGGTCGGCTTACTTGAAGCGCGACTGCGGCACGACCTTGAGCTCGCCTTCGACCGACGAGATGTACTTCGCGATCTCGCGCATTTCGGCCGGCGAATACTGTTTGGCGATGCCGGCCATGATGCCGTTGCTGCGGCCGACCAGGTTGTTGCCTTCCACGGTGTACGACTTGAGCGCGACGAACAGGTAGTCGGCGTGCTGGCCACCGATCTTGGGGTAGCTGGGGTCGATCGGCTTGCTGAAGTTGGCGCCGTGGCAGGACACGCAGGCGCCCTTCTCGATCAGGGCAGCCACCTTGGCGCTGGCGGCCTTGGGGGTTTCGGGGGCGGTGGTGGTGGCGTGCGATGCGTAGAACGCGCCGAGGTCGGCCATGTCCTGCTCGGACAGCGAACCGGCGATGCCGCGCATGGACGGGTGCTTGCGCTCGCCCTTCTGGTAGGCCTTGAGCGAGGACACGATGTACTGGGCCGACTGGCCGGAAATCATCGGGACCTTGTGGATCTCGGGGAAGCTGTTCTGGTAGCCGGGGATGCCATGGCACCCGACGCACATTTCGGCTTTCTTCTGGCCGGCGGCCACATCACCCGAAACGCCCTGGGCGTGGGCGGTCGCGGCGGCCGCGCAGAGCGTCGCAGCGGCGACAAAGGTACGGGCGATCGTGGTCAACAGGTGATTCATTTTGCTAGCACAATGAAATGGTCGCCGATCCGGGCGTTGATAAAGATCAACCGACGATTATAGAGTCGTCCCGACAGGGTTCCGATTCCCCGCCAACCACCGCTGCAGGTCTTCCATGAAATTCCAAGGTACCCAGAACTACGTTGCCACCCAGGACCTGATGCTGGCCGTCAACGCAGCCATCACGCTCAAGCGACCGTTGCTGGTCAAGGGCGAACCCGGCACCGGCAAGACCCTGCTGGCCGAAGAGGTGGCCCAGGCGCTCGGCATGCCGCTGCTGCAGTGGCACATCAAGAGCACCACCAAGGCGCAGCAGGGCCTGTACGAATACGACGCGGTGAGCCGCCTGCGCGACAGCCAGCTCAACACCGCCGACAGCGCGCAGCGCGTGGGCGACATCCGCAACTACATCGTGCAGGGCGTGCTGTGGCAGGCCTTCACCGCCGACGAACCGGTGGCGCTGCTGATCGACGAGATCGACAAGGCCGACATCGAATTCCCCAACGACCTGCTGCGCGAACTCGACCGCATGGAGTTCTACTGCTATGAGACCCGCGAACTCATCAAGGCCAAGCACCGGCCGCTGGTGTTCATCACCTCCAACAACGAGAAGGAGCTGCCCGACGCCTTCCTGCGCCGCTGCTTCTTCCACTACATCAAGTTCCCCGACGCCGAGACCATGGAGAAGATCGTCGCGGTGCACTTCCCCACCTTGCGCAAGGACCTGCTCAAGCTGGCCATGAAGACCTTCTACGACGTGCGCAACCTGCCCGGCCTGAAGAAGAAGCCCAGCACCAGCGAACTGCTCGACTGGCTCAAGCTGCTGATGGCCGAGGACATTCCGCTCGAAGCCCTGCAGAGCGCCGACGACAAGGTGTCGATTCCGCCGTTGGTGGGTGCGCTGCTGAAGAACGAGCAGGACACCACCCTGTTCGAGAAGCTGGTCTTCATGAACCAGCGGAACCGATGAGCCCCCAGGCCCCCGGCTTCGTCCAGCCGGTCGTCCTGCACGATCGGGGCATCCGGCTGGAGCCGCTGGCGCTCGACCATGAAGCCGGCCTGAAAGCGGCTGCGGCCGACGGCGAGCTCTGGCGCCTGCGCATCACCTCGGTGCCCGAACCCGAGAACACCCGAGCCTACATCGAGACGGCGCTGACGATGCGCGAGCAAGGCCACCGCTTCGCTTTTGCGGTGGTCGAGGACAGCACCGGCACCGTGCTGGGCAGCACCAGCTTCCACGACATCCTGCCCGAGGTGAAGCGGGTGGAGATTGGCTACACCTGGTACGCCAAGCGGGTGCAGCGCAGCCATGTGAACACCACCTGCAAGCTGCTGATGATGGGCCACGCCTTCGACACCCTGGGCTGCCATGTGGTGGGCTGGCGCACCGACAACTTCAACTTCGCCTCGCAGGCGGCGATCGAACGCCTGGGCGCCAGGAAAGACGGCGTGATCCGCGGCCACGCCCTGCGCCGCGACGGCACCATCCGCGACACGGTGATGTACAGCATGCGCGCCGGCGAATGGCCGGAGGCGCGTGCGCAGCTGCTCTACCTGCGGGACCGCCCGCGCTGAAGACGGAATCCACCATGCTGATCGACTTCTTCTACACCCTGCGCGCCGCCAAGGTGCCGGTGTCGGTGCGCGAATACCTCACGCTGCTCGAGGCGCTGGAGGCCGAGGTGGTGGGGCCGACCAACCCGGACGCCTGCAGCATGGACGACTTCTACTTTCTGGCGCGCACCGCGCTGGTGAAGGACGAGAAGCACTTCGACAAGTTCGACCGCGCCTTCGCCGCC
>PNMF01000033.1 GCA_013823485.1 Comamonadaceae bacterium
CGCCAGGGCGATGTGCAGGGGCGTGGTGCAGGGGCGTGGTGCAGGGCAGCAAATGACCGCGGAATTGTCGCATCCGGCATGAATCCGGCGGTTTGCTGTGGTTCCCGCCGGCACCGGGGTGCCGGAAACCCGGTGTTGCAGTGCGATAATGCGCGTTGCAATTCAAAACAAGGCAAACGGATCCGGGTCCGGCGGGGTATGTGTCCGCCCATGGCCAAGGGTCTCAAGTCCCGATGCCGCCCCACAAGGGTGGGTGGAGGGGCACCCAAGGTTTTTCGTCAGAGAAATTCTCGAAAGGTTGATCATGGAAATCTCCAAGGCCGAACTCGCTTCGGCGGCCGCCGCATCCGGCGCAGCCACCCCCGAACTCCGTGGTGCAGAAATCCTCGTCAAGGCCCTCCAGGCCGAGAACGTGAAGTACGTCTGGGGCTATCCCGGCGGCGCGGTGCTGCACATCTACGACGCGTTCTACAAGCAGGACACCATCCAGCACGTGCTGGTGCGCCACGAACAGGCCGCCGTGCACGCCGCTGACGGCTACGCCCGTGCCACCGGCGACGTGGGCGTGGCCCTCGTCACCTCCGGCCCCGGCGTCACCAATGCCATCACCGGCATTGCCACGGCCTACATGGACAGCATCCCCATGGTGATCATCACCGGGCAGGTGCCCACGGCCGCCATCGGCCTGGACGCCTTCCAGGAATGCGACACCGTCGGCATCACCCGGCCCATCGTCAAGCACAACTTCCTGGTGAAGGATGTGCGGCAGATGGCCGACATCATGAAGAAGGCCTTCCACATCGCCCGCAGCGGCCGCCCCGGCCCGGTGGTGGTGGACATCCCCAAGGATGTGTCCTTCAACAAGACCCCCTACACCGGCTACCCCGAGACGGTGGAGATGCGCTCCTACAACCCGGTGCGCAAGGGCCATGGCGGCCAGATCCGCAAGGCCCTGCAGCTGCTGCTGAATGCCAAGCGCCCCTACATCTACACCGGCGGCGGCGTGCTGCTGGGTGATGCGACCGCCGAGCTGCGCACCCTGGTCGACCTGCTGAACTACCCGGTCACCAACACCCTGATGGGCCTGGGCGCCTTCCCGGCCACCGACCGCCGTTTCCTGGGCATGCTGGGCATGCACGGCACGATCGAGGCCAACAACGCCATGCAGAACTGCGACGTGCTGCTGGCCGTGGGCGCCCGTTTCGACGACCGCGTGATCGGCAACCCCAAGCACTTCGCGCAGAACGAACGCAAGATCATCCACATCGACATCGATCCCTCCAGCATCTCCAAGCGGGTGAAGGTGGACGTGCCGATCGTGGGTGACGTGAAGGACGTGCTGGGCGAGCTGATCCACATGATCCGCGAGACCACCACCCGGGCCGACGAGAAGGCCATGGTCGACTGGTGGAAGACCATCGAGGCCTGGCGCTCGCGCGACTGCCTGAAGTACGACCGCGGCAACAAGGACGTCATCAAGCCGCAGTACGTGGTGGAGACCCTGTGGAACCTGACCAAGGACGTCGACACCTACGTCACCTCCGACGTCGGCCAGCACCAGATGTGGGCCGCCCAGTTCTACAAGTTCAACGAGCCGCGCCGCTGGATCAACTCCGGCGGTCTGGGCACCATGGGCGTGGGCATTCCGTATGCCATGGGCATCAAGCTGGCCAAGCCGGACAGCGAGGTGTACTGCATCACCGGTGAAGGTTCGGTGCAGATGTGCATCCAGGAACTCTCCACCTGCCTGCAGTACAACACCCCGATCAAGGTCATCTCGCTGAACAACCGTTACCTGGGCATGGTGCGCCAGTGGCAGGAGATCGAATACTCCGGCCGCTACAGCCACAGCTACATGGACGCGTTGCCGAACTTCGTGAAGCTGGCCGAGGCCTACGGGCATGTCGGCATGCTGATCGAGCGTCCCCAGGATGTGGAGCCCGCCCTGCGCGAGGCCCGCAAGCTCAAGGACCGCACCGTGTTCATGGACTTCCGCACCGACCCCTCGGAGAACGTGTTCCCGATGGTGCAGGCCGGCAAGGGCATCACCGAGATGCTGCTGGGTTCGGAAGACCTGTAACCACCCCTCGCGGGCCGGCTTTCTGCCGGCCCATTCCCTCAAGTCGAATCTATTGCCCGCCGAGCCCGCGCATTACCGTGCGCGGGGGAGGGCGGCGAAAAGAGGAAGCTGCACATGAAGCACATCATTGCCGTCCTGCTCGAGAACGAGCCCGGCGCACTGTCCCGCGTGGTCGGCCTGTTTTCGGCCCGTGGCTACAACATCGAGTCGTTGACGGTGGCCCCCACCGAAGACCCCAGCCTCTCGCGCATGACCATCCAGACCACCGGGTCGGATGACGTCATCGAGCAGATCACCAAGCACCTCAACCGCCTCATCGAGGTGGTCAAGGTGGTCGACCTCACCGAAGGTGCCTACACCGAGCGCGAGCTCATGATGGTGAAGGTGCGTGCAGTGGGCAAGGAACGCGAGGAGATGAAGCGCATGGCCGACATCTTCCGCGGCCGCATCATCGACGTGACCGAGAAGAGCTACACCATCGAACTCACCGGCGACCAGAGCAAGAACGACGCCTTCCTGGAAGCCATCGACCGAACCGCCATCCTCGAGACGGTCCGCACCGGTGCCAGCGGCATCGGCCGCGGTGAGAGAATCCTGCGCGTTTAATTTCATTCCAACGGAGCAACCATGAAAGTTTTCTACGACAAGGACTGTGACCTGAGCCTGATCAAGGGCAAGACGGTGGCCATCATCGGCTACGGCAGCCAGGGACATGCACACGCGCAGAACCTCAACGACAGCGGCGTGAAGGTGGTGGTGGGCCTGCGCAAGGGCGGCGCCTCCTGGGACAAGGTCGGCAAGGCCGGCCTGAACGTCATGGAAGTCAACGACGCGGTCAAGGCCGCCGACGTGGTCATGATCCTGCTGCCCGACGAGCAGATCGCCGAGGTCTACAAGAACAACGTCGAGCCCAACATCAAGCAGGGCGCTTCGCTGGCCTTCGCCCACGGCTTCAACGTGCACTACAACCAGGTCGTGCCGCGCGCCGATCTGGACGTGTGGATGGTGGCGCCCAAGGCACCGGGCCACACCGTGCGCAACACCTACACCCAGGGCGGCGGCGTGCCCCACCTGGTGGCCGTGCACCAGGACAAGTCCGGCAAGGCCCGTGACCTGGCCCTGAGCTATGCCATGGCCAACGGCGGCGGCAAGGCCGGCATCATCGAGACCAACTTCAAGGAAGAGACCGAGACCGACCTGTTCGGCGAGCAGGCCGTGCTGTGCGGCGGCGCGGTCGAGCTGATCAAGATGGGCTACGAGACCCTGGTGGAAGCCGGCTACGCGCCCGAGATGGCCTACTTCGAGTGCCTGCACGAGCTCAAGCTGATCGTCGACCTGATCTACGAAGGCGGCATTGCCAACATGAACTACTCGATCTCCAACAACGCGGAGTTCGGCGAGTACGTGACCGGCCCCGAGGTGATCAACGAAGAGTCGCGCAAGGCCATGCGCAACGCCCTCAAGCGCATCCAGAACGGTGACTACGCCAAGATGTTCATCCTGGAAGGCCGCACCGGCTACCCCAGCATGACGGCCCGCCGCCGCAACACCGCCGATCACCAGATCGAGGTGGTGGGTGCCCAGCTGCGCGCCATGATGCCCTGGATCGCCAAGAACAAGCTGGTCGACCAGACCCGCAACTGATCGGGCCTGCGTCCATCTCCAAAGGGTCACTTCGGTGGCCCTTTGTCGTTTCTGCTGCCATCACTGGCTTACACTGCGCCTTCCGCGGCGTCCATGCCGCGCAACAGCCTTGCCATGCACGACGGAACCGACACCCAGATCCCGACCCCGGTCGACGCGCCCAAGCGGGCCAAGGGCATCTACATGCTGCCCAACATGATCACCCTGGCAGCGCTGTTCGGTGGCTTCTACGCCATCGTCATGGCCATGAACGACCGCTTCGATCTGGCCACGGTGGGCATCTTCGTGGCCATGGTCCTCGACAGTCTGGACGGCCGCGTGGCCCGGCTGACCAATACCCAGAGTGCCTTTGGCGAGCAGATGGACTCGCTCTCGGACATGGTGTCGTTCGGCGCTGCGCCCGCCCTGATCGCCTACGAATGGGTGCTGCGGGACATCGGCCGCTGGGGCTGGATCGCTGCCTTCGTCTACTGCGCCTGCGCGGCGCTGCGGCTGGCGCGCTTCAACGTGAACACCGGCGTGGTCGACAAGCGCTACTTCCAGGGCCTGCCTTCCCCGGCGGCGGCCGCCCTGGTGGCCGGCTTCATCTGGCTCATGACCGAAACCGAGGTGCCTGCGCAGGACGTGACCTGGTTCATGTTCGCCATCACGCTCTACACCGGCCTGACCATGGTGACCAATGTCCCGTTCTACAGCTTCAAGGACCTGAGCCTCAAGCGCAGCGTCCCGTTTGCCGCCATCGTGCTGGTGGCCCTGGGCATTGCGGTGATCAACATCCATCCGCCCACCGTGCTGTTCGGACTGTTCGTGCTCTACGGCCTCTCGGGTTATGTGATCTACGTCTGGCGCAAGTCCAAGGGGCGCCCCACCAGCGTCATCAGCACCTCGACCGACGAGCCGGACGAGCGCGGGTTGCACGACTGATGTCCGATGGATCCGATTGCCAACCCCTATCGGTTCATCAAATCCTTTGTGATACATTGACCGTCATGTTTCAAGTCGCCCTGCTACTACCCCTGTCTGTCCACCACGGGCACGTCCGGTAGCGCGCGAGCGAACAATCCCAACGGCCCGTATGCACCCGCAGCGGGCCGTTTGTTTTGGAACTGCGGGTTTTCGAGATCCTGGCCTCTGTGCCACACCGGAGCATTGCGATGACTGACAAGCTGATCATTTTCGACACCACCTTGCGCGACGGCGAACAGTCGCCCGGGGCCTCCATGACCCGCGACGAGAAGCTGCGCATCGCTCGCCAGCTGGAGCGCCTGAAGGTCGATGTGATCGAAGCCGGTTTTGCGGCCAGCTCCAACGGCGATTTCGAATCGGTCAAGGCGATCGCCGACGTCATCAAGGACTCGACCGTCTGCTCGCTGGCCCGGGCCAACGACCGCGACATCTCCCGTGCCGCCGAAGCGCTCAAGGGCGCCAGCCGCGCGCGCATCCACACCTTCATCGCCACCAGTGCGCTGCACATGGAGAAAAAGCTGCGGATGACGCCCGAGCAGGTGCTGGAGCAGGCCCGGCAGTCGGTGCGCTTTGCCCGTAACCTGTGCGACGACATCGAGTTCAGTGCGGAGGACGGCTACCGTTCCGAGATGGACTTTCTGGCCCGCGTCGTCGAGGCGGTGATCGCCGAAGGTGCCACCACCATCAACATCCCCGACACCGTGGGCTATGCCATTCCCGAGCTGTATGGCAACTTCATCCGGACCCTGCGCGAGAAGGTGCCCAATGCCGACAAGGCCATCTGGTCGGTCCATTGCCACAACGACCTCGGCATGGCCGTGGCCAATTCGCTGGCCGGCGTGAAGATCGGTGGCGCCCGTCAGGTGGAATGCACCATCAACGGCCTCGGCGAGCGCGCCGGCAATTGTTCGCTGGAAGAGGTGGTGATGGCGGTCCGGACCCGCCGCGATCACTTCGGCCTGGATGTGGGCATCGACACCAGCCAGATCGTGCCGGCCAGCCGCATGGTGAGCCAGACGACCGGCTTTGTGGTCCAGCCGAACAAGGCGGTGGTCGGCGCCAACGCGTTCGCCCATGCCAGCGGCATCCACCAGGACGGCGTGCTCAAGGCCCGCGACACCTACGAGATCATGCGCGCCGAGGATGTGGGCTGGAGCGCCAACAAGATCGTGCTGGGCAAGCTCAGCGGCCGCAATGCCTTCAAGCAGCGCCTGCAGGAACTCGGCATCGCGCTCGACTCCGAGACCGAAATCAACGCCGCCTTCGCCAAGTTCAAGGAACTGGCCGATCGGAAGGCCGAGATCTTCGACGAGGACATCCTGGCCCTGGTGAGCGACGACAGCGTCACCACCGAGAAGGAGCAGTACAGCCTGGTGTCGCTGGCCCAGCGCAGCGAGACCGGCGAGCGCCCGCATGCGAATGTGGTGTTCACCGTGGATGGCCGCGAGGTACAGGCCGATTCCGACGGCAACGGCCCGGTGGATGCGTCGCTCAAGGCGATCGAGAAGAACGTGAAGAGCGGCGCCGAGATGGTGCTGTACTCCGTCAATGCCATCACCAGCGGTTCCACCGAGAGCCAGGGCGAGGTCACGGTCCGGCTGCAGCATGGCGGACGCGTGGTCAATGGTGTGGGATCGGACCCCGACATCGTGGTGGCATCGGCCAAGGCTTACCTGAGCGCGCTGAACAAGCTGCACAGCAAAGCAGACAGGGTGGCTGCACAGGGCTGAAAACCCAGGTAAATCAAGGACTTGGACGGCACATCAAGTTGATCGATGGAAAAGACACCAAAAGTAGCATCTGTTCCATCGATCGGTGAAGATTGCCGTTCAAGTTTTTGATATTGCTAGATTTTTTTCATCTCCCTACAATCGCCTCTGGTCACAGCACTGAGGCAGGAGTCCGGACATGAAAAGATTGGTCAGCAGGTGGCGTCGTGCCATCCCCGTCATGGGTACCGTGTTGGCCATGTGTGTCGGCTTGACGGGCATCGGGCTGCCCACGGCACAGGCGGCCGAATCCCGGTCGGCCACGACCAAAAAGGCGCAGGCCCAGAAAAAGAAGCCGGTGGTCAAGGCGGCCGCCCGAAAGCAGGCTGCCAAACAGGCCCCGCGGAAGACCACGCTCGCGCAGAAAAGCGGCGGCAAGCGCAAGGCTTCCGTGGTCGCGACCGCCAGGAAGCCAGGGGGCAAGGCGCAGGCCAGGCGCGTGAATGTCAAGGTGGGTGCCTCCAACGTCACCCGCAGCATGTCGCCCGTTCGCCTGTCTGAACCGGCGCGGTTGTCTGTTGGCGAGCAGCTCGGACTGCGGGCCAAGGACGACCCCCTGGACCTGAACTCCAGCGTCGCTCTGGTGGTGGACCAGGACACCAACGAGGTCCTGTTCAGCAAGAACGACCACGCGGTGCTGCCGATTGCCTCGCTCACCAAGCTCATGACCGGTCTGATCGTGGCGGACGCGCATCTCGACATGAACGAGATGATCACCATCACCCAGGACGATGTGGACACCTACAAGGGCAGCCGCTCTCGGCTGGCGGTCGGCACCCGGCTCACCCGCGGCGAACTGATGCATCTCTCGCTCATGTCGAGCGAAAACCGGGCCGCCCATGCCTTGGGTCGCACCTACCCGGGCGGCATGACCGAGTTCGTCCGGCTCATGAACCTGAAGGCCCTCGAGCTGGGCATGAGCGACACGCGCTATGTGGAGCCCACCGGCCTGTCCAGCGACAACCGCTCCAGTGCGCGCGATCTGGCCACGCTGGTGTCGGTGGCCTACGAGCGGCCGATCCTGCGGGATCTGTCCACCTCGCCCGGCTACGAGGTGGACGTGGGGCGCAGGACGCTTCAGTTCAACAACTCGAACCGCCTGGTGAAGAACCCCCAGTGGGACATCGGACTGCAGAAGACCGGCTACATCTCGGAAGCCGGGCGCTGCCTCGTGATGCAGGCCCAGGTGGCCGGTCGCAAGCTGATCATGGTGTTCCTGGATGCCACCGGCAAGCTCAGCCGGCTCCAGGACGCCGAGCGGGTCCGCAAATGGCTGGAGCACCAGGCCATTCCGCCGGTGCCGGTGCGGCCGCAAGGCTGAGGCCGTTTCCCCTGCGAGGACCGCGAACCTCGAACCGCCTCAACGCGGCTTGAGTTGCCCGGGGTCGGGGCACCCCAATGAGGCTGAAATCTCGTGCGCGGTGGCGCGCAGCTTGGGCAGCCAGCTTTCGTCGATCCGGTCGGCGGGCGCCGAGATCGACAGCCCGGCCACCAGCCGATGCTGATCGTCGTAGATGCCTGCGGCCATGCAGCGCACCCCCAGCTCCAGTTCTTCGTTGTCACGAGCCACGCCCAGCTGGCGGCACTGGTTCAGTTCGCGCTCGAGTGCAGGCAGCTGGGTGAGGCTGTTGCGCGTGTTGCCGGCCAGCCCGGTGCGGGCGGCATAGGAGCGCAGCCGCTGGGGCTCTTCGTCGGCCAGGAACAGTTTCCCGACCGAAGTGAGGTGCAGCGGTGCCCTGCCGCCGATGGCCCTGACCACCTGCATGCCCGAGCGCTCGCTGTAGGCGCGTTCCACATAGACGATCTCGTCGCCCTGTCGCACGCTCAGGTTGACCGGCTGCTGTATCTGTTTGTGCAGTTCCCGCATGGGCGCCAGGGCAGCGTCGCGCACGCTGAGTCGGGCTTTGACCAGGTTGCCCAGTTCCAGCAGGCGCATGCCCAGCCGGTAGCTGCCGGCCTCGGGGCGATCGACGAAGCGGCCGATGGTGAGATCGTTCAGGATCCTGTGGGCGGTCGAGGGGTGAAGGCCGGTCTTTTCGCTGATTTCCTTCAGCGAAACCGGCTCCTCGCGGGAGGCCAGCACCTCGAGCAGGTTGAACATGCGTTCGATCACCTGCACAGTGGGCACGGCCGGTGCGGATTCAGTTCGTTTGTTCATGGCTTGATGACCTGATCTTACGAGATGAAACGCACTCCCGTCAGCCGGTCCGCTCACGGGTGCTGGAGGCTCTTCAGGGCTGTTCTGTCCAGCGACCTTCCAGCAGCAGCTCGTGGGGGTGGAAGGCGGCCTTGTAGTTCATCTTGGGGCTTTGCCGGATCCAGTAGCCGAGGTAGACATGGGGCAGTTCCAGGGCGCGGGCCTGGCGGATCTGCCACAGGATGCTGTAGGTGCCATAGCTGGCGCGGTCGTCCGGTTCGTAGAAGGTGTAGACCGCCGATAGACCGTCGTTCAGTACGTCGACGATGGACACCATCTTGAGGCGGCCGGGGGAGCCATCGGCACCGGGTTCGTGGAATTCGATCAGCCTGGAGTTGACCCTGCTCTGGAGCAGGAACTGGGCGTACTGGTCCACGCTGTCCTGGTCCATGCCGCCACCGGCATGGCGGCTGTTCTGGTAGCGCAGGTACAGGTCGTAGTGCTCCGGCACGAAGCCCAGCTTGAGCACGCGGGTGACCAGACCGGCATGCTCCTTTTCGGCGCGCCGCTGGCTGCGGCTGGCCTGGAATCGGGCCACCGGGATGCGCAGGGGCACGCAGGCATGGCAGCCGTCGCAGTAGGGCCGGTAGGTGAACATGCCGCTGCGCCGGAAGCCGTGGGTGACCAGGTCCGAGTAGGCGTCGTTGTGGATGAGGTGGCTCGGCGTGGCCACCTGGGAGCGTGCCATCTGTCCGTCCAGGTAACTGCACGGGTAGGGCGCCGTCGCGTAAAACTGCAGCGCCTGTAGCGGGAGTTCTTTGGGGTGGGTCACGCGGGCCGGCTGGCGTCGTTGAACAGTGCGTTCCAGTATACGGGGCTGAATTCCCAGGTGGGTGCCGCCAGCGGCAATGCCATGTTCAGGTGCTGGAGGAAGTCGGTGCGGGGCATCACGCGCCCGCCCAGCGACGCGAGGTGGGCGGTGTTCTGCTGGCAATCGATCAGCGGAATCCGTTTGACCCGGCAGAAAGCCACCAGCGCGGCGAGCGCCATCTTGGAAGCGTCGGGCAGCCGGCTGAACATGGATTCGCCGTAGATCATGGCCCCGATGTTGACGCAGTACAGGCCGCCGACCAGCTCGCCATCGATCCAGGTCTCGACGCTGTGGGCCAGGCCGGCCCGGTGCAGCCGGAGGTAGGCCTGCGCCATGGCTGGGAGTATCCAGGTGCCGTCCTGGCCGGTGCGGGGGGTATGGGCGCAGGCCCGGATCACCCGCTCGAAATCGTGGTCGACCCGGATGTCCAGTCGGCCATCGGCCAGCAGCTTCTGCAGGGTTTTCCGGAGCGACCGGTGAAAACGGAACTCCGCTGCCTGCAGGACCATGCGGGGGTCGGTGCTCCACCACAGGATCGGCTGGCCCGCGCTGTACCAGGGAAAGATGCCCCGGGTGTAGGCAGCGACCAGGGTGGGCACGTCCAGGGCGCCGCCGGCGGCCAGCAACCCGGGTGCGGGGTCGGCGGGCCCCCAGGCATCTTCCACCGGCGGAAACGGCTGCCCGGGCTCCAGCCAGGGCAGGGGGCGGGTCGGCGGCACGCGGGTCATGGGACGGGGCAGGGCTTCAGGAGCGTGGCTGCGACGCCGCCGGCCGCACGCTGCGCCAGATCAGCAGCACGACCGCGATGCCCAGCAGGTCGGCCGCCAGATCGCCCAGATCGCCATGCCGCCAGCCGCTCCAGGCCTGCAGCAGCTCGATCACGGCGCCCCACGCTCCCAGGGCCACCGCCAGCCGCCACCCGCCATCGCGCCAGCCATGGGACATCAGCCCGCAGAACATGAGCCACCCGAAGCCGGCGGCGTGTTGGGCCTTGTCCCATATGTCGAAGGCCAGGTCGGGCAGCTGTTGGGTCGGCAGCAGGGAGCCGACGGTGACCAGGAGCAGGCTGATGGCGAAGGTCAGCCGCCAGGCCAGATGGAGGGTGGCAAAACGCATGGGACCTTGACCTCGACACGCGGTCAAAACGATAGGTTGTACGGTTGAATGTAACGTACCCCCCGCCGGTACCATCCTGTCATAGTTTTTTACACATAGGGGTATCAGTACCGATGCCCGCCCACCCGCCGCATGAACCACCTTTGCCGCTCAGATCGTTCCGTTGGAGGCCGCTTCCAGGCGGGTCTGACCCTGATCGAAGTGCTGGCAGCCGTGCTGGTGCTGGGCGTGATCGTCGCACTCGGCGGCCCGTCGTTTGCGGTGTTCGTCCAGAACACCCGGGTCGAATCCCGCACCAGCGCGGTGCTCCAGGTGGTCAACCAGGCGCGGGCCGAAGCCACGGCCCAGCGCCGGCCGGTGTCGGTCTGCGGCAGCCTGAACGGGCTGGCCTGCAGCAACGATGCGGCGGCCTGGTCCACCCGGGTGATCAGCTTTGTGGACTGCAATGGCAACGGCACGCTGGATGCGCCGGTGGCGGCGCCTGCCTGCTCCGACCGGCTGCTGTTCGACATCGAGAACGGCAGCCCGGGCGTGACCACCGCCGTCAACGGCTTCAACAACAACCGTTTCGGCTTCAACACCCAGGGCTTCCTCCTGAACCCCACCACCGGGACGATCCGCTTCTGCGACGGGCGTGGTGCCACCGCCGCCCGCGCCTGGGTGATGTCAGCCACCGGCCGCCTGACCGCGGCCACCGACACCAACAATCCTGCAGATGGAGTGGTGAATGACCACGCAACCAACAACATCGCCTGTCCCTGAGGGGCCCCGCGTCTCCCCGCGGCAGACACCCCGGATGCCGGGGCGCGGTCGTGCGCAGGGTTTCGCCCTGATCGAGGTCATGGTGACCGTGCTGGTGATCACCTTCGGGCTGATCAGCCTGGCGGGCTTGCAGCTGGCCACCAAGAGCGGCGGCAACACCTCTTACCAGCGCACCCTGGCCCTGACCGTGGCCAACGAGATGCTGGAGCGCATCAATCTGAATGCGGCGCAGGCATCGGCCTACCACACCGGCCTGAACACCGGCCTGGGCCGCGCCAGCCTGGGCGCCATCGGCAAGAACTGCGCCTCCAACGCCAACTCCTGCACGCCCGCCGAACTGGCCGCCTGGGATCTGTGGAACTGGGAGCGCCGCCTCGACGGTGCCGGCATTCTGGATGTAGGCAACAACGACGCCTCGGGCCTGCTCGAAGCGCTGGGCTGCGTGGTGTTCACCCCGGACGGAGCGGGTTCGCCCAATTCGGGACAGGTGCGGGTGATCGTGAGCTGGCGCAGCCTCACCGACACCACCGACGCGGCCACCACGGCCGACGTGACCTGCGGTGCAGTGGCCACCGGCAGCGATGCCGGGCGTCAGCAGGTGGTGCTCAACGGGTATGTGGTCAACGCCGGAGACTTCGCACCATGAGGCAACCGCTGCATTCTTCACCGCGCCGCGCCAGGGGCCTCTCGCTGCTGGAGCTGCTGGTGGCGCTGTCCATCGGCATCTTTCTGGTCGGCGGTGTCGTGTCGCTGTTCCTGGCGTCCAAGCGCTCATACACCGAGACCGACCGGTTTGCGCGGGTGGCGGAATCGGGGCGTTTTGCGCTGGTGACCCTGGGTCGCGATCTTCGCCAGGCCGGGTTCTTCGGCGCGGCCGGGCTGGCCAACCTGACCACCGACCCCGACACCGGTGTCGTGGCCGGCGATTGCACTGCGCCTGCCGATGCCTACGGTTTCGGCACCTACTTCCAGGTGGTGCGCGCCGATGGTGCCGGACAGGCCGTGGGCTGCGTCACCGACGCCGTTCCCAACTCCGATGTGATCGTGATCAAGTCGGTGCGGGCCGTGCCGCTGACCGATGGGGCTCGGGACAACCGCACCGACGACACCGGCGTCATCAACACGCCTGAAGCCATCAACAACCAGCGGGTCTACATCCTGGCCAACACCGACCGCGGCGTGCTGTTCCGTGGTGCCGATGCCACCCCGCCGACGCTGCTGGCCGGCGGAGATGTGCCGCAGGGTGAAGCCTGGCAGTACCAGGCGGCGGTGTATTACGTGCGCGCCGGCAATGCGGGCAACGGCAACGTGCCCCGGCTCAGCCGCAAGGTGCTGGGCTGGGATGCGGTCAACAACCGGCTCGCCATCCTGACCGAAGACCTGGCCGAAGGTGTGGAACAGATGCGCGTGCTGCTGGGCGAAGACCGTACGCTCGACGGGAACGTCGACGTGCTGGTGGACTCCACGCAGGTGGTGGACTGGGGTCGCGTGCTGTCGGCCCAGCCCAACCTGCTGGTTCGCAGCATCGAGACCGAGCCCGGATACGTGGACGACCGCACCTACGTGCTGGCCGGCACCAACTTCACCCCTGGCGGGTCCTTCCGCCGCCTGGTGGTCTCCGAGACGGTCTCCATGCGCAACTCCGTCTTCCTGGTCCGCTCCGGATTCTGAACATGAACAAGTCTGTCCTTCACAACCGGGTGTCTGCGCCGCAGCGGCAGCGCGGCGCGGTTCTGGCGATCACCATGGTGCTGCTGGTGGTGGTGGCGCTGCTGGCGGCCTATGCCGCCGCCAACGTCAACTCCGACCTGCGCATGGTGCGCAACCTGCAGGAGTCGGTGCGATCGCTGAATTCGGCCGAAGCCGGCACCTCGGCCCTGATCAAGGCGATCTTCGACACGCCGGCCCTGCTCAACGGCACCAGCAATGCCGATCCGCTGGCGGGGGTCAATCCGAATCCGCTGGTCAATGTCACCAACCGGGGTGATGACGCCATCGACCTGAATGTGGTGAACACGGTGCGCGAGGGCAGCTGCCCGCGCAACGAGTCCGGCACCAGCGCACGCATCATCGTCTGCGACCACTACCGCATCGAGTCGGAGCACACCTCCGATTTCGCCCGCACCAAGGTCGATGAAGGTGTCTTTGCAGAGGTCATCGGGCGCACCGCGCCCTGATCCAGGAGAAAAACCATGTTCCAGAAAACCATTCCCGGCTGGCGCATGCTGCCGCGCGTCCTGACTGCCGTGTGTGCAGGTTTCATGCTGTTGCCGCTGGCACAGGCCGACGAGACCGAGGTGTTCCGTGCCGACAACGAGAACAGCAACACCCGGCCCAAGGTGCTGATCATCTTTGACAACTCCGGCTCCATGGACACGGTGGCGCAGCGCAAGCCGGCCTACGACCGTAACCAGACCTACCCGACGGTGCCGGGCATCGAGGCGGGGCGCCTGTACTGGGCGACCGGGAACAGTGGTGGTCCGCCGGCCGCCAACACCAACAACTGGTTCCCCGAGTCGATCAACCGCTGCTTCAGCTCCTACAGCTCGCTGACCGCCAACGGGCTCTACAGCAGCACCCGGTTCGGCATGTACACCACCAACAACACGGACTGGAGCGCCCTGGGCAACACCAACCGCACCCTGATCCACATCGACTGCCAGGCCGACATCAACGCCGAGGACAACCGCAACGGGAGCGGGCAGGCCAACGGCTATCCCCGCAACGGCGCCACCAATGGCTACGGCAACCGGACGACCAGCATCGACGACAACTGGACCATTGCCCGCCTCTACACCGCCAACTACATGAACTGGTGGTACAGCACCACCCTGGTCGACCGCACCCGGATGGAGGTGGCCCAGGGCGTCATCACCGAGATCGTCAACAGCAACCCGGACATCGACTTCGGTCTGGCCACCTACAACTACAACACCAGCACCAGCACCGACGGTGGCCGGATCATCCGGCGCATCATCGAGAACTCGTCGGCCCTGCAGCGGCAAAACGTGGTCGACCTGGTCAACCAGCTGACCCCGGGTGGCAACACGCCGCTGTGCGAGAGCATGTACGAGGCCTACCGGTACCTGTCGGGTGACCGGGTGTTCTTCGGTACCGAGAAGGACACCTTCAACCGCGACGGTCCGGCGCGCGACCTGCTGGCCGAACGGGCCACCGGTACCTACATCTCGCCGGTGGGTGATTGCCAGTACGTCTACGTCATCCTGATGACCGACGGCGCGCCCACCCAGGACGCCGCGGCCGACACCCTGATCGAGACCCTGACCGGCAAGACCTGCGGCACCTACGGCTCGGTGAAGAACTGCATGCCTACGCTCGCCGAGCACATGTACAACGCCGACCTGGACGGCGTGGCCACCAACGGCATCCAGCGCGCGGTCACCTACACCATCGGTTTTGCCACCAACCAGACGCTGCTCAGCGACACCGCCACCCGTGGCGGCGGCCAGTACTACACCGCCGACAACACCGAGGAGCTGACCACCGCCTTCCAGGGCGCGATCACCTCGATCCTGTCGACCAACGCCGCCTTCACCTCGCCGGCCGTGGCCGTGGATTCGTTCACCCGCACCGAAAGCCGGGACGATGTCTTCTACGCCATGTTCCGCCCCACCACCGGCGTGAACTGGCCGGGCAACATCAAGAAGCTCAAGGTGCGTGTGGCGGCCAACGGGTCTGCCGCACTGGTGGACAGCACCAACGCTGAAGCCATCGATTCGCAGACCGGGTTCATCAAGGATTCGGCCGTCACCTTCTGGGGCAGCTCGGCCGACGGCCCATCGGTGCAGCAGGGCGGCGTCGGTGCCCGGCTGGCGGCGCGCGACCCCGACACCCGCGTCATCAAGACCAACACCGGCACCAACGGCGCGCTGCAGGACTTCAACACCACCAACCTGCACCGCACCACCTACAGCGTCGCCACCGACAGCGCGCTGCACACCCTGTTCGACGTGGGCAGCGCCACCGAGTTTTCCGACCTGATCGCCTGGGCGCGCGGCTGGACCGATGCCAGCAAGACGGCCCGCCGCGACTGGGTGATGGGCGACATCGTCCACAGCCGCCCGCTGGTGCTGAACTACGGTGCCCGCACCAGCGCCTATTCGGCCGCCAACCCCGACCTGCGTGTGGTGGTGGGCACGAATGCCGGCTTCCTGCACATGTTCGACACCGCCAACGGCGACGAGAACTGGGCCTTCTTCCCGAAGGAACTCACCAAGGTGTTCAAGGCCCGCAAGGACGACCTGCTGGGCGGCAACAAGGTCTGGGGGGTGGATGCACCGGTGGTGTCCTACCGGTTCGACGCCAACCAGGACGGCTCCATCAAGGCCACCGACGGCGACAAGATGTACATCTTCTTCGGCCTGCGCCGGGGTGGCCGCGCCATGTACGCCATGGATGTGACCGATCCGGCCAACCCGACCTTCCTGTGGCGCATCAGCAATGCCACGGCCGGCTTCTCGGAGCTGGGTCAGACCTGGTCGGTGCCGGTGGTGACCACGGTGCCCGGTTATGTGAACGCCAGCGGGGTGCGCCTGCCGGTGCTGATCTTCGGCGGCGGTTACGACAGCGTCTACGACAAGGCGCCCCTGGCCACGGTTTCCGAAGACCTGACGGCTGCCCAGCTGGCCGCCGGTTCGCCCGCGCCGGTGGGCCGTGGCGTCTACATCGTCGATGCGGCCACTGGTGCCCTGGTCTGGAGCGCCACGCCCGCTGCCAACAGCGCCACCAACAAGCAGTTCGCCTTTGCGCATTCGATGGTGGCGCCGCCGGCGGTGATCGACAGCAACGGCGACAGCATCGCCGACCGCATCTACATGCCCGATGTGGGCGGCAACGTGTGGCGCCTGGATCTGACGGGCAACACCCGACCGACCCAGGCCACCGAGCAGAACCGCTGGCGCGTGACTCAGCTGGCCAGCCTGGCGTCGGTGTCCACCACCGACCCCGCCCGCCATGCCGGCGACCGCCGCTTCCTCAGCGAGGTCGATGTGGTGCGAACCACCTTCAAGGGCCGTGCCTTCGACGCCGTGCTGCTGGGCAGCGGCGACCGCACCAACCCCAAGGCGGTGGACAACACCGACCGGTTCTACATGCTGCGCGATTACCAGGTCGCCCCGTACACCACCGACGCGCCCACCACCGCCCAGTGCACCGACACGGTCAACCCGAGCCGGGACAACCGCTGCAAACTGCCGATCACCGATGCGCCGAACACCGCCAAGTCGTTGTTCGACGCCACGGCCAACCTGATCCAGGTGGGTACGCCCGAGCAGCGCGAGCTGGCCCGCAACGGCCTGACCAATTCGATGGGCTGGTTCGTGACCCTGAATGCCAGCGTGGGCGAGAAGTCGCTCTCGGCGGCCACCACGCTGCGCGGCATCACCTTCTTCACCACCTTCTCGCCGAACTCGCAGACCACCAACGCCAACATCTGCGAACCTTCCGCCGGCACGGCACGTCTGTACGCGCTGAACCTGCAGGACGGCTCGGCCACGATCGACTTCAACGGCAACGGAACGCTGGCAACGGCCGACCGCTCGGTGCTGCTGGGCTCGACCGTGCCGGATTCGCCCTCGCTGTACTTCGCCCGCGACCAGCAGATCCGCCTGCTGTTCCCGGCCGGTGGTGGCCCTGCCGCAGGCACGCAGGGTGCGGGGGGCAACCAGTGCGGCGCCGGCATGTTGTGCGGTCCGCGCGGCCTGAGACCGGTGGTGCCCACCTTCCGGTATGAACAGGAGTATTGATCCCATGCACAGGTCCCGACACGCCGAACGCCGGTCACGCGGCTTCACGCTGGTGGAGGTCATGATCGTGGTGGCCCTCATCGGCATCCTGACCGCGGTGGCGCTGCCCAGCTACAACAGCTATGTCCAGAAGAGCCGGCGCAGCGACGCGCGCGCAGCGCTGCTGGACGCCGCCAACCGGCAGCAGCAGTTCATCCTGAACCGCTCCACCTTCACCACCAACATGCAGGACCTGGGCTATGCGGCCGACCCGGCGCGCTCGCCCGACGGCTTCTACACCATCGACGCGGCGCAATGCGCCGGCGGCGTGGCCCTGACCCGCTGCTACGTGCTGACGGCCACGCCGGTGGGCGGGCAGCTGGCCGATACCGCCTGCACCAGCTTCTCGCTCAGCTCTGCCGGAACCAAAACCGCCACCGGCCCCGGCGCCGCCAGCTGCTGGTGAACCCCCAAGGGAGAACACGATGAACCGGACCTTCCACACCGCCTGTGCGCTCATGGCTGGCCTGGGCTTGTCCCTGCCCCTGGCGGCCCAATCCCAACCGGTGCGCGACCTCAAGGAGTTCGTGTGTGCCACCACCTTGCCTTCGGGCAAGCCACGGCTGCTGTTCGTGGATGCGCTCGACAAGCAGGCCGCCCGCCGCCTGGCCGACCGGGTGCCGATGGCCGATGGCCCCGGCAAGAAGGTGGCCGCCCGCAGCGTGCAGGAATGCATCGAGCCCAGCCGCGAGAAGTTCATCGATCCGAAGGCCGCCGAGATGCTGGCCAGCACCCCGCGCTGAGCTGGCCCACCGGCGCTTGACCCCGCGTCTTCAGGCGGGCGTCAGACCCAGCCTGTCACGCCCAGCAGCGCCCCGGCCCCGATCATCCAGAGCAGGTGCAGCCGCGTGCGCCAGACCAGCAGCGCGCACACCGCCGTCACCAGCCACAAGGGCCAGTCGCGGGTCGGCTGGTCGTGCGTGGCCACCAGCAGCCAGCCGGTGGCCACCAGCAAGGCGATCACCACCGGTGCCATGCCGGCCCGGAAGGCCCGGGCGGCCCGCTTTTCGCGGTGGCGGTGCACCCAGCGCGCCGCGTTGTAGCTGAGCAGGGAAGAGGGCAGCAGGATCGCCACCATGCTGACCGCCACCCCCACCAGCCCGAGCCCCCAGGCCGTCCAGCCGCCACCCGGCCCGCCACCCGACTGCAGGCCTACCTGCCAGCCCAGCAGCGCCACGAACAGCACGTTCGGCCCCGGCGCGGCCTGGGACAGCGCGATGGCGGTGGTGAAGTCGGCGTCGCTCAGCCAGCCCTGCTGCAGCACCAGATAACGGTGCATGTCCGGCGCCACCGTGATGGCACCGCCGATGGCCAGCAGCGACAGCCCCATGAGCTGCACGAACAGGCCCAGCCAGTTCAGCCAGGTGGGTTCCATGGCCGTCATGACGCAGGGCCTTCCGGCATGCGGCCCAGCCGCCACCAGGCCGAGCTGCAGGCCGCCAGGCCGAGCACCGGCAGCACCACCATCAGCGGCCAGCGCAGCCAGGCCACCATGACGAAGCTGGTCAGGGCCAGCAGGCCGCAGGCGGCCGGGCCCATGGGGTTGGTCTTGAGGGCGCCCATCAGGCGCAGGCCGGCGCCCATCACCAGCCCGGCCGACACCGCCCCCATGCCCCGCAGCGCGCCCTGTGCCAGCGGATGGGCCGCCACCTGCGACCACAGGATGGCCACCAGCAGCACCACCAGCAGCGGTGCGGCCAGCATGCCGGCCAGGGCGGCCAGCGCGCCGCGCGGACCGAAGTGGCGGTCGCCGATCGTCATCGACAGGTTGACCACATTCGGCCCCGGCATGAGCTGGGCCATGGCCCAGTCATCGACGAACTGCTCCCGGGTCAGCCAGCGGCGCCGGTCGACCAGCTCCCGCTGGACCACCGCCAGCACGCCGCCGAAGCCCTGCAGCGCCAGCCAGGTGAAGGCCAGGAACAGCTCGCGGCAGGAGCCGGGGCCTTGTGCAGACGGCTCGGCGCTCACGCCGACAGCATGTCCCGCACCACGGCGGCGGCCAGCGGCTTGGTCACGTAGCCGCTGATCACCGGGATCTGTGCGGCCCGGTCACGGTCCTGCGGCGAGCCGGAGGAGGTCAGCATGACCAGCACCGTGGTCTCGCGCCCTTCCAGCAGCGGCGCCGCCTGCACCGCCACCTCGAAACCGTCGAGCATGGGCATGTTGATGTCCAGGAAGATGCAGGTCGGCAGCCGCAGTTCGTCGTGGCGCATGAACTCCAGCGCATCGACGCCGTTGTCGAAGATCAGCACATCGCCGGTGAAGCCGGCGCGGCGGATCATGATCTCGTGGAACACGTTGTCGGCTTCGTTGTCGTCGATCAGGATGAAGCGTTCGGGGCGGGGCATTCGGCTCATGGCTGGGCGGTGTCGGGTTGGCGCTGCAGCTGCAGGGTGAAGCGGCAGCCGTGGTCGGGCTCGGATTCGAGCAGCAGGCGGCCGCCGTGCATGTCGGCGATGCGTCGGCAGATCGACAGGCCCAGGCCGGAGCCGGCGTACACCTTGCGGTTGTGCAGCCGTTTGAACATGTCGAACACGGCGGAGTGGTGTTCCGGGGGTATGCCGATGCCGTCGTCCTCGACCCGGATGAGCCAGTGGTCGGGGTGGGCTTCGTGGCTCAGCCGCACATGCGGCTTCTGGCCCGGGCGGGTGAACTTCAGGCCGTTCTCGACCAGGTTCTGCAGCAGCAGGCGCAGCAGGCTCGCGTCACCCCGCACCACCGGCATCGGGCCGATCTCGATCTGCCCACCGGTGCGCTGCAGGGCGGCGGTCAGGTCGTCGCGCACCTGCTGCGCCAGCAGGCCGGTGTCGACATCGCCGAACTCCACCCGGTGCTTGTCCATCCGCACATAGCGAAGCAGGTCGTCGAGCAGCTGGCTGATGCGCGCTCCGCCCTGGTTGACGAACTGCAGGTAGCGCTGCGCCTCGGCGGGCCAGCCGGGGGCGTGGTCGGTGGTCAGGAGCGAGCTGAAGTTGTTGATGGAATTGATCGGTTCGCGCAGGTCGTGCGAGATCACCTGGATGAAGCGTTGCTGCTCCAGGGTCTTGCGTTCGAGCAGGCTGATGGTGTCGCGCAGCTGGGCTTCGTTGCGCTTGAGGTTCTCGATGTCGTGCACCCGCTTGACCACGCCGGTGACGGTTCCGGTGTCGTCGAACACCGGCAGCATGGCCACCTCCACGTGGCGGTCACCGCTGCCCCTGTAGTGGCCCAGGCGCTGGTAGTGCACCGGCTTGCCCAGCAGCGCCTGGCGCAGGTTGTCCACCACCAGGCCGACCCCCGGGTCGTGTTCCAGCAGCTGCAGGACGCTGCAGCCGATCACCTGATCGGCGCTGGCCCCGTGGTACTCCAGGTACCGCTGGTTGGCGTGGCGGTAGATCAGGTCGCGGTCGATGTAGGCCTGCGCGTCCAGTCCGGCGGTGATCATGGCCACCAGCTGTTCGTTGCGCTGGTGGGCCGAGACCGCTTCCGCATGGGCTTCGGCCTGGCGGCTGCGTTCGTGTTCGAGCAGGGTGCTGACCAGGCCGGAGAGCTTGCGCAGCGCGTCGACCTGCACCGGATCGAGCTGGCGGCGGGTGCGGTCGATCACGCAGACGGTGCCCACCGCCATGCCGTCGGAGGTGACGATCGGGGCGCCGGCGTAAAACCGCAGGCCCATGTCGCCGGTGACCAGCGGGTTGTCGGAAAACCGGGGGTCCTGCAGGGTGTCCTCGACCACCATGACCCGGTCGGGCTCCAGGATGGCGTGGGCGCACAGCGTGATGTCGCGCGGCGCTTCCACCACGTCCAGCCCGTTGCGGGCCTTCAGCCATTCGCGGTCGGCGTCGATGAAGCCGATGTAGGCCATGGGCGTCTTGCAGATGGCCATGGCCAGGGCGGAGATGTCGTCGTAGGCCTGCTGCGGCAGGGTGTCGAGGATGCCCAGGCTCCGCAGGCGGGCCAGCCGGGCGGTTTCGTTGGGGGGCAGGGGGGCAATTTGCATGATGACCGGACGTATTTGTAACACGTGACCCAGATTCTGTTACATGCAGCGCCGCCGAGTCCGGCCGCTGGCGTCTCTCGTCAGACGCCGGTCGATGATGTGTGAAGGCCTTCACGGGCCTGTGGCGGTGTTCCGACCGCCGCAGCCTCACACCGACATGCCGCCCGACACCTCGATCACCGCGCCGTTGATGTAGCTGGCGTCGTCGCTGGCCAGGAAGGCGTAGACGCTGGCAATTTCCTCGGGCTGGCCGAGCCGGCGCAGCGGCACGCGTTGCTCCATCTCGCCGATGACCTTCTCCGGGATGGTGTTCAGGATGGGCGTGGCAATGAAGCCCGGGGCCACCGCGTTCACCCGGATGCCCTTGGGCCCGAGTTCGCGGCTCCAGGTCTTGGTGAAGCCGATCACGCCGAACTTGCTGGCGGCGTAGTTGGTCTGGCCGTAGTTGCCGTAGATGCCGACCACCGAGGAGGCGTTCAGGATCACGCCCGAGCCTTGCCGCACCATGGCGTCGGCCACCACCTGGGCGCAATGGAACACGCCGCGCAGGTTGACGTCGATCACGCGGTCGAACTGCTCCAGCGTCATCTTCTGCAGCCGCGCGTCCTGGGTGATGCCGGCGTTGTTCACCAGCACGTCGATGCGGCCGTGGCGGGCCAGCACATCGGCCACCACCGCGTCGACCCGGGCGCGGTCGGTCACGTCCAGCACATGGCCTTCGGCACGGGCGCCCAGCGCCTGGCACTGGCGCACCGCTTCGTCGACCGCCGTGGCCTTGACGTCGCAGACGATGACGGTGGCGCCCTCACGGGCAAAACGCAGGGCGGTGGCCAAGCCGATGCCCTGTGCGGCACCGGTGATGAGGCTGACTTTGTCGAGCAGTCGGGTCATGAAAGCAATCGGAGGGAGGAGGGAGGAGGGGAGATTCACCACACCGGCTGGTGCCGGCGCAGCGCGTCGAGGGTGGTGGCGTCCAGCGCGAAGCCGGCGCCGTGGCGGGCGGCCAGTTCGGCGCAGCGCGCCTGGAACCGGTCCACGCCCATGCCGTGGATGAACTGCAGGGCGCCGCCGGTCCAGGCCGGGAAGCCGATGCCGAAGATGGAGCCGATGTTGCCGTCGTGCACCGTGGTCAGCACGCCTTCGGCCAGGCACCGGGCGGTCTCCACTGCCTGCCGGTAGAGCAGGCGGTCTTTCACCGTCTGCAGGTCCCAGGCGACATCGGCGCGCTCGAACAGCGGCTTGAGCTGGGGCCATAGGTGCTTGCGGCCGCCCTGGGGGTAGTCGTAGAAGCCGCCGCCGCCGGCGCGGCCGGGGCGATTCAGCTCCTTCACCATGCGCTCGACCAGCAGCTCGCCCGGGCTGGCCAGGTAGGTGCGGCCCTCTGTGGCGAAGTCGGCCCGGGTCTGGTCCAGCACATGCACCGAGAGCGACAGCGCGGTCTCGTCCAGCACCGCCAGCGGGCCCACCGGCATGCCGGCCTGCACTGCAGCGTTCTCGATGACCGGCGCCGGAATGCCTTCGCCCAGCATGGCTGCGCCTTCCATGACATAGGTGCCGAAGGTGCGGCTGGTGTAGAAGCCGCGCGAGTCGTTCACCACGATGGGCAGCTTGCCCAGCGCCTGCACATAGTCGTAGGCGCGGGCCACGGTCTCGTCGCTGGTCTGCCGGCCGCGGATGATCTCGACCAGCTTCATCTTGTCCACCGGGCTGAAGAAGTGGATGCCGATGAAGCGCGAGGGGTCGCGGCTGGCCTGCGCCAGACCCCCGATGGGCAGGGTGGAGGTGTTGCTGGCGAAAAAGCCGCCGGGTGCGAGCTGCGCTTCGGCCTCCTGCGTGACCCGGGCCTTGAGTTCGCGGTTTTCGTAGACCGCCTCGATGATCAGATCGCAGCCGGCCAGCTCGGCCGCGCTGTCGGTGGCGGTGATGCGGTCCAGCAAGGCCTGCTGGTCGTGCGGGTTCATGCGGTCCTTGTCGACCCGGGGCTGGGTGATCTTTGCGCTGTACGCCTTGCCCTTTTCGGCCTGTTCGCGGCTCACGTCCTTCAGCACCGTGGCGATGCCCTTGCTGGCCTGGGCGTAGGCGATGCCGGCGCCCATCATGCCGGCGCCCAGAATGCCCACCTTGGCCGGCTTGAAGCGCGGCACGTCCTTCGGCCTCGAATGCCCGCCCTTGATGGCGTTCATGTGGAAGAAGAAGGTGTTGATCATGGCCTTGGCCACCGGGCTGACGATCAGCCCGGCCAGGTACCGGCTCTCGATGCGGGTGGCGGTGTCAAAGTCGACCAGCGCGCCCTCCACCATGGCGGCCAGCGCTGCTTCCGGGGCCGGGTACAGGCCACGGGTCTTCTGCTTCAGCACGGCCGGGGCCACGCTCAGCATGCCGGCCAGCTTGGGGCTGGCGGGCGAGCCACCGGGCATCCGGTAGTCCTTCTCGTCCCACGGGTGACGGGCGCTCGGGTGGTCTGCAATCCAGGCGAGTGCGGCGGGGCGCAGGTCGCCATCGGTGGCCACCAGCTGGTGCACCAGGCCCAGGTCGAGCGCCTGGCGCGGGTTGAACAGCTGGCTCTCCAGGATGTAGGGCTGGGCGCCCGTCAGGCCCAGCAGCCGGACCATCTTGGTGATGCCGGTGGCGCCAGGAATCAGTCCCAGCGTGATCTCCGGCAGGCCGAGCTGGATCTTCGGGTTGTCCACTGCGATGCGGTGGTGGCCCACCAGCGCCACCTCCCAGCCACCGCCGAGGGCCGCGCCGTTGATGCAGCTCACCACCGGCACGCCCAGGGTTTCCAGCGTGCGGAAATTCTTCTTGGTCTGTTCGATCTCGGCGAACACGGCGGCTGCGT
>PNMF01000034.1 GCA_013823485.1 Comamonadaceae bacterium
CTCGGTCACGCGGATCTGGAAGCTGCTGTTGCCGGGCACATCGAACTTGTCGCCGGGGCCGCTTTTCACCCAGGTGCTGCTGCCGGCCAGCAGGTATTCGCAGGAGCCGGCCACGCATTCCATAATTTCAGGGGCGCCGGTGTTGAAGGTCAGGGTGGCCGGCAGGATCACGCCGACCGACTTCTTCGTGCCGTCGGCCAGGGTGATGCCGTGGCTCACGCACTTGCCGTCGAAGTACACGTTGGCCTGGGTGGCGACGGTCACGCCGCTGAATTGGGTGGTGGTCATGGGTGCAGGGGTGGTTCGGTGGGGAGGGGCGAAACCCTCGATTTTAGGCAGCCGCCCAGGCCTGCGGGTCGAAGCCCACGGTGATGCGGCCATCGGCCCATTCGACCACTGGCCGCTTGATCACGCTGGCGTGCTCCAGCAGCAGGGTGCGGGCCGAGACGGCGTCGGTCACGCCGGCCCGCAGGCCTTCGTCCAGGCCGCGCCAGGTGGTGCCCTTGCGATTGACCAGCACTTCCCAGCCGGCGGCCGCCAGCCAGCGGTCCAGCGCGTCGGGCGGCACACCCTGTTTCTTGAAGTCGTGGAACCGGTGCTCGATGCCCTGGGCCTGGAGCCAGGTCCGGGCCTTCTTGACGGTGTCGCAGTTCGGTATGCCGAACACCGTGACGGTGGATGGGGTGGGGGTGGCGTTCATGGCCCGGATTGTCCCCGACGCCCGGGGCCTGCCCGCACCGATGGGACAATCCCGCCCATGCTCGACCTACCCGTTCCCGACCACCCCGTCACCCTGGCCGACTGGCTCGCCCATGCCGAACGGCTGCACCCGCAGGCCATCGACATGGGGCTGGAACGGGTGCAGGCCGTGGCCCGTCGCATGGCGCTCGCCATGCCCTGCCCGGTCATCACCGTGGCGGGCACCAACGGCAAGGGCAGCACCTGCGCCATGCTGGAATCCATCTACGGCCAGGCCGGTTACCGCACCGGGCTCTACACCTCGCCGCACCTGGTGCATTTCGAGGAACGTTGCCGCGTCGACGGCCGTCCGGTCGATGCGGCCGATCTGGTGCCGGCCATGGCCGAGGTCGAGCAGGCCCGGCGCGGGCAGGGCCCCGACCAGCCCGAGGTCAGCCTGACCTATTTCGAGTTCACCACCCTGGCCATCTTGCGCACGCTGGCGCGCGCCGGGGTGGACGTGGTCATCCTGGAGGTAGGGCTGGGTGGCCGGCTGGACGCGGTCAACATCATCGACACCGACTGCGCCGTCATCACCTGCATCGCGCTGGACCACATGGCCCTGCTCGGCCCGGACCGCGAGTCCATCGGCCGTGAAAAGGCCGGCATCATGCGCACCGGTCGCCCGGTGGTGGTCAGCGACCCCACGCCGCCGCAGAGCGTGCTGGACCGTGCCTTGGAGGTCGGCGCCGACCTGTGGCGCCTGGGGCTGGACTTCCACTTTGCCGGCGACCAGCAGCAATGGGGCTGGGCCACCCACCCCAACCGCAGCGGCCGCCGGTACCCCGGCCTGGCCTACCCGGCACTGCGCGGCGCCAACCAGCTGGTCAATGCCTCGGGCGTGCTGGCGGCCATCGAAGCGCTGCGGCCGCGACTGCCGGTCACGGCCCAGGCGGTGCGCACCGGGCTGGCGCTGGTGGAGCTGCCCGGCCGCTTCCAGATCGTGCCCGGCAACCCGACCCTGGTGCTGGACGTGGCCCACAACCCCCATTCGGTGGCCGCGCTGGCCGAAAACCTGGACGCCATGGGCTTCTACCCCGGCACCCACGCGGTGTTCGGCGCCATGGCCGACAAGGACCTCTCGGCCATGATCGCCCGCGTCGCCCCGGTCATCGACCACTGGTACCTGACCGATCTGCCGCTGCCCCGGGCCCTGCCGGCGCGCGATCTGGCCGGGGTGGTGGCCACGGCGGTTGAAGGCCGGCCCGGCCCCGCTGCCCGGGTGGCGGGCTGCTACCCGGACCCCCGTGCGGCACTGGCGGCGGCCGTGGCTGCGGCAGACCCCGCTGATAGAATCGTGGTCTTTGGTTCCTTCCACACGGTGGGCGGTGTGTTGCAGGACGGGGTGCCCCGGCTGGCCGCCAAGCACCTGAAGGGCTGATGCCCCGGCCAGCCCCGCGCCACCGCCAGCCGTAGATGGCGAATTGGTCCCCCACCGCATGGTCAACCCCCGCTCCGGCCCCTCGGGCAATGCACCCACCCCCACCATCGATGCGGTGCGCCGGCGCGCGCGCCATCGCCTGATCGGCGCCAGCGTGCTGGTGGCGGTCGGCGTCATCGGCTTCCCGCTGCTCTTCGACACCCAGCCACGCCCGATACCGGTCGACATCCCGATCGAGATTCCGGCCCGCAGCACGCCGTCCCCGGCGGCCAAGGCGCCCGCATCCGCCGTGGCCCCTGCGGCCAGCGCGCCCGCCGGCGGCAAGCTGCCCATGATCACTGAGCCGGCCGAGGCGGCTCCCAAGGTGGCGTCGGCCCCGTCCACTGCGACCGGGACCGCCTCCGCACCTGCTTCCACACCTGCCTCTGCGCCGTCGCCCGCGCCGGCTCCTGTCGCTCCACCAGTCCCCGCCCAGGCCCCCGCACCCACCCCCGCGCCCGCGCCCGCTCCGGCCCGCCCCGCCGCCACCGAGGCCGCCCGCGCCGAAGCCCTGCTCAAGGGCCAGCCCGATCCCAAGGCCGCCAGTCCGGCCGCCAGTCCGGCCGCCACCGCCCGGCTGGTGGTGCAGGTGGGCGCCTATGCCGATGAAGACCGGGTGCGCGACGTGCGCCAGAAGCTGGAGAAGGCGGGTCTGAAAACCTACGTGCACACCGCCAGCACCCCTGAGGGCAAACGCACCCGGGTGCGGGTCGGCCCGTTCGACACCCGTGCCGACGCCGACAAGGCCGCTGCCCGCGTGAAGGCCCTGGGCCTGCCGGCGGCGGTGCTCACCCTCTGAGGCCGACATGGTTGCCCTCGACATCGTCATGCTGCTGATCCTGCTGCTGTCGGTCCTGATCGGGCTGTGGCGCGGGCTGATGTACGAGGTGATCGTGGTGGCTGGCTGGATCGCGGCTTTCGTGCTGTCCCCCATCTATGCCGCCGATGTGGCGGCCTGGCTGCCGTCCGACAGCCTTTCCGAGCCGCTGCGGCTGGCCATCGGCTTCGTGCTGGTGTTCATCGCCGTGGTCTTTGCCGGCGGTCTGGTGGCCTGGCTGGTGCAGAAGGCCGTGACCAGCGTCGGCCTGCGCCCGGTGGACCGCATCCTGGGCGGCGGCTTCGGCCTGGCCCGTGGCGCCGTGCTGTTGCTGGCCCTGGCCCTGGTGGTGAACATGCTGGGCATGCACGACGCCGCCTGGTGGACCGAATCGCAAGGCGGACGCCTGCTGTCGGCCACGCTGCACGAATTGCGCCCGCTGCTGCCACAGACGGTGGCAGCCTACATACCGTAAAGATTTTTCGAAGGATCCCGACATGTGTGGAATCGTGGGTGTGGTCAGCCAGGACCCGGTCAATCAGCTCATCTATGACGCCTTGCTGCTGTTGCAGCACCGGGGTCAGGACGCGGCCGGCATCGTCACGCAGCAGGGACGCAAGTTCTTCATGCACAAGGCCAAGGGCATGGTGCGCGACGTCTTTCGCACCCGCAACATGCGCTCCCTGCCCGGCAACTGCGGCCTGGGTCAGGTGCGGTACCCCACCGCCGGCAATGCCTTCAGCGAAGAGGAGGCGCAGCCCTTCTATGTGAACGCGCCCTTCGGTCTGGTGCTGGTGCACAACGGCAACCTCACCAACGCCCACGCGCTCAAGCAGGAGCTGTTCCAGACCGACCACCGCCACATCAACACCGAGAGCGACTCCGAGGTGCTGCTGAACGTGCTGGCGCACGAACTCGAAAAGGTCACCCGTGGCCTCACCCTCAAGCCGGCCGACGTGTTTGCGGCGGTGCGCGGCGTGCACCAGCGCGTGCGCGGCTCGTACGCGGTGGTGGCGCTGATCGCCGGCCACGGTCTGCTCGCGTTCCGCGACCCGTACGGCATCCGCCCGCTGTGCCTGGGCCGCCAGGGCGACAACGTCATGCTGGCCAGCGAATCGGTCACGCTGGAAGGCACCGGCTTCGAGCTGGAGCGCGACGTGGCGCCCGGCGAGGCGGTGTTCGTCGACCTGCAGGGCCAGGTGTCGTCGGAGCAATGCGCCAGCGCACCGGCGCTCAAGCCCTGCATCTTCGAGTACGTGTACCTGGCCCGTCCGGACTCGGTCATCAACGGCATCTCGGTCTACCAGGCCCGCCTCAACCTGGGTGCCACGCTGGCCAAACGCGTCATCTCCACCGTGCCGCCGAACGACATCGATGTGGTGATCCCCATCCCCGAGTCGTCGCGACCCAGCGCCATGGAGCTGGCCCAGCTGCTGGGTCTGCCCTACCGGGAAGGCTTCGTGAAGAACCGTTATGTGGGCCGCACCTTCATCATGCCGGGCCAGTCGGTGCGCAAGAAGTCGGTGCGCCAGAAGCTCAACGTGATCGGCAGCGAGTTCAAGGGCCGCAACGTGCTGCTGGTGGACGATTCCATCGTGCGCGGCACCACCAGCCGCGAGATCGTGCAGATGGCGCGCGATGCCGGCGCCCGCAAGGTCTACCTGGCCAGCGCTGCGCCGCCGGTGCGCTTTCCCAATGTGTACGGCATCGACATGCCCACGCCCGACGAACTGGTGGCGCATGGCCGCACGGTGGACGAGGTGCGGCAGATCATCGGCTGCGATGCGCTCATCTACCAGGACGTGGACGCCATGAAGCAGGCCGTGGGCCAGCTCAATCCGAATCTGGGCGGATTCGACGCGTCGTGCTTCGACGGCGAGTACGTCACCGGTGACATCACCGCAGAAGACATCGCCCGCCTCAACCAGGGCCGCGACCAGACCGAAGAGGGTACCGAAGACACCTCCCGCCTGGCCCTGCCCAACGCACAGGTGGCTTGATGAGCGGAAAGCCCCTGCCCGAAGGCCTGCACCGCGACACGCTGGCGGTGCGCGCGGCGGTCGACAAGACGCAATACGGCGAGAACGCCGAAGCCCTGTTCCTGACCAGCAGCTTCACCCAGCCGGACAGCGAGACCGCCGCCCGCCGCTTTGCCGGCGAGGAAGACGGCTACATCTATTCGCGCTTCTCCAACCCCACCGTGGCCAGCATGGAGCAGCGGCTTGCCGCGCTGGAGGGCATGGAAGCCTGCGTGGGCACGGCCAGCGGCATGGGCGCCATCCTGCTGTTGTGCATGGGCCTGCTCAAGGCGGGTGACCATGTGGTGTGTTCGCGCTCGGTGTTCGGCTCGACCATCAAGCTGCTGGGCACCGAATTTGCCCGCTTCGGCGTGGAGACCAGCTTCGTCTCGCAGACCGACGTGGCCGAGTGGAAGGCGGCTGTGCGGCCCTCCACGAAACTGTTCTTTGCCGAAACGCCGACCAACCCGCTGACCGACGTGTGCGACATCCGTGCACTGGCCGACATCGCGCACGACGCGGGCGCCCTGCTGGCGGTGGACAACTGCTTCTGTTCACCGGCGCTGCAGCAGCCGGTGAAGTTCGGCGCCGACATCGTCATCCACTCCGGCACCAAGTACCTCGACGGGCAGGGCCGTGTGGTGGCCGGCGCGCTGTGCGCCAGCGAGGCCCTGGTGCGCAAGACCTTCATCCCGGTCATGCGCAGTGCCGGCATCAGCCTGTCGCCCTTCAACGCCTGGGTCGTGCTCAAGGGCATGGAGACGCTGGGCATCCGCATGGAAGCGCAGTCGCGCCGCGCGCTGGAACTGGCGCAGTGGCTGGAGGCGCATCCCAAGGTGGAGCGGGTCTACTACCCCGGCCTCAAGAGCCATCCGCAGCACGAGCTGGCCATGGCCCAGCAATCGGGCATGGGCGGTGCGGTGCTGTCGTTCGACGTGAAGGCGCCCGATGCGGCAGAAGGTCGGCGGCGCGCCTTCCATGTCATCGACACCACGCAGCTCATGTCGGTCACCGCCAACCTGGGCGACGTCAAGACCATCATCACCCACCCCGGCACCACCTCGCACGGTCGCCTGACCGAAGACCAGCGACAGGCCGCCGGCATCCGTCAGAACCTGGTGCGCGTGGCCGTGGGCCTGGAGCACCTCGACGACCTCAAAGCCGACCTGTCGCGCGGCCTGGACACCCTGTGAATCCTGTGAAAGTACGCACCCGTTTTGCACCGTCGCCGACCGGCTTCATCCACCTCGGCAACATCCGCTCCGCGCTGTACCCGTGGGCGTTCGCCCGCTCTCAGCAGGGCGACTTCATCCTGCGCATCGAAGACACCGACCTGGAGCGTTCGTCGCAGGCCGCGGTCGACGTGATCATCGAGGGCATGAAGTGGCTGGGCCTGGACCACGACGAAGGCCCGTTCTTCCAGATGCAGCGCATGGACCGCTACAAGGCGGTGCTGGAGCAGCTCAAGGCCGCCGGCCATGTGTACCCCTGCTACATGAGCGTGGCCGAACTCGATGCCCTGCGCGAGCGCCAGATGGCCGCCAAGGAGAAGCCGCGTTACGACGGTACCTGGCGACCCGAGCCCGGCAAGACCCTGCCGCCGGTGCCCGAAGGCGTGCAGCCGGTGCTGCGTTTCCGCACGCCGGTGGGCGGCAGCGTGGTCTGGGAAGACAAGGTCAAGGGCCGCATCGAGATCGGCAACGCCGAACTGGACGATCTGGTGATCGCGCGTCCCGACGGCACGCCCACCTACAACTTCTGTGTGGTGGTCGACGACATCGACATGGGCATCACCCATGTGATCCGTGGCGACGACCATGTCAACAACACGCCGCGCCAGATCCACATCTTCCGCGCGCTCGGCCATGAGCCGCCGGTGTACGCGCACCTGCCCACCGTGCTGAACGAGCAGGGCGAGAAGATGAGCAAGCGCAACGGCGCCAAGCCGGTCACCCAGTACCGGGACGAAGGCTACCTGCCCGATGCCATGGTGAATTACCTGGCCCGGCTGGGCTGGAGCCATGGCGACGACGAGATCTTCAGCCGCGGGCAGTTCCTGCAGTGGTTCGACCTCGACCACCTGGGCCGCAGCGCAGCGCAGTTCGACGAAGCCAAGCTGCGCTGGGTCAATGCGCAACACCTCAAGGCCATGGACGACGCAGCGCTGGCGGTGCTGGTGGCAGAACAGCTGCAACGGCTCGGCGTGCAGGCCGACGATCGCCTGCCCGCCATCTGCGCCCTCTTCAAGGACCGCTGCGACACCACGGTCGCGCTGGCCGGCTGGGCCCGTGCGTTCTATGCCGATGTGCAGCCCGATGCTGCGGAGCGCGCGCAGCATGTGACCGACGCGGTGCGGCCTGCTGTGCAGTCGCTGGCCCGCCAGCTGGAAGCCTGCGACTGGGACAAGGCGGCGATCTCGGCGGTCATCAAGGCGGTGCTGGCCGAGCACGGTCTGAAGATGCCCCAGCTGGCCATGCCGGTGCGTGTGCTGGTGATGGGAACGGCCCAGACGCCATCGCTGGATGCGGTGCTGGCACTGCACGACAAAAAAGTTGTGGTGGGGCGTTTGCAGAACGCCTGAAAAGTGGTCTATAATTTGAGGCTTGCTGATGCACACGACGCAACGCAAGCAACCGGCGCAAAAACGCAGGTTGCAGGCAAAGCAAAGTGAGTTGAAGGCAAACCCTGTGGGGGTATAGCTCAGCTGGGAGAGCGCTTGCATGGCATGCAAGAGGTCAGCGGTTCGATCCCGCTTACCTCCACCACAATTCAGAGTCGCGCAGGGCGGCAAGGTCAGAAAAACAAGCTCTGATCACTGCTACAATGCGAGATTCCAGTCCAGGTTACGACCCTATCGTCTAGAGGCCTAGGACATCACCCTTTCACGGTGAGTACCGGGGTTCGAATCCCCGTAGGGTCGCCAAACATGCCGCAAGGCACGTAGGCACAAGTGGTGGCACTTGGTTCGCAAGAACGAAAGCCAACTGCCAGGAGTGGTAGTTCAGTTGGTTAGAATACCGGCCTGTCACGCCGGGGGTCGCGGGTTCGAGCCCCGTCCACTCCGCCAGACACAGAACGGGCTGCATGAGCGATCATGCAGCCCGTTTGCTTTATGGCGTCCCGGTTGGCAGTCCTGATGGGCTGCCCTCAGGCAGCCCGCCGCTCCAGCCACCCCACCCGCACCAGTCCGGTGGACAGGGCCGTCCCGCACACGATCACCAGCCCACAGCCGATCATCCAGGCGGTGATGCGTTCGTCCAGGAACAACGCCCCGTAAGCCAGCGCAAACACCGGCACCAGGAAGGTGACGGTCAGGGCTTTGCTGGGGCCGGCTTTCTCGATGATGCGGAAAAACAGCACATACGCGATGGCGGTGCAGAGCAGGGCCACAGCGATGACGGCGAACCATGCCGTGTGGCCCACCGGTGTGTCGGGCCAGAACCAGGCGGTGGGCGCGGCCAGGGCCAGCGCCGCGCCGATCTGGCTGCCGCTGGCGGTGGCCAGCGGGTGCAGACCGCCCAGATGCCGTTTGGTGAAGCTGGCGGCCAGGCCGTAGCAAAGTGTGGCCAGCAGGCAGGCCCCCATGGCCAGCAGCGCCACCGGACTGGACGATGCGGCCAGCCCGCTCAATCCCGATTTGCCGATGACCAGCAGGCACACGCCCGCGAAGCCGATGGCCAAGCCGAGCATGCGGGATGCACCCGGTCGTTCGCGGAGCCAGACCCAGGCCACCAGCGCTCCGGTCAGCGGAACGGTGGCGTTCAGGATGGAGGTCAGCCCGGTCGGGATGTGCATCACCGCGAAGGCGAACAGCATGAACGGGATGCCGGAATTGAGCAGCCCGACGAACAGGATCGGCCCGAGTCGGCGCCGGAAATCGGACCACACGCCGGGCACCAGAAACACCGGCAGCATGAACAGCGCCGCCAGCCCGACCCGCAGGCCGGCGGTGGGCACGATGCCCAGATCGGTCGCGCCCAGGCGCATGAACAGGAAGGACGAGCCCCAGAGGGCCGCCAGCGCAACGAATTCCAGGATGAGCAAGGGTGGCATCGGACGGGTGAGAGAGCGGGCGATCAGATCAGCCGGGGTTCGCCGGACTCGAGCGCCAGCAGGGCCACCTTGCGGTGCAGCCCGCCAGAATAACCGGTGAGCGAGCCGTTGGCCCCCATCACGCGGTGGCACGGGACGATGACGCTCACCGGGTTGGCGCCCACTGCGGCGCCCACCGCGCGCACGGCGGCCGGTCGGCCGATGGCGCGGGCCACGTCGCCGTAACTGACCGTGCGCCCGGGCTCGATCAGGCACAGGGCCTGCCAGACTGCCTGTTGAAACGCGGTGCCGGCGCCCAGGTCCAGCGGCAGATCGAAGGCGACGCGCTCGCCCGCAAAGTAGCGCCCCAGCCGGTCGGCCGCCTGGTGCAGCAGAGGGTGTGCCGCGTCGCGCTTCCATCGCGCCACCTGCTCGGCGGCTGGTGTGTCGCGCTGGCCTTCGTGGAACCAGGCGCCGGCCAGACCGCTGTCGGTGGCGGCCAGCAACAGCGGGCCAAGTGGCGTGGGCAGGTCGGTGCAGACCACGGGGCGGGAGGGGGCGGGTGTTTTCATGAGGCGACGGAGGCGGGTGATTGATCGGCCCACAGGCGGACGACGGCGTAACTGCGCCAGGGCTGCCAGGCGGCTGCGGCCGCATCGGCCTGGCGCTGGCGCTCGCGTGGCGAAAGGCCGAGTGAACGCGGTGCGAGGGCTTCGAGCAGCACCACGTCCCCGGGCGGCCAGGCGTCCGGCCAGCGCAGTGCCCGCATGGCGATGTAGCTGGCGGTCCAGCGCCCGATGCCCGGCAGCGCCTGCAATGCTTGCAGGGTCGCGGACAGTGGCGCATGGGGCGAGAGGTCGAGGCCGCCGTGCGCCACCGCGTGTGCGAGTGCCACGATGGCCTGCTGGCGCTGCCGCACCACGCCCAGCTGGCCCAGACGTTCGGCGGCATCCGCCTCCAGCAAACGGGCGGGAGATGGAAACAGGCGCAACAGACCCGCGGGCGCATCGGCCTGATCGGGGCAGGGCGCGCCGAAGGCCTCGACCACCCGACCCGCCAAGGTGCGCGCGGCCGCGACCGTGACCTGCTGGCCCAGGATGGCCCGCACCGCCAGCTCGAAGCCGTCGACCGCGCCCGGCACCCGCAGCCCACCGATGCCGGGGAAAGCGGGTGCCAGCACGGGTGTGAAGCCCGCCGGGTCGGCATCGAGGTCGAGCAGGGCGCGCAGCCGCACCATCACCGCCGGCAGGGCCGGCAGCAGGCCTTCGCTCACCTGCAGCCCGACCCGATCGCGTTCCGGTTCGAACTGCAGCGTGCACCAGCCGGCGTGGGTCTGCCCGGCCGAGCTGAGCGACAGCGTGCGCGCGTAGCGCAGCTCGGCGCGCTGGACCAGCTCCACGCCCGGCAGGGCACGCGCGGCCAGAAAACCCAGCAGGCTCTCCAGGTCCAGCGGCGGACGCCAGCCGAGCCAGACCACGCCCGGCTGCCGGGTGGGCGCGCGGCTGGCGCGGATCTGCAGCGGGGGCAGCCCATAGTGCTGGCGGAACGCGGCATGGAAACGGCGCAGGCTGCCGAAGCCGGCCGCCTGCGCCACTTCGGTCACCGGCAGGGCGGTGTCGGTGAGCAGCTGCTTGGCGCAAAGCAGCCGCCGGGTCTGCAGCACCTGCAAGGGCGAGACGCCGAGATGCTGGGCGAACACGCGGCGCAGGTGCCGGTCGCTGACGCCGAGGCGTTCGGCCAGCCGGGTCAGGGTGGAGCCGTCGTTGACCTGATGCTGGGCCGGGTCGTCGAGCCAGCGCAGCGCATGCTGCAGCAGGATGTCGCCAGCGTCCTGGGTCGACCAGGGTCGCTCGGCCGGCGCCAGTTCGGGCCGGCAGCGCAGGCAGGGCCGGATGCCCGCCTGCTCGGCCTGTGCCGCATGGTCGAAAAAGCGGCAGTTCTCGCGGCGTGGCGTGCGCACCGCGCAGACCGGGCGGCAATAGATGCCGGTGCTGGTGATGCCGGTGAAGAAGCGACCATCGAAGCGCCGGTCGCGCGAGCACAGCGCCCGGTAGCGTGCGTCGTCCGGCCCGGTGGAGCGGTCGGGTTCTGGCGGGGCCGGGCGGCTGCGTGTCGACATGCCGAGATGGTAGGCCCGTCGCAGGCCCTTCGATGGCCGTTTCCGGACCTGTGACCGGTGACCTGTGCAACCCGTGCCTTCCTACAATCGCCGCTTTGTCCTTCAGGGAGCATTGCATGCAGGTTGCCGCGTCCATCTTCAAGGCCTACGACATCCGCGGCGTGGTGCCCGCCACGCTCGACGAGGCGGTGGCCGAGGCCCTGGGCCGGGCGTTCGGCACGGTGGCGCGGCAGCAGGGCGAGCAGGTGGTGGCGGTGGGGCGCGACGGGCGCCTGTCCGGGCCGGCGCTGTCGGCAGCCCTCATCCGTGGCCTGGTGCGCGCCGGCATCGAGGTGATCGATGTCGGCATGGTCACCACGCCGATGCTGTACTTCGCGGCCAGCACCCTGTGCCGCAGCGGCATCCAGGTCACCGGCAGCCACAACCCCAAGGACTACAACGGTTTCAAGATGGTGCTGGCCGGCCGCGCCATCTTCGGCGAGGACATCCAGGCGCTGCGGCGTCTGATCGAGCAGGACGGTGCGGTGGACGCCGAGGGCGGGCGGGTGCGCCACGTCAATGTCGCCGCACCGTACCGGGACCGCATCACCGGCGACGTGAAGCTGGCCCGGCCGATGAAGATCGTGGTGGACTGCGGCAACGGTGTGGCCGGTGCGTCGGCCCCGGCCCTGTTCCGTGCCCTGGGCTGCGAGGTGATCGAGCTGTTCAGCGAGGTGGACGGCCATTTCCCGAACCACCACCCCGACCCCAGCAAGCCCGAGAACCTGCAGGACCTGATCCGCACGCTGGCGGCCACCGATGCAGAACTGGGTCTGGCCTTTGACGGCGATGGCGACCGGCTGGGCATCGTCACCCGTTCGGGTCAGAACATCTACCCCGATCGCCAGATGATCCTGTTCTCGCAGGATGTGCTGAGCCGGGTGCCGGGCGGCGACATCGTGTTCGACGTCAAGTGTTCGCAGCGGCTGGGTCCGGCCATCGAGGCGGCCGGCGGCACACCGCACATCTACAAGACGGGCCATTCGCTGATCAAGGCCCGCATGAAGGAACTGGGCAGCCCGCTCGGGGGCGAAATGAGCGGGCACATCTTTTTCCAGGAGCGCTGGTTCGGCTTCGACGACGGCACCTACGCCGGGGCGCGCCTGCTGGAAATTCTCAGCCGCCATGCCGATGCCAGTGCCACGCTGGAGGCGCTGCCCACCAGCCACAGCACGCCCGAGCTGAACGTGACCTGTGCCGAAGGCGAGCCGCATGCGCTGGTGGCACAGCTGGTCGGGCAGGTGCGGGTGGATGCGCCGGCCCGGCTGTCGACCATCGACGGGGTGCGCATCGACTGGCCGGATGGCTTCGGTCTGATCCGCGCCTCCAACACCACGCCGGTGCTGGTGCTGCGTTTCGAGGGGCAGACGGTGGAAGCCCTGCACCGCATCGAGGCCCACATGCTGGCGCTGTTGCGGCAGGTCAAACCCGACGCGGTGGTGGGCGCCGCCGCCCACTGAAGCCTGGGCGCTGCAGCGCCGTTTCAGCGCGGCAGCAGGCCCAGCAGGTGCTGCAGCACACCGGCGGCGCGGCCGTCTTCCGGTGGCCGGGCACCGGGGGTCGCAGCACCGGCCCAGGCGGCTTCCACCGCCCGCTCCACCCCGGCGTCATCGGCCACCGGCAGGCTCAGGCCGGCGGCATCGAGCTGCTGGTAACTTTCGGCAAAGTTCCACACATGCGGGCCGTGCAGCACGCGGCAGCCCAGGGCCAGCGGTTCGTGCGGGTTGTGGCCACCCACGGTGGCGAACGATCCGCCCACCAGCGCGACCGGGGCCAGGCGGTACCACAGGCCCATTTCTCCGATGGTGTCGGCCACGTACACCGCCGTGTCGTCGGGCAGGTGCGAGCCGCCGCTGCGCAGGGGCGCTGGCGGCTGGCACAGGCCGGCGACTTCGCCGCCCCGTGCCGGTGCCCGCGGCGCGATGATGAGCAGCGCGTCCGGATGCCGCTCGCGCAGCCGCTGGTGGGCCTGCAGCGCCAGCGCCTCTTCGCCGGGGTGGCTGGAGGCCAGCAGCCACACCGGGCGGGTCCGCAGCGCGGCCAGCCAGGCCGCCAGGTCGTCGGCATCGCAGGCCAGGGGCGGTGTGAGCGACTTGATGGTGCCGCTCACCGTGACCTGCGACGGATCGGCCCCGAGCGCCACCAGGTGCGCTGCGCTGGTCTCGTTCTGGGCAAACAGGCGGTCAAAACCGGGCAGCAGTGCGCGGTAGATCCAGCGGCCCCGCCGCCGCCGGGCCATGGACGCATCGCTGAGTCGGGCATTGACCAGCACCCGGGGAATGCCGCGCGCCGCGGTGGCGTCGATCAGGGTGGGCCAGAGGTCCATTTCGCACCACACGGCCAGATCGGGCCGCCAGTGGTCGAGGAAGCGGCGCACCGCCCCCGGCGTGTCGGCCGGCGCGAACTGGTGCTGCACGGCGGGCGGCAAGCCGGTGCGGCGCAGGGCATCGCCCGATGTGCGGGCGGTGGTGGTGATCAGGAAGCGCACATCCGGCCGGCTCTGCGCCAGGCGCGCGAACAGGCCGGCCAGTGCCATGGCCTCGCCCACGCCGACTGCGTGGCCCCAGACCAGCGGGCCGCCGGGGCGGTCGGCGTATTCGTGGCCCAGCTTCTGGTGCACGCTGCGCGGCGTTTCCTTGCCGCGCCGCAGGCGGTGCTTCAGGCCCAGATGCCACACCGGCGCCAGCAGGTGCGACAGCGCCACATAGGCCCGCAGCGCCAGCGTCATGCGTGGGCCTCCAGCCAGGGCTTGAGCACGGCCATGTGGCGCCGGGTCGAGCCACCATGCTCGGCGTAGAAGGCCTCGGCGCCGGCGGTGGCCTGCGCCTGCTTCTGCGGCGAGGTGAGCAGGTCGGTCAGGGCGCGGGCCAGGCTGTCGACGTTCATGTGCTGTTGCAGCACGCCGGCCTCCAGCGCCTCCACGCCCGGGTATTCAATGCCCCAGATGCTCGGCCCCACCATCACCGGCTTGCGCAGCGCCAGCGGCTCGATCACGTTGTGGGCGCCCATGTTGACGAACGAGGCACCGACCACCACCACCTGCGACAGGGCCAGATAGAAGTACATCTCGCCCAGCGAGTCGCCCAGCAGCAGGTCGATGCCGTTCATGTCGGGGGCGCTGCTGCGGGGCTGCAGCTGCGGGTCGAGGTCGGTGCTGCGCCGGCTCACCCGCAGGCCGGCATCGGTCAGCAGCCCGGCCACCGCATCGAAGCGCTGCGGGCTGCGCGGCACGTACACCACCAGCAAGGGCGGCAGCCCGGCATCGGCCACCGCCTGCCGGACCTTCAGCACGGCTTCGATGAAGGGCTCGTCCTCGCCGACGATGGCGCTGGCAAAACACAGCACCGGACGCCCGCCGGCCACGCCGGTGGCCAGGTTCCAGGGCGCCAGCAGCGCCTGGCCGGCGGCCAGATGGGCGGCGTTGGGGGGCAGGTCGAACCGCGTCTCGCCGACCACCTCGACCCGCGGGCAACCCACCGCCCGGAAGCGCCGCGCATGGGTTTCGGACTTGCACATCACCAGCTCGTAGGCCTGGAAGATGTCCGCGCGGAAACCCCAGGCCATGCGCTGGTCCCGCACGATGCTCTTGCCCGGGTACTGGGCATTGGCCATACCCAGCGGCACGCCGCAGCGGCGGATGCTGGCCAGCAGCACCGGCCAGGTGTCGATCTCGGTCATCAGCGCGGCCCTTGGCCGGGTGTGGCGGATGAAGCGCCGCACCGCCCAGCCCAGCTCCAGCGGCACGAAGCAGACCTGCAGCCGGCCAGCGTCCATCTCGCCGCCGAACAGGGTGCGGGCCGCGGTGCGGCCGGCCGGCGTGAGCGTGGACACCAGCACCGGGTAACCCTCGGCCAGCAGGGCACGGATCAGCGGTGCGGCGCCGCGCAGCTCGCCCATCGAGGCCGAATGCAGCCAGACCGGCCGCTGCAGCGATGTGGTCACGCTGCCGAAGCGCTCTCCCCAGTGCTGGCGGTACAGCGGCTCCTTGCGGCCGCGCCGCCACAGGAACAGCAGGAACACCGGCAGCAGCAGATGCCAGGCCAGCCCGTAGAGCCACAGCAGCAGCGCGGTCCGCCGACGGGGCGGGAACGGGCGTGCGATGGAGGACGACGGGGCAGCAGGCATGGACAGGCGCAGGGTGCGGGAAGGTGGCAGGCAGGGTGGGTGCCCGGGGCGCTGCCGGTCGGCTGGCGCAAGGCCCGGCCAGTATAGTTACGCCCTGGACGGCGCCCCCGGGCCTTGCCCCGCCCGACCCACCCTCAGGAATCCCCTTTCATGCCCCTCGACACGCCGGTCTGGACCGCCGTCATTCCCTTGCGCGCAGGCTCCAAGGGCCTGCCGGGCAAGAATGTGCGTCCGCTGGCGGGCCGCCCGCTGTACCGGCATGCCCTGGACCAGGCGCTGGCCGCCGGTGCCTCGCGCGTGCTGATCACCACCGACCTGCCCGAGGTGCTGGACGCCGCGCTGCCGCCCGAGGTGGAGTGCGTGCGGCGGCCCCCCGAACTGGCCGGCGACACCGTGCCGATGGCGCCGGTGCTGGTGCACGCCCTGCAGCAGGCGGGTGTGCAGGGCACGGTGGTGCTGCTGCAGGCCACATCGCCCTTGCGCACGCCGGCCGACATCCGCGCGGCGGTCGATCTGTTCGCCACCGGTGCCCACGGGCTGGTGATGAGCGTGACCGAGGCCGACCGCGGGGTGCTGAAGTGGGGGCGGCTGGAGGGCTCGCGCTTCGTGCCGCTGTCCAGCCCCGAACACTGTTTTGCCAATCGCCAGTCGCTGCCGCCGGTGGTGCGGCCCAATGGCGCCGTGTATGTGTTCGACGCCGCCCGCCTGATCGCCACCGGCAGCCTGGCCGCCGATTCGGTGGGTGTGGTCGGCATGCCGCCCGAACGCAGCCACGACATCGACAACCTGAACGACTTCGAACAGGCCGAACGCCTGCTCGCCCGACCCGCCCTGGAGCACCCATGAAGATTGCACACCGCGAGATTTCCCCCACCCAGCCGCCCCTGGTGGTGGCCGAGATCGGCATCAACCACGGCGGCAGCCTGGACGTGGCCAAAGGCATGGTGCTGGCCGCCGCCAAGGCCGGCTGTGAGATGGTCAAGCACCAGACCCATTTCGTCGACGACGAGATGACCGACGAGGCCAAGGCCATCTTCCCGCCCAACGCCGACAAGTCCATCTGGCATGTGATGGAGGAATGCGCGCTCGGCAAGGACGACGAGATCGAGCTCAAGCGCTACGCCGAGTCGCTGGGGATGATCTACATCTCCACGCCGTTCTCGCGCGCGGCGGCCGACTTCCTGGCCGAGATCGGCATCCCGGCCTTCAAGATCGGCTCCGGCGAATGCAACCATGTGCCCCTGATCCGGCACATCGCCAGCTTCGGCAAGCCGGTGATCATGAGCACCGGCATGCAGACCATCGACAGCCTGCGGCCGTCGGTGCAGGCGCTCGATGAAGCCGGCATCGAATATGCGCTGCTGGAGTGCACCAACCTCTACCCGTCGCCGCCGGAGATCGTCAGCCTGCAGGGCATCGGTGAACTGCAGCGGGCCTTTCCGAAGGCCGTCATCGGCTTCTCCGACCACAGCATCGGCCCCGAGATGGCGATCGCCTCGGTGGCGCTGGGCGCCTGCATCCTGGAGCGCCATTTCACCGACACCCGCTACCGCAAGGGGCCGGACATTCCGTGCTCCATGGACCCGGCCGAGCTGCGGTTCCTGATCGACCGTTCGCGCGAGGTGCACACCGCGCTCATGAACCCCAAGGTGCGCACCGGCCCCGAGGAAGACGTTTACCGCTTTGCGCGCGGCTCCATCGTGGCCGACCGCGAGCTGCCGCTGGGCCATGTCATCACGGCGCAGGACATCTGGGCCCGCCGGCCGGGCTCCGGCGAGATCTCGGTGCAGCACTTCGACCGCCTGATCGGCGCCCGCCTGACCCGCTCGGTGCGGCGCAACCAGCAGCTGCGCTGGAGCGACCTGGCCGGCGTGGCGCCGCTGGTCAACACCTGATGGCCATGGCACGACGCCTGCTCTTCGTCACCGGCACCCGCGCCGACTACGGCAAGCTCGAACCGCTGGCGCTGGCCGCGCAGGCGGCCGGTTTTGCGATCCACTTCTTCGTCACCGGCATGCACATGATGGGTCGGTATGGCGAGACGCGGCTGGAGGTGCGGCGCTTTCCCGGCGCCGAAATCTACGAATTCGTCAACCAGCGCGAGGGCGACGCACAGGACTTCATCCTCTCCAAGACGGTGCTGGGCTTCTCCGACTTCCTGCACGAGCACCGGCCCGACCTGGTGGTCATCCACGGCGACCGGGTCGAGGCGCTGGCCGCGTCCATCGTCTGTGCCATGAAGTACATCCCGTCGGCGCACATCGAGGGCGGCGAGGTGTCGGGCACCATCGACGAGTCGATCCGCCACTGCAACACCAAGCTCTGCAGCACCCATTTCGTGAGTTCGGAACCGGCCCGGCAGCGGGTGCTGGCGCTGGGCGAGGCGGCCGGCAGCGTGTTCAACATCGGCTCGCCCGAACTCGACACCCATGCCCGCCCCAGCGGCGTGACGCTGGACCAGGTCAAGGCGCGTTACGCCATCCCGTTCAACGACTTCGGCATCGCCGTGTTCCACCCGGTCACCTCCGAGGCCGCCACCATCGGCGCGCAGGCCCGCTCGCTGTTCGGGCAGCTGGAGGCCAGCGGCCGCCACTTTGTGGTGATCGCCCCCAACAACGACCCCGGCACCGAAGACATCTTCGCGGTGCTGAATGCCTTGCCGCCCGAGCGATTCCGCCTGATTCCCTCGATGCGCTTTGCCTACTTCAGCGAGCTCATGCGGCACGCCAGCGCCATGATCGGCAACAGCAGCGCCGGTGTGCGCGAGGCCCCGTTTCTCGGGTTGCCCAGCCTGGACGTGGGCACCCGCCAGAACCGCCGGGCCAGCGGCCCGTCCATCACACCGGTGTCGGCCTTCGACACCGCCGTGATCGACCGCTTCCTGTCCGACACCTGGGGCCGGCGCTTCGAGCCCGACACCACCTTCGGCGCCGGGGACGCGGCGCAGCGCTTCGTGCAGGTGCTGCAGGACCCCGGTTTCTGGGCCCGTCCGCTGCAGAAGGTGTTTGCCGATGACTGACCTCGCTCTGAACGCACCGGGCCGTGGCTGGCTGGACCGCACCACCGGCTTCTTCGACGGCATGGCCCGGTGGTCGGCCGTCGGGCTGCTGCTGGGTGTGCCGACCTCGATCGCGCTGGTCAACATCAGCATCCTGTTCCTGCTGATCGGCTGGGCGTTCTCGGGACGCTGGCAGCGCAAGTGGGCCGCGCTCAAGGCCAGCCCGCTGACCTTGCCGGTGGTGCTGCTCAGCCTGTGGATGCTGCTGGGCGTGGCCTGGACCGAGGCCGACCGCAAGGTGGTCGGCTCGCACCTGTACGTCTACAGCAAGCTGCCGCTGATGCTGGTGCTGCTGACCGTGTTCGACGAGGCGCGCTGGCGCCAGCGCGCCTGGTGGGCGTTCGCCTTCGGCTGCCTGATCACCCTGGGCTCCACCTACGCCAGCATCTGGGTGCACATCCCCTGGGCCGACTCGAACCAGCGCGGGTTCGGGGTGTCGCACCACATCTTCAACGACTACATCGCCCAGGGCCTGGCCATGTCGGTGTTCATTGCCTGGGCGGTGGCGCAGGCGGTCGACTCGAAGTCGCCGGCCCTGCGCTGGGGTTGGGCGCTGATCGCGGCGCTGGGCGTGTTCAGCGTCACCCACCTGCTGGAAGGCCGCACCGGACAGGTCACCGTGGTGGCCATGGGTCTGGCCATGGTCATGACCATCGAGTCGGCGCGGGTGCGCTGGGCAGCGGTGCTGCTGGTGGTGGCCGGGGCTGTGGTGCTGGCCTTCAGTTCGCCGCTGATCCTGGCCCGCGTGACCCAGGCGATCGCCGAGGCCCGCCAGTACGACAGTGCCGGCGTGGTGGCCTCTTCCATCGGCGCCCGGCTGGACATGTGGAACAACGCCTGGGGCATGTTCCTGGACAGCCCGTGGATCGGGCATGGCCCCGGCGGTTACCGGGTGCTGTCCACCGCCATCTACTCCATCGGCGCGCAGTGTTCGGTGTCGTGCATCCACCCGCACAACCAGTACCTGTTCTTCATGGTCGATCACGGCCTGCCGGGGCTGCTGATGTACCTCTGGGTGCTGGGCTGCCTGGCGGCCCTGCTGTGGCGCAGCCACGGCGCCCAGCGGGCCCTGGTCACCGGTTTCCTGGCGGTGCTGTTCGTCGACGGGTTCATCAATGGCCCGTTCTGGGTCACGACCGAGCGGCACCTGTTTGCCACCGTGCTGCCCTTGCTCATGGCCGCCTGGCCGGCCCCGGCTTCGCGGTCGGGCCGTCCATGATTCCCCTGTGGAAGCTGCGGCGCGAATGGGCGTCGCTGAAGCAGCAGCTGCAGGCGGTGCCCGAGCGGCTGATCGGCCCGGCCCGGCAGCGCCGGCTGGACGCCCGGTTCCCGGCCGACTGCCGGGTGCAGGACGGTGACCGCGGGCTCGGTGACCGTGTGGCCATCTTTCTGGTGTTCCAGCCAGCGGGCCTGAGCGAGTCCTGCCGGCAGACCTGTGAGCACCTGGCCCGCCACGGTTACGCGGTGCTGCTGGTGGCCAACCACGCCCTGCGCGACATGGATGTGCAAGGCCTGCGGCCGGTGGTGTGGCGGTTCGTGCAGCGGCCCAACTTCGGCTACGACTTCGGCGGTTACCGCGACGGCATCCGGCTGCTCCAGCACTGGGGCATCGAGCCGGAGCAGGTGGTCATGTTCAACGACAGCATCTGGTACCCGGTGGTGCCCCACGACCGTCTGCTGCCGGCCATGGAGACCTCGGCGGCCAGCTTCACCGGGGCCTTCCGGTTTGTCGATCCGCCCGGACAGGATGCCGAGCACGCCGGCATCTTCCTGTCGTACTTCTTCCACTTCAAGCGCGCCCTCTGGACCTCCGAGGTGTTCCGGCGGTATTGGGCCGGCTATGTGTGCAGCAGCAACAAGGTGCTGACCGTCAAGCGCGGCGAGCGCGGCTTCTCGCGCACCCTGATGGCCGCCGGTGTGCCCAGCGAGGGCATCCATTCGCGCGACCGGCTCATGGCGTGCCTGCGCGGGTTGCCGCCGGCCGAGCTGCGCAAGGTGCTCGACTACGCCGCCTACACCGACGAGCCGCTGCAACGCGCCGGCGACGCCCTGCTGGCGGAGCCGCTCGACGCCCCCGGCTGGCAGCAGCGCGCGCTGGCCCATCTGCAGGCGGCGGTGGAGCGGCGCAACCCGGTGTCCACCCTGTGCTACGCCGGCATCCGGTGGATGGGCGTGCCCTATCTCAAGAAGAACGCGGGCGAGCTGCAGGTCCGCATGCGCCGCCAGTACCTGCGGGCGGTGCAGGCGGGCGATCTGCCCGATCCGGGCGAGGCGGTGCTGGCCGAGGTGCGGGCGCGCACGCCCGGTGCCTGAAACGTCGTTCTGCCGGCCGGCAGAACGGCTTCAGACGACGCCGGTGTAGAAGTCCAGGATGCGCTGACGCATGGCGCCCAGCGTCCAGCCCGACCAGATCAGCGCGCGCCCCTTGTTGTCGGTGACCACATCGCCGTCGCGCAGCTTCATGAGGTTTTCGGGCTTGATGTCGATGCCGTTCAGCGTGACGGCCACCTGCTGGCGCCGGCGCGACCGGATCCAGGGCAGCAGCGGCTTGATCCAGAGCCAGACCCGGATGCGCGACATGTATTCCAGCGTGAGCTTGACCGCAAAACGCCCGCTCAAGGCCTTCATGTGCGGCTGGGCCGCCCAGCTGATGAAACGCTCGTCGGCCGCCATGGGGCGGTAGCCCAGGTCCGGGTGCTGCGCGAACAGTTCGCGGAAGCGCTGTGCGATGTAGTGGCACCGCGCCGGGTGGAACACCACCAAAGACGAGTTGCCCCGCGCGTACTTGCGGCCTTCGGTGCGACGGTGGATGAACCGCCCCACCGGCCCGAACGGAATGATCGCGCTCTGCAGCATGGCCACCGTCTGCGGGGTGTCCATCAGGGCCAGCGCCTGACCGAGGTCGCCGAACACCAGGGTGTCCAGGTCGACATAGATGGCCGGCAGGTCGGTGGGCAGCACGCCCGGCTCGAACATGCACAGCTTGGCCTGGCAGCCGGCACGCATGAGGGCGGGCTGGCAGAAGAAGTCCGGCATCCGCACCGGCGTCACCCGGGGGTCGAGGCCGGGGCGGTCGCGGTCGGTCAGCAGCGTGAACCGGGTCACGCCGGGGCTGTGTTCGGCGATCGCGCGCACCAGCCGGTTGACGATGGACACCGGGTACTTGGTGCCCCAGCAGATCAGCACGCACTGCCAGGCAGCGCTGTTGGCGGACAGGTTCATGGGATCGGATGCCGGCCGGTTCAAGGTGCCAGCAGCGAATTGATCGGGCGCAGATCGTCCGAGGTCAGCACGCCGGCGGCCTGGCGCAGCCGCAGGCTGCCCAGCAGCACGTTGTAGCGGGCCTGGGCCAGATCGCGCTTGGTCTGGAACAGCTGGCTCTGGGCATTGAGCACATCGATATTGATGCGCACGCCCACCTGGTAGCCCAGCCGGTTGGCATCGAGCGCGCTCTGGCTGGAGGCCTCGGCCGCTTCCAGTGCCTTGACCTGCCCTTGTCCGGACAGCACGCCGAAGTAGGCGCTGCGGGCCGACTGGTCGACACCGCGCCGCGCGCCTTCAAGGTCGTTGCGGGCCTTTTCTTCCAGGGCCAGCGTTTCCTTGACCCGGTTCTGCACCGCGAAGCCGGCGAACAGCGGCAGGTTGAACTGCACGCCCACGCTGCCGGTGTTGGTGCGCACATTGCCGGGCACGCCCTGGATGGACGAGGGCGCGCGGCTGGTGCCGTACGAGGCCACCAGGTCCACGGTGGGCTTGTGGCCGGCCTCGGCCTTGCCGGTTTCCAGTTGTGCAATCTCGAGGTTGCGGCGCGCCTGCACGATGCTCGGGTGCTGCTCGCCGGCCATGTTCAGCCAGGCCTGCGGATCGGCCGGGCTCAGCGGCGGCAGGCTCACCGGCAGCACCAGCGGGCGGGGGGCCGTGTTGCTGCGGCCGACCAGCTGGTCCAGCGCCAGCTTCTTGACCCGCAGATCGTTCTCGGCCGCAATTTCCTGGGCCACCACCAGATCGAAACGCGCCTGTGCTTCACGCGCATCGGTGACGGTGGCGGTGCCGACCTCGAAGTTGCGCTGGGCGGCGGCCAGCTGTTCGGCCACGGCGGTTTTCTGGGCCTGCACGAAGGTCAGCGTGTCCTGGGCGGCCAGCACGTCGAAATAGGCCTGGGTGGTCCGCACGATCAGGTCCTGTTCGGCCTGGGTCAGGCGGGCCTGGGCAATGTCGCGGCTGAGGGTGGCCTGCTCGTCGGCGAGCTTGGCAACCGGCCGGTACAGCGGCTGGCTGGCCGAC
>PNMF01000035.1 GCA_013823485.1 Comamonadaceae bacterium
CAGGACGATGCTGCGCGCATCTTCCGGCTCGAAGGGCCGACCGGCGTGCGGGTGAAGATCCGCGATCTGCACGCCGCGCGCGAGGTGGCGGTGGAGCTCGCAGCCAGCCTGCCGCCCGGTCTGGTGGTGCGCGACTGGACCCGCCAGAACCGCACCTGGTTCGCCGCCGTGCAGCTGGAAAAAAGGATGATGTTCATCATCCTCACCCTCATCGTGGCGGTGGCGGCCTTCAACCTGGTCTCCACGCTGGTGATGACCGTGACCGACAAGCGCGCCGACATCGCCATCCTGCGCACGCTGGGGGCGAGCCCGCGCAGCATCATGGGCGTGTTCGTGGTGCAGGGCGCCATGGTGGGCGTCATCGGCACCGGCGTGGGGCTGCTGCTGGGGCTGGGCGTGGCCTTCAACATCGACACGCTGGTGCCGGCGCTCGAACGCCTGCTCGGGGCCAGCTTCCTGCCGCAGGACATCTACCTCATCAGCCGCATGCCCAGCGATCCGCAGCAGGGCGACATCGTGCCGGTCGGTCTGATCTCGCTGGTGCTGGCCTTTGTGGCCACCCTCTACCCGAGCTGGCGCGCCAGTCGGGTCAACCCCGCCGAGGCGCTGCGTTATGAATGATGTCGTGCTGCAGGCCCAGGGCCTGACCAAACGCTTCACCGAGGGTCGGCTGGACGTGACCGTGCTGCAAGGGGTGGACCTGCAGGTCCACCGGGGCGAGACGGTGGCGGTGGTCGGCGCATCGGGCTCCGGCAAGAGCACCTTGCTGCACCTGCTGGGTGGGCTGGACGCACCCAGCAACGGCCGGGTGCAGCTCATGGGCCAGGATCTGGCCGGGTTGAGCGCCACGCGCCAGGGCGATCTGCGCAACCGGTACCTGGGGTTCGTGTACCAGTTCCATCACCTGCTGCCCGAGTTCAGTGCGCGCGACAACGTGGCCATGCCGCTCTGGATCCGCCGCAGCGACCGGGCTGAAGCCGCCGACCGCGCGGCCGCCATGCTGACCCGTGTGGGGCTGGGCGAACGCCTTCACCACCGGCCCGCCGAACTGTCGGGTGGCGAGCGTCAGCGGGTGGCCATTGCCCGCGCGCTGGTCACGCAGCCGGCCTGTGTGCTGGCCGACGAACCCACCGGCAACCTGGACCGCAGCACCGCCGACGGCGTGTTCGAGCTGATGGTGCAGCTGGCGCGCCAGCAGGGCACGGCGTTCGTGGTGGTGACCCACGACGAGGCGCTGGCAGCCCGCTGCGACCGTTTGCTGCGCCTCACCCGTGGCGTGCTGGACGCCCGGCTCACACCTGCAGCTTGAGCCAGGCAGACACCGAGGCCAGCTGCACCGTGAGCATGCCGTAGGCCTCGGCATCGGACGCCGGGCGCTCCACCCGCAGACTTTGCCGGTGGAGCAGGTGGTAGGCCGCGTGCAGTTCCACGTCCAGAGCGAGCAGCGCCCTGATGAATCTTTTGCTGCGCGGACCTTCGAGTTCGCGGACCAGCTGTGCCCGTGCCTTGAGTTCAAGCAACTGCACCATGGCCTGGGTGGGCCAGCGCAAGGGTCTGGCGGAGGTGTCGTACGGTGAGTGCATGGGGGCTGCTCCACAAATCGGGCAAAGGTGCTGTTTGGGAACAGGGGTCCGGGCATCGGTCCCCCGCCCGTCTGTGGATGTCGGACGCGTGTCGGCATCATGGTGCGGATCGAATGGACCCATACGGTCACCCATGAGCCACCATGAAGTCCAGCTCTGTATCGCCACCACCGCCTTCCTATGTCATCCACCGCGTTCGCTTTCAGGACGGGCCTGAAGCTGAGTCCATGCGGAGTGACCGTTCCCTGATCGTCGAGGCCCTTCAGCCGGTCCCGTCCATGTCATGTGCTCCGTCGTGGCTGCACCGTCTCTTGTGCTGTGGGCCCGATGGTTCGATGACCGACGCCGTGACCGATCCGGCGACCCCGCTGCAGCTTGCCGAGCCGATCCGGGAGTGGGTCCGGATCGGTACCGTCAACCAGATCAGTCTGCTGTCCGGAAATGCCCACCGTGTGGTGTTCCATGCCGGCAACCTTCAGTGGTTGAACGAAGGCCTGAAGGACATTCCGCTACGTGGCGAAGCCTGCGCCGTTCGGGTGGCGGACGTGATGAAGGCGCTGAGCGAACTGTCCTATGCCAAGAACCAGCTGCCTCTGGACGCAGCAGGAATTTCCGCGACGACTGTCAGCCATCTCTTAGGACTCGTTGAAAACGTGGCCCGTGCGCTCCAGGCGCTGGATCGGCATGTGAAGCGGTCGGAGCCTGACTCGAACTCGAGGAGCTCCATTCTGGCCACGCCGCTCTGGACTCCTCAGGACGGCTTGGCGCCAGGTTCAGCCAGCATGGACTACCTCCTTGACGGACTGTCCAGAGATATCCTGGCCCTGAAGCACCTCCAGGCCAGGATCCCCGCCTGAAGGCCGGCTCAGCGGACCCGGGAAAGCCGCAGTGGCGGCTCCTGTCCCGACAGACGTATGGTCAATCGAGACCCTTCAATCTCGAAACCGACCGCTTTCTGCAGTGCAGCCAGGTACCGGGTCTCCTGCTCGGCTGCCGATCCGATGCAGGCCATCCGGGTGGCGCCCATCTGGCTGAAGCTGATGTTCTGGCGGGTTTGCGTGTAGGTGCCGAAGAAGCGGTTGCAGGAGGCGTTGCCGGCCACCCGGCCTGCTTCCGGGAAAGCCAGCGTGGCCTGGCTGCCGGCCGGCACTTCCCGGCCGCCCAGGCTCTCCAGCCGCCATTCGGTGCCCACCAGCACCGGGGCCGGCGGTGCTGCGGTTCCGGCACAGCCGGCCGCCAGGACGGGCAGGCACAGCAGCAGCCCGCGGAGCAGGGGGTGCAGTCGTCGTGTCATGGAGCTCTCCTGAAATGGGGTGGGGTGTACAGGCCGCCGATGCTACGGCACAAGCGGCACGCCCTTCACAATCCATCCTTGACCATGTGGATCGACACCCATGCCCACCTTGATGCGCCCGAACTCGCCGCCTGCCCCGACGGCGGGGCAGGGTGGCGGGCGCTGGCCCGCGAGCGCGGCGTGCAATCTTGCGTGATACCGGCGGTACATGCAGACCACTTCGATGAGGTGCGCCGGCTGGCACACCAGCACGCAGACAGCTACGCCCTGGGCATCCATCCGCTGCAGGTGCCCAGAGCGAGCGACGACGACCTGCTGCGGCTGGACGAAGCACTGACCCGGTACCGCAACGACCCGCGACTGGTTGCCGTGGGTGAGATCGGTCTTGACTTTTTCGTGCCCGCACTCTGCACCCCTGACATGCGGGAGCGTCAGCAGCAGGTCTACCGGGCGCAGCTGCGATTGGCCCGCCGACACGATCTGCCCGTCATTCTGCATGTGCGGCGAAGTGCAGATCTGCTGCTCAAGCACCTGCGAGAGGTCCCCGTTCGCGGTGGCATCGCCCACGCCTTCAATGGCAGCGCCCAGCAGGCACAGGCATTTGTCGAGCGGGGGTTCTGCCTGGGTTTCGGCGGGGCCGTGACCTTCGATGCGGCGAGGCAGCTGCGCCGGCTGGCCGCGGATCTGCCGCTGCAGGCCCTCGTGCTGGAGACCGACTCACCCGACATCCCGCCGCAATGGCTTTACCGCACCGCTGCCGAGCGTGCCGCCGGGCTGCCGCAAGGCATCAACACGCCGGCGGAACTGCCACGCATCGGGGCGGTGGTGGCGGAGCTGCGCGGGATGGACGTGGCATCGCTGGCGTACGCAACCACAGCCAATGCCCAGCGGGTGCTGTCGATGAAAGGCTGACGCAGTCGCCGAATGGTCATTCGTTGGTGAGACTTAATGGGTGACCGGGTGACCAATCAGGAGGCAACCACAGGAGTCATGTCCCGTGAACATCCAGTCCCATGCGCAGGTCTCCCCCCGGTCCCCGGCGAGGGCCCGATCCAGCGGCAAGGCCGGCTCCGCGAAGCCGATGGAGTCGGGTCTGCTCGATCGCTTCTGCCAGCCACTCACCCTTGCGGAACTGGAATCGGTCCGGCGGCAGGCTCGTGCGCTTGATCGGTTGCACGGGCAGGTATCCCGATTGACTGCGTGCCTTGACGATCTGGAGTTGTCAGTCGAGTTCCTGAGCCTCTACCGCGCGCAGCACCTGCCCCATGCTGGCGCGCTGCCGACAGAACTGGAGGCAGCCAGCTTGACCGCTCAGACCCGCCTCGTGACGGACAGCCTGTCCGATCTGATCCGAGCCTTTGAGGCCGAAGGCTTGCACCCGGCGGGTTTGATGCTGACCTTGCAGCAGCTCCGACGCGCTGGCACCAGCGGAGACGGGGTCCCGGCCGATGACCACAGCTTGCCTGGAACGGTGTTTTGAACCCGGATGATCAGGAAACCTGCTGCGGTGGCGACTCTCTGCCCCCGCTACCGCAGGCTGGGCGTGTCACGGGAACGGAGGTCTGCATTGCTGAAGCCTTCGGTGTTCGGACCTTGCATCTGGGCACCTCGTGGGTGCAGGGCTCCATGCTGCTGAATGCGCCGTTCGACATAGAGCTGGAGTACGTTCGGCGCATGATGGGCTGGTTGCTGTTTGTCGAGCCGGATTCGGTTCAGCAACGTCAGGCGCTTCAGCTGGGCCTGGGGGCGGCGACGCTGACCAAGTTCTGTCACCGACGGCTGGGCATGCGCACCACGGCGGTCGAGATCAATCCTCAGGTGGTCGCCGTCTGCCGCCAATCGTTCGAACTGCCGGACGATGGCGATCGACTGCAGGTATTGCTGGCCGACGCCGGCACCGAAATCCGTCGGCCTGAGCATCAGGGTCGTTTCGATGCGGTGCAGCTCGATGTGTACGACCACCGGGTGGAAGCGCCGCTTCTGGACAGTGTGGCGTTCTATGCCGACTGCCGAGAGCTGCTCACACCCGATGGCTGCCTTGCGCTGAACTGCACCGGCATCCGGCACCGGCTCGACATCACGCTGGCCCATCTGGTGCAGGTCTTCGGTCGCGACGCTGTCCTGGTCTTCTGGCCAACCCGCGAGGGCAACACCGTGGTGCTGGCCCGGCGAGCCCCCGCGCAGCCGGACCGAGCCACCTGGCTGGCCCGTGCCAGGGTGATACAGGAGCGCTGGGGCCTGTCGACCGAACGCTGGTTGTCCGTGCTGGAATCGGTCGGGGATACGGCCTCCCCGACCATAATCGACTGATGGCACGTCATTCCCATGCTCTCGAAATAGCTCCCCTCCCCGAAGTCAACATCTCCGAAGACGGCGAGGTGCGGTTCCTGCACCTGGGCACCGAGTGGATACAGGGCTCCATGTTGCTGGATGCCCCGTTCGACATCGAGCTGGACTATGTGCAGCGCATGATGGCCTGGCTGCTGTTCGTCGATCCGGATTCGGTACCCAAGCGCCAGGCCTTGCAGCTCGGGCTGGGCTCGGCGGCGCTGACCAAGTTCTGCTTCAAGAAGCTCCGAATGGCCACCACGGCCATCGAGATCAATCCGCAGGTGGTGGCGGTGTGCCGGCAATGGTTCAAGCTGCCGGCGGACAGCGCCCGGTTGCGGGTGCTGCTGGCCGATGCCGGCACCGAGATCCGCCAGCCCGAGCATCTGGGTCGGTACGACGCGGTGCAGGTCGATCTGTACGACCATGAGGCCGCCGCCCCGGTGCTGGACAGCGCCGACTTTTATGCCGACTGCCGCCAGCTGCTCACCGACGAAGGCTGCCTGACGGTCAACCTGTTCGGACGGGACGCCAGTTACGACCGGTCGCTGGCCAGCCTGTGCCAGGCCTTCGGGGCCGATGGGGTCTGGGCCTTCAAGCCCACCCGCGAAGGCAACACGGTGGTGCTGGCCCAGCGCACGCCCTCGCGGCCCACCCGCCTGGAGCTGCTGGCGCGTGCCGAAGCCGTGCAGGCGCGCTGGGGTCTGCCGGCGGTGAAGTGGCTCAAGATGTTCAAGGCTGTGGAAGGGTGAAGCGCGATGGTGCCCAGGAAGTCTGCTGAAGGGGTCGTCGGCCTGCCTGCGGGGCAGGCGCTGGACTGGCGAACCCTGGTGGGATGGCTGCGGGATGACGGTGTCATCTCTGCCGAGGAAGCCGACCGCACCATTGCCCGCTGTTCTTCGGCGCACAGCGCCCAGCATCCGGTGCAGCGCCTCTCGGTGGTGGGCATGGCCCGGGCCTCCGACGGCCATGTGCTGGACGACCAGATGCTCACCGAGTGGCTGGCTGGCCGCTGCGGGCTCAACTACCAGCGCATCGATCCCCTGAAGGTCGATGTGGGCAAGGTGGCCGAAGTCATGAGCGCCGCCTACGCCGAGCGTCACAAGGTGCTGCCGGTGCAGGTCACCCCGACCGAGGTGGTGGTGGCCACGGCCGAACCCTTCGTGCGCGACTGGATGCCCGAGGTGGAGCGGCAGACCCGCAAGTCGGTGCGCATGGTGCTGTCCAGCCCGCAGGACATCGCGCGCTACACGGCCGAGTTTTTTGCGCTGGCCCGATCGGTGCGGGCCGCCACCAAGAGCGGCGGCAACGGCAGCGCCATCAGCAGCTTCGAGCAGCTGGTGGAGCTGGGCAAGAGCAACAAGCAGCTCGACGCCAACGACCAGGGCGTGGTGCAGGTGGTGGACTGGCTGTGGCAGTACGCCTTCGACCAGCGTGCCAGCGACATCCACATGGAGCCCCGGCGCGACCAGGGCGTCATCCGGTTCCGCATCGACGGCGTGCTGCACCCGGTCTACCAGCTGCCGCTGGGCGTGATGAATGCCATGGTGGCGCGCATCAAGCTGCTGGGCCGCATGGACGTGGTGGAACGCCGCCGCCCGCAGGACGGCCGCATCAAGACCCTCAAGCCGGCAGCGGCCGGCGTGCGTGGCGACGAGGTGGAGATGCGCCTGTCGACCCTGCCGACCGCTTTCGGCGAGAAGCTGGTGATGCGGATCTTCGACCCGGAATCCACCGTGAAGGATCTGGCCGCGCTGGGCTTCGTGCCGCACGACGCGCAGCGCTGGGAGGCGCTCACCCGGCGGCCGCACGGCATCGTGCTGGTGACCGGGCCGACCGGATCGGGCAAGACCACCACGCTGTATGCCACGCTCAAGCGGCTGGCCACCGAAGAGGTGAACGTGAGCACGGTGGAAGACCCGATCGAGATGATCGAGCCCGCCTTCAACCAGACCCAGGTGCAGGCCCACCTCGATCTGGACTTCGCCCAGGGACTGCGCGCGCTGATGCGGCAGGACCCGGACATCATCATGGTGGGCGAGGTGCGCGACCTCGCTACCGCCGAGATGGCGGTGCAGGCCGCCCTCACCGGCCACCTGGTGTTCACCACCCTGCACACCAACGATGCGCCGTCGGCCATCATGCGGCTCATGGAGCTGGGCATCCCGCCCTACCTCATCAATGCCACCGTGCTGGGCGTGCTGGCGCAGCGGCTGGTGCGCACCCTGTGCCCGGCCTGCCGGGTGCGGGAAGACGACGAGACCACCGTCCGTTCCCGCGAAGCACTGGCCGAGCTGGTGAAGCCGTGGCAGATCAGCGGCGGTTACCGGCCTTTCCAGCCGGTGGGCTGCGTGGACTGCCGCATGACCGGGTTCAAGGGCCGCATGGGCCTGTACGAGCTGCTGACCGTCACCGAAGCGTTCAAGGACAAGGTCAGCCGCGAGCCCCACATGGAAAGCCTGCGGATGCAGGCGGTCAAGGACGGCATGCGCCCGCTGCGCCTGGCCGGCGCGGCCCGCATTGCCGAGGGCCTGACCACCATCGACGAGGTGCTGGCCACCACGCCACCCATTCAGTGAGAGGCGCGCGCGCCCTTGGATCGGTTGAAGAACCCAACGCAGGTGACGGGTGGTGATGAAATGGGAATAACTTGGTGATGTTTCCGTTACGAAGGAGCACGATTTTTCGTACTTCAACCCAGGAACACCGCCATGCACACCCTCAAGCAAGCGCTCAGACCCAGCCGCATCGTCCATTCAGTTGCGTCAGCGCTGACCTTCGGCTCCGTCGGCAAACCCTTTCTGTCGGAGCTGACCCGAATGGTGCGGGCAGCCCATCATTTCGCTGGATTCGGTCCAGCGCGTGCCACCGTCAGCAGCCAGAAGCCGGATTTGGGGGGCGTGTCCCCGGCAAAGCAACGATTTGCTTCCTTGCAACTGCAGGACGGTGAGATGAGGATCGATTTCCTCGCTTCCGATGCCAGGTTCATCGCCCATGGGTCTGATGCGAAGAAGGAGCTCAAACTGCTCGACAGGACGGCCCAGCTGTACGTGGGGAGGATCGCCGACAGAGCCGACGGGGACCAGTACGACCCCTCCGCTGACCTGCAGGACCTGACCGCCCTCCGCGGTGCGTTTTCCGACTTTCTGACGAGGGCAGCCCAGCAGCCCTGGGGAAAGAACGTCCCCAAATCGACCACCAACGCCATCCGGGCTTGCATGTCGGCCATGGAGACACAGCAGCAGGCGCTGGCCCGGATCGCCTTCGAGTGACCACCCACCCGGCATGAAGATGCCATCTGCCGGGTGTCGATAATCGGGGGATGTCTTCCCCCGCGCCGGGTGTTCCGGCTTCCCCTTCGCGGCCGCCGCACCTGGTCTCGGGCCTGATCCTCGCGGCGGCCGGCAGCATGGCCTTTTCCGGCAAGGCCATCATCGTCAAGCTGGCCTACCGCCATGGGGTGGACGCGGTCACGCTCATCATGTACCGCATGCTGTTTGCGCTGCCGCTGTTCCTGGCCCTGGCCTGGTGGGCCAGCCGGCCGCGTGGCGGCGTCCGGCCGGTGCCGCTGACCCGGTGCGACTGGCTGGGCATTCTGGGTCTGGGCGTGACCGGCTACTACCTGGCCAGCTTTCTGGACTTCTGGGGGCTGCAGTACATCAGCGCCAGCCTGGAGCGGCTCATCCTGTACCTCAACCCCACCCTGGTGCTGCTGCTGGGCTGGCTGATCTACCGCCGCCGCGTCTCGCGGCTGCAGGCCGTGGCCATGGCGGTGAGCTATGCCGGCGTGCTGCTGGTGTTCGGCCACGAGGCCGGTTTCCAGGGGCCGGACGCGGTGCTGGGCACGGCGCTGGTCTTCGGCAGCGCGGTGAGCTATGCCATCTACCTGCTCTACAGCGGCGAGCTGGTGCAGCGCCTGGGTTCCATGCGGCTGGTCGGGCTGGCCACCAGCGTGGCCTGCATCCTGTGCATCGCGCAGTTCGGCCTGCTGCGGCCGCTGTCGGCCGCCGCGGTGGCGCCCGAGGTGATCTGGCTGTCGGTGCTGAACGCGACGCTGTGCACCTTCGCCCCGGTGATCATGGTCATGATGGCGATCGAGCGCATCGGCTCGGGCCTGGCCGCGCAGACCGGCATGATCGGACCGATGTCGACCATCGCGATGGGCGTGCTCATCCTCGACGAACCTTTCAACGCCTGGATCATTGCCGGCACGGTGCTGGTGGTGGCGGGCGTCTTTCTGGTCACGCGCTTCGGCAGTCCGCAAGCGCGCTGAAACCGGCTTTTTTCTTCAGGAGACTTTCATGGATCTGGGTATTGCGGGCCGCTGGGCCCTGGTGGGTGGCGCCAGCAAAGGGCTGGGCCTGGGCTGCGCGCGCGCGCTGGCCGCTGAAGGCGTGAACGTGGTGATGGTGGCGCGCGGCGCCGAGGCACTGCTGGCCGCCGCAGCGGCGCTGCAGGCCGAATGCCCTGGTGTGCGTGTGCTGCCGGTGGCGGCCGACATCACCACCGCCGAGGGCCGTGCCGCTGCGTTCGCGGCGCCGGGCGGGCCGGGCACGAACTTTGACATCGTGGTCACCAATGCCGGCGGCCCGCCGCCCGGCGACTTCCGCACCTGGGACCGCGACGCCTGGATCCGGGCGGTGGACGCCAACATGCTCACCCCCATCGAGCTGATCAAGGCCACGGTGGATGGCATGGCCGAGCGCGGTTTCGGCCGCATCATCAACATCACCAGCAGCGCTGTGAAGGCGCCCATCGACATCCTGGGTCTGTCCAACGGCGCGCGCAGCGGGCTCACCGGTTTCGTGGCCGGCGTGGCGCGCAGCAGCATCGCCGCCAAGGGCGTGACCATCAACAACCTGCTGCCCGGCAAGTTCGACACCGACCGTCTTCAGGGCACGCTGGCCGGCGCGGCCGCCAAGACCGGCAAATCGGTGGATGAGGTCCGCTCGGCCCAGATGGCCCAGGTGCCGGCCCGCCGCTTCGGCACGCCCGAAGAGTTCGGCGCCATCTGCGCCTTCCTGTGCAGCCGCCACGCCGGCTACATCAACGGCCAGAACATCCTTCCCGACGGCGGGCTGTACCCCGGCACCTACTGACCTGATGCGCCGGCAGGCCGTGTTCAGCGCCGCGAGCTGACCACGATGCCGCCGACGATGAGGGCGAAGCCCAGCGCGTGGTACGGCTGGGGATGTTCCCCCAGCAGCGTGGCCGACATGAGTGCGGCGAACAGCGGCGTGAGGTTGGCGAAAAAGCCGGCCACCGCCGGGCCCACGCGCGCCACGCCGGTGCCCCAGCAGCGGTAGGCCAGCAGCGAGGGCCCCAGCGTCACGAACAGCAGCGCGGCCGCCAGCGGCCAGCCCCACTGCACATGTGACTGGCCTGCGGGCAGTGCCGGCAGCAGCTGCCATTCCACCGCCGACATCAGGCCCGACCAGGCCACACCCATCACCACCTGCGCCATGAGGAAGGCGGCCCAGTCGGCCTTGATGGCCGACGGCTCGCTGCCCGGCGCCGGCCGGGCCAGCAGCCAGCTGTACCAGGCCCAGAGAATGGCCGCCAGCAGCATGAGCGCGTCGCCCGGCACCAGCCGCACCGCCAGCAGGCCCTGCAGATCGCCGCGCGAGAGCACCGCCATCACGCCGGCCAGGGACAGCATGGCGCCCGCCGCTGCGCGCCCGCTGACCGGCACGCCGTACAGCAGGCGGCCCAGCAGCAGCATCCAGACCGGGGTGCTGGCCGCCACCAGCGTCACGTTCACCGGTGTCGACGTCTTCAGCGCCAGGTACTGCAGCGCGTTGTAGCTGCCCACCCCCAGCATGCCCAGCAGCGCAAACCGCTTCCAGTGGCTCCACAGGCCGCTGCCCGGACGCAGCACCCAGCCGGCCAGCGGCAGCAGGATCACCAGCGCCAGCGACCAGCGCAGGGTGTTGAGCAGGATCGGGGGCACCAGGCCGTTGACCATGCGGCCCACCACGGCGTTGCCCGCCCACATGAGGGGCGGCATCAGCAACAGCAGCACGGTGGTGGTGGACAGGCGCGGGGCAGACACATTCGACATGGCCCGCACTGTAGCAACCGGCCCATGCCCCGGCCCGCGTCAGGGATGCGACGCTGTCGCACAGGCGCAGTGCGCGAATCGTGGCAGCATCGCTGCCGTGCAGCGGCGGGTCAGGCCCGTCCTGCCCACGCACATCCGCCCACCACAACACGAGGAGACCCCCCATGCCCGAGACCACCAGCCGCGCCGTGCGCATCCACGCCACCGGCGGCCCCGAACAGCTCGTCATCGACCAGGTGAGCGTCGGCGAACCCGGCCCCGGTCAGGTGCGCATCCGCCACCATGCCATCGGCCTGAACTTCATCGACGTCTACCAGCGCACCGGCCTGTACCCCAACGCCATGCCGCTGGCCCTGGGCATGGAAGGCGCCGGCGTGATCGAGGCGGTGGGCGAGGGCGTGACCCATCTGAAGGTCGGCGACCGTGCCGCCTACGCCGCCAACCCGCCCGGCAGCTACTGCGACGTGCGCGTCATGCCGGCCATGAACGTGTGCCGCCTGCCCGATGCGATCAGCTTCGAGACCGGTGCGGCCATGATGCTCAAGGGCCTCACCGCGCAGTACCTGCTGAAGCATTGCAAGCCGGTCGAAGGCCTGCAGGCCGGCGACTTCGTGCTGTTTCATGCAGCGGCCGGTGGCGTGGGTCTGATCGCCTGCCAGTGGGCGCGTGCCCTGGGCCTGAAGCTCATCGGCACCGCCGGCAGCGACGACAAATGCAAGCTGGCCCTCGAACACGGCGCCAGCCATGCCATCAACTACCGCACCGAAGACTTCGCGGCCCGGGTGAAGGAGATCACCGGCGGCAAGGGCGTGAAGGTGGTGTACGACTCGGTGGGCAAGGACACCTTCGACAAGTCGCTGGACTGCCTGGTGCCCTTCGGCCTGATGGTGAGCTTCGGCAACGCCAGCGGCCCGGTGGCTCCGTTTGCCCCCGGCGCCCTGGGCCCGAAGGGATCGCTCTACCTGACCCGCCAGACGCTGTTCTCGCACATCACCACGCGCGAGCGCACCCAGGCCATGGCCGACGACCTGTTCCAGGCCGTCACCAGCGGTGCGGTGAACATCCGCATCGACCAGCGCTTTGCGCTGACCGATGTGCGCCAGGCCCACGAATCGCTGGAAGCGCGCAGCACCACCGGCTGCACCGTGCTGCTGCCCTGAGGCAGCGCCCGGGTCTTCAGGCCGGCAGGGCCTGGACGGCCGGCGCGGCGACTGGCGCCACCTGTTGCAGGGCCCGTTCCAGGCGCTGCGCGGTGGCTGGCACGTCGTGCCATTTGTCCAGGCCGAACAGGCCGATGCGGAAGGTCCGGAAGTCCGGGCCTTCGTCGCATTGCAGCGGCACGCCGGCGGCGGTCTGCAGGCCCACAGCCAGAAACTTCTTGCTGGACTGAATGTCGGCGTCCGTGGTGTGGCTCACCACCACGCCCGGGGCCTGAAAGCCCGCTGCCGCCACGCTGGCAAAGCCGTGGCGTTCGGTCAGGGCTCGCACGGCTGCGCCCAGGGCGATCTGTTCCTGGCGCACCCGCTCGAAGCCGTAGGCCTCGGTCTCGGCCATGGTCTGCTGCAGGCGGGTGAGGGCGTCGGTGGGCAGGGTGGTGTGGTACGCGTGCCCGCCGCCTTCGTAGGTTTCCATGATCTGCAGCCACTTCTTCAGGTCCATGGCGAAGGTGGTGCTCTGGGTGGCGTCGATGGCGGCCCGGGCCCGCTCGCTCAGCATGACCATGGCACAGCAGGGCGAGCTGCTCCAGCCCTTTTGTGGTGCGCTGATCAGCACGTCCACCCCGGTGGCGCGCATGTCCACCCACATGGCGCCGGAGGCGATGCAGTCCAGCACGAACAGGCCCCCGGCGGCGTGCGCAGCATCGGCCACGGCACGCAGGTAGTCGTCGGGCAGGATCATGCCGGCCGAGGTTTCCACATGCGGTGCGAACACCACGGCCGGCTTCTCGCGGGCGATGGTGGCCACCACTTCCTCGATTGGGGCCGGCACCCACGGCGCCTGAGCGTCGCTGCGGCCATCGACCCGGCGGGCCTTGAGCACGGTGTGGCTGGCCGGTATGGCGCCCATGTCGAAGATCTGGGTCCAGCGGTAGCTGAACCAGCCGTTGCGCAGCACCAGCGCATGGCGCCCGGTGGCGAACTGGCGGGCCACCGATTCCATGCCGAAGGTGCCGCTGCCGGGCACCAGCACCGCCGAGTGCGCGCCATAGACCGACTTGAGCATGCGCCCGATGTCGGTCATCACGCGCTGGAAGCGCTGCGACATGTGGTTGAGGGCGCGGTCGGTGTACACCACCGAGAACTCGTACAGGCCGTCGGGGTCGACGTCGGGCAGCAGGCCGGGCATGGCGTGTCTCCTGGCTGGGGTCTATTGGGATTCAGGCCCCGTGCGGCTGCGTTGGCCGCGCGGCGGGAGGGGCAGGGTAGCACAGCGACCCCGCGCCCGTCATGTCAGCGGCCGCGCCGCACCCGCAGGATCTCGTCCAGGATCAGCGCGATGGCGCCGATGGTGATGCCCACGTCGGCGATGTTGAACGAGGGGAAGTGCCCGCCCCGGAACAGCGGCGAGAGGAGGTCGAAGTGGAAGTCCAGCCAGTCGACCACGTAGCCATGCACCAGGCGGTCCACCACGTTGCCCACCGCGCCGCCCAGAATGCACGACAGTGCAAAGGCGAACAGCCGCTGGCCCGGGTGGGAGCGCAGCATCCAGACGATGAAGATGGTGGCCGCCATGCCCACGGCGGTGAAGAACCAGCGCTGCCAGCCGCCCGCACCGGCCAGGAACGAGAAGGCGGCGCCGGTGTTGTGCACCCTCACCACATTGAAGAACGAGGTGATGCGGGTGCTGTCGCCGAGCTGGTAGTAGCCCAGGATCAGCACCTTGGTGAACTGGTCGGCCAGAAAGATGGCCAGGGCCAGACCCAGCCAGGGCCACAACCCGGCGTTGGCGCCCTTGCCGGCAGCGCGCGCCATCAGGCCACCGTGCGGGTTTCGCCCGCGCCGAACAGGTTGCCGGTGCAGCGGCCGCAGATGCCGGGGTGCGCCGGGTCGTGGCCGACGTCGTCGCGGTAGTGCCAGCAGCGTTCGCACTTGGCGGCGGTGGCGGGGCTGACCTGCACCGCCAGCGCCTCACCCTCGACCACGGTCGCACCGGAGGTGATGGTCACGAAGCGCAGGTCGTCGCCCAGCGAGCGCAGCAGCGCAGCGTCGGACGCCGGTGCGGTGATGGTCAGCAACGCCTGCAGCGAGGAGCCCACGCGGCCTTCGGTCCGCACGGTCTCGATCTCCTTGTTGGCCAGGTCGCGGATCTCGCGCAGCCGGGTCCACTTGGCCAGCAGCGCTTCGTCCGATGCCGGCAGCTCGGCAAAGGTCTCGAAGAAGATCGACCCTTTGTCCTGCGCGCCCGCCAGCACCGGCCATGCTTCCTCGGCCGTGAAGCTCAGGAAGGGGGCCATCCAGCGCAGCATGGCGTGGGTGATCTGGTGCAGGGCGGTCTGGGCGCTGCGGCGCGCATGGCTGCCCGGTGCGGTGGTGTAGAGCCGGTCCTTGAGCACGTCGAGGTAGAAGGCGCCCAGGTCTTCCGAGCAGTACACCTGCAGCCTGGACACCACCGGGTGGAATTCGTAGCGGTCGAAATGCGCCCGCACCTCGGCCTGGAACTGCGCCGCGCGGGCCAGTGCGTAGCGGTCGATCTCCAGCAGCTGGTCGAACGGCACCGCCTGGGTGGCGACGTCGAAGTCCGACAGGTTGGCCAGCAGGAAACGCAGCGTGTTGCGGATGCGGCGGTAGGCATCCACCACGCGGGCCAGGATCTTGTCGTCGATGTTGAGGTCGCCGGAATAGTCGGTCGAGGCCACCCACAGCCGCACGATCTCGGCGCCCAGCTTGCTGGTCACGCTCTGCGGCTCCACGGTATTGCCCAGGCTCTTGCTCATCTTGCGGCCCTGGCCGTCGGTGGCAAAGCCGTGGGTCAGCAGACCCTTGTAGGGCGCGCGGTCGAACAGGGCGCAGCCCAGCAGCAGCGAACTGTGGAACCAGCCGCGGTGCTGGTCGTGGCCTTCAAGGTACAGGTCGGCCTCCGGGCCGTGCGCGTGGGCTGCCCCGTTGGGGTAGGCCTGTGCGTGCGAGCCGCGCAGCACATGCCAGAAGGTGGAGCCGGAGTCGAACCACACCTCCAGGATGTCGGTGCTCTTGGTGTAGTGCGGCGCGTCCTCGGCGCCCAGCATCTCTTCGGTCGTCACTCGGCTCCAGGCTTCGATGCCGCCCTGCTCGACGATGCCGGCCGCCTGGTCCAGGATCTCCATCGTGCGTGGGTGCAGTTCGCCACTGTCCTTGTGCAGGAAGAACGGTACCGGCACACCCCAGCTGCGCTGGCGCGAGATGCACCAGTCGGGCCGGTTGGCGATCATGTCGCGCAGCCGGGCGCGCCCGTTCTCGGGGTAGAAGTCGGTGTGGTCGATGGCGTCCAGGGCCAGCTGGCGCAGCGTGCGCGGTGCCTTGTCCTGGGTGAAAACGCCTTCGCCTTCGTCCATGCGGATGAACCACTGGGCGGCGGCGCGGTAGATCACCGGCGTCTTGTGGCGCCAGCAGTGCGGGTAGCTGTGGGTGATGGTCTGGGTGGCCATCAGCCGGCCGTGCTCGCGCAGCGTCTCGATGATGACCGGGCAGGCCTTCCAGATGTGCTGGCCGCCGAACAGGGGCAGCTCATCGGTGTAGACGCCGTTGCCCTGCACCGGGTTCAGGATGTCGTCATAGGCCATGCCGTGGGCCACACAGCTGTTGAAGTCGTCCACGCCATAGGCCGGCGACGAGTGCACGATGCCGGTGCCGTCGCTGTCGCTCACGTACTCGGCCAGGAACAGCGGCGAGAGGCGCCGGTAGGCGTATTTGCCACCGCCACTCTCGAGGTCGTGCAGCGGGTGGCGGAATACCTGCCCGCGCAGCGCCTCGCCCCGGGCGGTGGCCAGCACGGTGCCTTCCAGGCCATAGCGCTCGAGGCATTTTTCGACCAGGCTGGCGCCCAGCAGCAGCACGCCGCGCGGCGTGTCGACCAGCGCGTATTCGAGTTCGGGGTGTGCGTTGAGCGCCTGGTTGGCCGGGATGGTCCAGGCGGTGGTGGTCCAGATGACGGCGAATGCCGGCTTGCCGGCGGGCAGCGCGTTCAGACCGAATGCGCGGGCCAGGCCGGCCGTGTCATTCGATTCGAAGGCCACGTCCAGCGTGTCGCTCTTCTTGTCGGCGTATTCGATCTCGAACTCGGCCAGCGAGCTGCCGCAGTCGAAGCACCAGTACACCGGCTTCAGGCCCCGGTAGACAAAGCCGCGTTCGATCACCCGCTTGAAAGCGCGGATCTGGCCGGCCTCGTTGGCCGGGTCCATGGTGCGGTAGGGCCGCTCCCAGTCGCCCAGCACGCCCAGGCGCTTGAAGTCTTCGCGCTGCTGCGCGATCTGCTCGGTGGCGTAGGCACGGCTTTTGGCCTGCATGTCGTCGCGGCCCAGGTTGCGGCCGTGCAGCTTCTCGATCGCGTTCTCGATCGGCAGGCCGTGGCAGTCCCAGCCGGGGATGTACTGGGCATCGAAGCCGGCCAGCTGCTTCGACTTCACGATCATGTCCTTGAGGACCTTGTTCAGCGCGTGGCCGATGTGCAGCTTGCCGTTGGCGTACGGCGGGCCATCGTGCAGCACGAACAGCGGTGCGCCCTGGCGGGCATCGCGCAGCCGGCGGTACAGGCCGCTCTCGTTCCATTCCGCCACCCAGCCGGGTTCGCGCCTGGGCAGGTCGCCCCGCATGGGAAAGGGCGTCTCCAGCAGGTTGACGGGGTAGGGGTTGGGGGTCGTCTCGGACATGGCGTGGGGGCTCGGTGGGGGCTTCGACAGGCTCAGCCCGAACAGGCGTCGGGTACAGGGTGATGAGGGGAAGGGCTCCGTTCGCCCTGGGCCTGTCGAAGGGCGGCGACCGGTGAGGCGGACAGCCTCAAATTCGGTCGCGGGTGGTCTGCCGATGGGTCTGCGTGTGCAGCGACGCAAAGAACGCGCGGGCGTCATCGCAGTCGCGAGCGATGCCCCGGGTCAGGGCGTCGAGACTGTCGTACTTGAGCTCGTCGTGCAGTTTGTGCAGCAGTTCCACGCGAACGATTTTACCGTAGGCCTCCCCGCCGGGCAGGCGCCGGGCCAGCTCCGCCGGCCATTCCAGGCAGTGGGTTTCGAGCAGCACGCGCCCGCCGTTCACGTCGTCGGGGTCGAGCGAGGGCCGCACGCCGAGGTTGGCCACGCCGGGGAGCGGCGTGTCCCACAGCCCGTGCACATGCACCGCAAAGATGCCGCTGGCCGCCGGTTTCCAGTGCGAGAAGCGCAGGTTGAGGGTGCGGAAACCGTCGCGCGCGCCGGGGGTGCTCTCGCCCAGCTCCCGGCCGAGCTTGCGGCCGTGCACCACATGGCCGCTGATCGCATAGGGCCGGCCGAGCAGGGCGGCGGCGTCCTGCATGCGGCCCTGGGCCAGGGCATCGCGCACCGCCGAGCTGGACACCCGCAAGCCATGCACCTCGTAGCTCTGCATGCGGGCCACGTCGAAACCCAGCTTTGAGCCCGCCGCGTCCAGCATGGCGTAGTCGCCGGCGCGGCGGGCGCCGAAGCGGAAGTCGTCACCCACCAGGACATAGCGGACACCCAGGGCGTTCACCAGCGTGTCCTGGATGAAGGCCTCCGGGCTCTGCGATGCGAGCCGCTCGTTGAACGGCAGCACCACGCACTGGTCGACCCCGCAGCGGGCCAGCTCTTCCAGCTTGTCGCGCAGGGTGGCGATGCGGGCCGGCGCCAGTTCGGGCTTGCGTTGCACCGCCGCGAAAAAGTCGCGCGGGTGTGGCTCGAAGGTCATGACGCAGGTGGGCACGCCGCGGTGACGCGCTTCGCTCTGCAGCAGGGCCAGCATGGCCTGGTGGCCACGGTGCACGCCGTCGAAGTTGCCGATGGTCAGGGCGCAGGCGCCCGGCAGGGCCGGGGCACCGTCCGGACGGTTCCAGAGGCCGCGGATGATCTTCATGCAAAGGGGCTTGTATGTTCTGGGGGCAACGGCAGGCCGTCACCAAAGCTTGCTATATTGGCACAGGAAAACGCATGCCCCCGGGGGAAGTGCCTCCGGAGCGGTTCGGTGACCCGTCGCACGAAGGAGCCCGTTTTGAAGGTCTTGAAGCTCTCCGCCCAAGGTCTGCCCCAGTCCTGGATCAGCCTGGAAGAGGCGGTGCTGCACTATGCGGCGGACGAGGTGCGCTGGGAGATGGGTGCCGAGATCGCCGTGTTCCACGGCGGGCACAACGCCATCACCGGGCGCCAGTCGATCATCACGGTCAACTCGATCATCGGCACCCACGGCGTGCCCCGCATCAATCCCTTCGACCTGCGGCCGACGCTGACCAACAGCAAGCTGTTCTCCCGCGACCGCAATGTCTGCGCCTATTGCGGCGAGCATTTCCACGAAGACGATCTCACCCGGGAACACATCCTGCCGCTCGGTCAGAAGGGGCGCGACACCTGGATGAACGTGGTCACGGCCTGCAAGTCGTGCAACCACCGCAAGGGCAACCGCACGCCCGAACAGGCCCACATGCCGCTGCTCTACGCGCCGTATGTGCCCAGCCTGTGGGAAGACTTCATCCTGCGCAACCGCCGCATCCTGGCGGACCAGATGGAGTTCCTCATGTCGCACCTGCCCAAGACCTCCCGCCTGCACGCCTGAGGCGCACGGGGCGGGAGCGGGGCCGGTCAGGCGAACACGCCGGCGGTCTCGGTCATCCGGTTCGACACCTCGCCCAGGTGGTGCAGGGTGTCGCCGAAGGTCATCTCCAGCTGGGTCAGCTTCTTGAAGCAGTGGCTGACGATGTATTCGTAGGTTACGCCGATGCCGCCGTGCAGCTGCACCGCCTGCTGACCCACGAAACGCATCGACTGGCCCAGCTGCACCTTGGCGCGGGCCATGGCGGCGCGGCGCTCGTCGGTCGGGGCATTGAGCTTGAGGCTGGCGTAGTAGCTCATGGAGCGGGCCAGTTCGAGCTGCATCTTCATGTCGGCCACGCGGTGACGCAGGGCCTGGAAGGTGGCGATGGTGGTGTTGAACTGCTTGCGCGTGTTCATGTAGTCCACCGTGATGGCCAGCGTCTTGTCCATCACGCCCACGGCTTCGGCGCAGGCGGAGGCAATGCCCACGTCCACCGCATGTTCCAGCGCGGTCAGGCCGTCGCGGGTGATCAGGAGGCCGGCGGCGCCGTCCAGATGCAGGTCACCGGCCCGGCTGCCGTCCTGCGTGGGGTGGCCGGTGGTGCGGACACCGCTGCTGCCGGCTTCCACCAGGAACAGCGCGATCTGGCCGTCGAGCTGGGCCGGCACGATGAACGCCTGGGCCTGGTCGGCCACCGGCACCAGGTTCTTGGTGCCGCGCAGGGTGAAGCCGGTGCCCGAGGCGGTGGCGGTGGCGCCGCAACGGTCCAGGCGGTAACGGGCGCCGCGTTCCTGCTGGGCCAGTACCACCAGGGCTTCGCCACCGGCCACGCGGGGCAGCCAGGCGGCCTGCAGATCGGCCCCGGCGTAACCCTGCAGCACGGCGCTGGCGATCAGCGTCTGCCCCAGGGGTTCAAGCACCATGCCGCGGCCCAGTTCTTCCATGACCACCATGCCCTCGACAGGGCCCATGCCCAGGCCGCCATGGTCGTCGCTCACATACAGGCCGGCCAGGCCGAGTCCGGCCAGTTCGCCGTAGGCCTCGGCCGAATGGCCGCCCGCCGCCACGATGGCACGGCGGCGTTCGAAGTCGTAGCCCTTCTCGACCCATTTCTGCACCGCGTCGCGCAGCGCGACCTGGTCTTCGGAAAAATCGAAATCCATGGATGTCTCCTGATCAGCCGAGCACGGTCTGCGCGACGATGTTGCGCTGCACTTCGTTCGATCCACCGTAGATCGTGGTCTTGCGCATGTTGAAGTAGGTGGAGGCCAGCGGGGCGTTGGCCAGCGTGCCGCCAGGGAAGTCACCCTGCCAGCCGGCTTCCATGGCTTCGAAGATGAAGGGCAGGCTGTACGGGCCGGCGGCCAGCATCATGAGTTCGGTGTAGCGCTGCTGGATCTCGCTGCCGCGGATCTTGAGCAGGCCGGCGATGTCCAGCGAGCTCTTGCCGGCCTTCTCGGCCGACAGCACGCGCAGCACCATCATCTCCAGCGCCACCACGTCGACTTCCAGCAGGGCGATCTGGTCGCGGAAGCGGCTGTCTTCCCACACGCCTTCGGCCTTGGCAATCCGCTTGAGCCGCTCCAACTCGCGCTTGGCGCGGTTCACGTCGGCGATGTTGGTGCGCTCGTGGCCCAGCAGGTATTTGGCGTAGGTCCAGCCCTGGTTCTCTTCGCCCACCAGGTTCTCGGCCGGCACCTCGACGTTGTCGAACCAGACTTCGTTGACTTCGCACTCGCCGTCGAGCAGCTTGATCGGCCGCACCGTGACGCCGGGCGATTTCATGTCGATCAGCAGAAAGCTGATGCCGGTCTGCGGCTTGCCTTCGGTGCTGGTGCGCACCAGACAGAAGATCCATTCGCCGTACTGGCCCAGGGTGGTCCAGGTCTTCTGGCCATTGACGATGTACTTGTCGCCCTTGCGCTCGGCGCGGCATTTGAGCGAGGCCAGGTCGGAGCCCGAACCCGGTTCGCTGTAGCCCTGGCTCCACCAGACCTCGCCGCTGGCGATGCCGGGCAGGTGGCGTTCCTGCTGTTCCTTGTTGCCAAAGGCCATGATGACCGGGGCCACCATCACCGGGCCGAACGGCACCACGCGGGGCGCGCCGGCCAGGGCACATTCTTCTTCGAACAGGTGGCGCTGCACCGCGTTCCAGCCGGGGCCGCCGAACTGCTTGGGCCAGTTCCAGCCGAGCCAGCCCTTCTTGCCGAGAATCTTCGCCCAGCGCTGCATGTCGTCGCGCGACAGCCGCAGGGCGTTGTGCACCTTGTGTGCGATGTCGGCCGGCAGGTTGTCCCTGACCCAGCCACGGATCTCTTCGCGAAACGCCTGCTCTTCCGGCGTGAAGGCCAAATCCATCGGATGTCTCCTGTTCAAGCCCCGGGCGGGGCGCATCGACGATACCGGGGGCAGTTTCGCACGACCGTTCGATTCGGTCCTGTCCGGGCTGCGACAAACCGACCCCCGCAGCCGGCTTATTACACTCCCGGCCCATGTCTGTCGTCGACCAACCCATCGTCATCCTCATCTCGGGCAGCGGCTCGAACATGGCCGCTCTGGTCGAAGCGGCCCGCCAGCGCCGGTGGGCGCAGCGCTGGGGCGCTCAGGTGGTGGCGGTCATCAGCAACAAGCCGGGAGCCGCCGGGCTGGCCTGGGCCCGGGCGCAGGGCCTGGCCACCGCGGTGGTGGACCACCGCGAGCACGACGGCCGCGAGGCCTTCGACGCCGCCCTGATGCAGGCCATCGACGCGCACCGCCCGGCCCTGGTGCTGCTGGCCGGCTTCATGCGCATCCTCACGCCCGGCTTTGTGGCGCATTACGCCGGGCGGCTGGTCAACATCCACCCCAGTCTGCTGCCGGCGTTTCCCGGCCTGAAAACGCACCAGCGCGCCATCGAGATGGGCTGCCGTTTTGCCGGCGCCACGGTGCACCGGGTCACGGCCGAACTCGACCACGGCGAGATCCTGGCCCAGGCGGTGGTGCCGGTGCTGCCCGACGACACCCCCGACACCCTGGCCGAGCGGGTGCTCAGCCAGGAACACCGCATCTACCCGGAAGCGGTGGAGCGCCTGCTCAGCGCCTGACGGCGGTCACATCGATTTCGCAAATACCAGGCCGGCGTGTTCCCGCATGGCG
>PNMF01000036.1 GCA_013823485.1 Comamonadaceae bacterium
CGCAGCTTCCTGCTGCAGGCCAACATCAACCCGGAAAAGGACTTTGCCCGCATCGCCTACAGCGGCGCACACGACGCCACCATCGCGTCGGTGGTCAGCGGCAAGGTCGACGCCGCTGCGCTGGACATCACGGTCTGGCGCAAGTTCGTGGGCGAGAACAAGGTCGACACCAAGGCGGTCGATGTGTTCTACACCACCCCCGGCTACTTCAACTACAACTGGTCGGTGCACGCCGACATGCCGGCTGCGCTGCGCGAGAAGGTCAAGGCGGCCCTGATCGGCCTGAACCCCGCCGTGCCGGAACAGGCCGAAATCCTCAAGCTCAACCGCGCCACCCGCTACATCGAGACCAAGCCCGAGAACTACAAAGGCCTGGAAACCGCCGCCCGCAGCGCCGGCCTGCTCTGATCCACGGACGGTTTCCGTGGACATCGAGCTGATCCGACTCGACGCCCGACACCCGGCCGCCCGTGAGGGCGTGCCGCCAGCCTTGCGCGGGCTGGACCTGCGTGTGGCCTCGGGTGAACAGGTTGCCGTCATCGGTCCGTCCGGTGCCGGCAAGACCACCCTGCTGCAGCTGCTGGCCTGCGCCCTCAAGCCATCGGCCGGAGAACTGCGGTTCGACGGCGCGTCGCCCTGGCAGCTGCCGGTGGCCGACCTTCAACGCCTGCGCGGGCAGCTCTTTCTGGCGCCGCAGGTGCCACCGCTGCCACCGCGCCAGCGGGTGGTGACGGCCGTGCTGGCCGGCCGCCTGCCGGCCATGAGCCTGCTGAGCAGCCTGCGTTCCCTGATCTACCCCACCGACATTCCGGCCGCGCACGACGCACTGGACCGCTTCGATCTGGCCGACAAGCTGTTTGCCCGGGTCGACCGGCTTTCCGGCGGCGAACGCCAGCGCGTCGGTCTGGCCCGCGCGCTGCTGGCACCGGCACGGCTGTGGCTGATCGACGAGCCGCTGTCGGCACTCGACCCATCGCGCTCGCGCATGGCGATCGAGACGCTGGTCAACAGCGCCCGCGAACGGCGCGCCACCCTGGTGGCCACCCTGCACCAGGTCGACGTGGCGCTGGCGCACTTTCCGCGCATCGTGGGTCTGCGCGACGGCAGCGTGGCCTTCGACCTGCCCGCGGCCGAGGTGACGCCGGCCCGGCTGGCCGCGCTGTATGCCCAGTTCGAGCACGAGCTGCAGGCCGCGCCGCCCGCCCTGCCCGAGCTGGCCGGCAGCAGCCCGCAGCCGGTGGTGATGCACTGCCGCTGACCCCCCGCTGCCGCGCCGCACCATGAGCACCACCGTCCGGCCGATGCCGACCCGTACGCCCACCCGCGACCCGGCCTGGCTGGGTCGCCTGTTCTGGATCGGTGCGCTGCTGGCCGTTCTCTGGCCGCTGGGCGTGGCCACCGAATTCAAGCCGTGGATTCTGCTGGAGCCACGCAACCTCCAGGTCACCGGCACCTTCCTGGCCACCTTCTGGCCGCTCAACACCAGCGGCGAATTCCTGTGGCTGGTGGCCCGCGAGACCTGGCGCACGATCGCCATGGCCACCGCCGGCGTCACGCTGGCCCTGGTGGTCGCCATTCCGCTGACGCTTCTGTCGACCAGCGTGCTGTCGGTCTCGGCCCTGTCCGGCCGCATGGACCGGCTGCCGGCGCTGGTGCGGCAGCTGGTGCGCTGGACGCTGATCGTGCTGCGCAGCATTCCCGAACTGGTGTGGGCGCTGGTGTTTGTCCGTGTGGTCGGCCTCGGTCCCACCGCCGGTGTCCTGGCCATCGCACTCACCTACGGCGGCATGCTGGGCAAGGTGTACGGCGAGATCCTTGAAAGCGGCGAGACCCACCCGACCCACACCCTGCTGCGCAACGGCGCGGGCCGGCTGCAGGCGTTCTTTTACGGGCTGCTGCCCAACAACGCGGCCGAGCTCACCAGCTACACGGTGTACCGCTGGGAATGCGCCATCCGCTCCTCGGTGGTGCTGGGCTTCGTGGGCGCCGGCGGCCTCGGACAACAGCTGGACAACTCGATGAAGATGTTCAACGGCGGCGAGGTCGCGCTGATGCTGCTGGTCTTCATGGCGCTGGTGGCACTGGCCGACAAGGTCAGCAGCTGGCTGCGCCGCAGCCTGGGTTGAACACCGAAACGCCATGAACGGTCCGAAACCCCGCGCCGCCAACCAGCCCTACCGGCTGCCGCCGCCGCTCTGGCATGCCCGCTGCAAGGCCTGCTGGTTCACCACCGGCCTGCTGGTGCTGGTGGTGGCCAGCTTCTGGTCGCTGGACCTGCAGTGGGCGCAGTTCCTGTCGCTGGAGGCGGCCCGCAGCATGGGCCGTTTCGTGGCCGAGTTTTTCCCGCCCGACCTGTCGCCCGAATTCCTGACCAAGGTCGGGATGGGCGCCTGGGAAACGCTGGCCATGTCGGCACTGGGCACCGGGCTGGCCGCGGCCCTCGGGCTGGCGCTGGCGCTGCCGGCCAGCCGGCTTCATGCGGCCGACCGCGCCTGGGGCCGCGCACCCACCCGGTGGCTGCTGAATGCGCTGCGCAGCATCCCGGAACTGGTGTGGGCCGCGCTCTTGCTCATCAGCGCCGGGCTGGGGCCTTTTGCCGGCACCCTGGCCCTGGCCCTGCACACCAGCGGCGTGCTGGGCCGCCTGTTTGCAGAGGCCATCGAGAACGCACCGCCCGGCCCGGGGGATGCGCTGCGGGTGCAGGGTGTGAGGCCGCTGCGGGTGTTCCTGTACGCCACCCTGCCCCAGGTGCTGCCCCAGCTGCTGAGCTACACGCTGTACCGGTGGGAGAACAACATCCGCGCCGCAGCGGTGCTGGGCGTGGTGGGCGCCGGCGGCCTGGGCCAGTTGCTGTCGTTCCACATGGGCCTGTTCCAGATGGGCAAGACCGCCACCATCCTGGGCGCCATGCTGCTGATGGTGGCCGTGGTCGATGCGGGCAGCCATCTGGCGCGCCGCTGGCTCACCCGCTGAACGCCACCCGCTGAACGCCACCCGCTGAACACCACCCGCTGAATCGTCAGCCGCCGGGAACGACGCGCAGCAGGCGACCATTGCGGTCGTCGGTGAGCAGGTAGATCAGCCCGTCGGGGCCCTCCCGCACATCGCGGATGCGGGCATTGATGTCCGGCAACAGCCGCTCCTCGCGGACAAACCGGCCGTTGTCGAACACCAGCCGGGAGAGGTACCGGAACTTCAGCGAGCCCACGAACAGGCTGTTCTGCCAGCCCTGGCCGTAACGGCTGCTGCGCAACCAGGTCATGCCCGACGGGGCGATCGATGGCGTCCAGTGCTTCAACGGCTGTTCCAGCCCGGCACGGGTGGTGATGCCCTCGCCGATCGGGCCGCCACCGTAGTTTTCGCCGTAGGTGATGACCGGCCAGCCGTAGTTGCGCCCCGCCACGATCCGGTTGACCTCGTCGCCGCCCTGCGGCCCGTGCTCCACCAGCCACAAGGCGCCATCGGGGCCCAGGGCAGCCCCTTGCGGGTTGCGGTGGCCCAGGCTGTAGACCTCGGGCAAGGCACCCGGCTGGCGGGCCAGCGGGTTGTCCGGGTGGGGCTTGCCATCGGGCATCACACGGACCACCTTGCCGTGGTGATTGCCCAGCGTCTGGGCGTCCTGCATGCGGTGGTAACGGTCGCCCAGCGTCAGGAACAGGCTGCCGTCGGCCGCCTGCACGATGCGGCAGCCGAAATGCAGGCGGCTGTCCACCTTGGGCTGCTGCTGGAACACCAGCTTCACCCCCTGCAACGAACGGTTGTCGGCCGACAAGGTGGCCGAGGCCATGGCGGTCGAGTTGCCGCCCAGCCCCGGTTCGGAAAAACAGAAATGGATCCGGCGGTTGCGGGCGAAGTCCCGGTCGGTGATCACATCGAGCAGCCCGCCCTGCCCCAGGGCCGCCACCGCCGGCACGCCGGCCAGTGGCTCACCCAGGCGTCCATCGGCCTCCACCACCCGCATCCGCCCGGGACGCTCGGTGACCAGCCACCGGCCATCACCGATGGCGGCCATGGCCCAGGGGTTCTGCAGACCTTCGGCCACCGGCTCCAGCTGCAACCTCGGGGTGGAAGCCGTGGCAGAGGCCGGCAAGGCCAGCAAGGCGCCCGCTGCCAGGGCGGCTGCCGCCGTGGTCGGGAACAGGGTGAAAGCGGGTCTTGCGAGCTTCATCGCAGATATCTCCAAGGGGGGTCAGCCGAATGGACGCACGCCGAACAGCGCACCGTGGGCCCAGCCGGCGAACACACCGTACACGACCAGGCCACCGATGACGGCCACCAGATCCCGATCGGGTCCGGGCTCTCGGGCCGGCGGCCCCACCCTCAGACCGGCGGCCGCCCGGCGCTTGACCGAGATGCGGTCGGCCACAGCCCAGACCAGAAAACCGCCGAACAGCAGTACGTCGGCCAGCGTTCCGTTGGCCAGCAGGTGGGCCAGCGCCCAGAACTTCACGGCGGCCAGCATCGGGTGCCGGGCCGTCCGCTGGATGCGGCCGGGAACATAGGCCGCGATCAGCAGGATGAACACCGGCAACATCAACAGCGCCGAGAGGTGGCGCAGAGCCACCGGCGGCGCATAGAGCACGACCGGGCTCTGACGGGCAGCGCTGTAACCCACCACGATCAATATCAGCCCGGCCAGCGACACCAGCGAATACAAGCCCTTCCAGGGGTTTTCGCCCAGGCGGGCAGCCCATCGGTCGCGGGCCTGCGGCGCCACGATGGACACCGAATGCACGCCCAGAAACAGCACCAGTCCGGCCATCAGCCACAGCATGAAGCGCTCTCCTCAGAGGGGGTCGGGTTCCGCATCGATGCGGATCTGAACTTCCATGGTTTCGTCACCACCACCGCGCCGCAGACCCCGCACCGGCATGCACCCGATGTAGTCGGTGCCGGCGGCCAGGCGCACATGGCGCTGGTCGGTCGGACAGGCGTGGGTCACATCCAGGCTGAGCCATTCGCTCTGCGAATCGTCCAGGCAGACATCGACCCAGGCGTGGCTGGCAAGTTCCGGCTCGTTGACCGCGTGAAAGTAGCCGCTGACATACCGTGCCGACCAGCCCAGGCCACGACAGATGGCCACCATCACATGGGCCTGGTCCTGGCAGACACCCAGCCCCCAGTCGAAGGCTTCGATCGCGGTGGTCTCCACGCCGGTGTTGCCGGGTCGATAACGCACATGTTGCGACACGGCGGACACCAGGCGCAGCAAGGTGGATTCGTCGGGCTGGCGGGGTACCTCGCCGCCCAGGACGGCAGACGCCCAGGCGGTCATGCGCTCGTGGGGCTCGGCCAGCGGAGAGGCATGGCGGAAAAAACCCGGCGGAATCTCGATGCCGTCCTGGAACCGGGCCCGCCCCAGCACCCGGATGCGGCCGCCGGCCTGGATACGGATGTTGCGGGTGTCGGCGCCGGTGCGCAGCGTGAAGCTGTGGACCCGGTTGCCCAGGACACTCGGCTGCTCGTGCAGGGTGCCGGGCACCTGCACCGACCAGTCGATCACCTCCTGGCACGGGCCACTGACCGGCCACAGGTGCAGGGTGTGCACGCTGTGGGAGAGCGGCTGGCTGTAACGGTAGTGGGTGGTGTGTTGGATGTGCAGTGTCATCACGGGTCCTGACGGTCCGTGATTGTGCCTGCTGCCTCAGGCGCGTTGCATGAAGCCGGAAGATTCCTGGGGCTCGGATGGACGCACCTCGGGCGCCAGCCATTCGTGCATGGCCTGCAGTGATCCGGAAAAATTCTCGAAATGGTGGATCAGTCGCTGCGTGTCCAGCTCCTGAAAACGGACCGAATGGGCCAGGATCACCCGTGGCGGCTGTCGATCGTCAAGGCTCAAGGTGGCACCTCCAGTCTCGTGCCAGAACCGGTTGGCCTGCAGCATGCCGACGAGCAGTTCGGGGCGCAGGGGTTCGTCCATTTCCACTACCGATGCATAAAACACCAGTTGCTCGGAAGCAGCAATGGCCTGCATGTGCACCGAGAGCCCCTCGCCGATGGCGAGGGCGAGGATGCCTTGTTCGTTGAGCTGGAGTTCGGAAATGTCGTAGTGCCGGCCCAGCTCGGTCACCCATTGATGGACAGGAGAATCGGGTTGCATGGCGGTCTGACGGGTGGGTTGAAGATGGGGTGGTGTCAGGCGAGGGTGTGACCAAGCGCTGCGGACTGCCAGGCGGGGTCCTGGACAGACTCCGGTTCTTCCAGCCACGAACGTGCGTCGTGGAGAAAGTCGATGAACTGGTTGATCCGCTCGACGAATTCGTCCTGATCAAGGCCTTCCCAATCGTGCCGATCGGCCAGAACCAGTCGGGGCGGCTGCTCTTCGTCGAGGCTGAGCGTGGCGCCCGCCGTCTCCCGCCAGAAGCGGTTCGCCTGCAGCAGGCGCTTGAGCAGACGCACCGGCGGCTGGGCAGGCATGCTGCCCACCACCGCGAAGGCAATGAAACACCGACGTTCAGGATCGGCCTGAATGTGCAGGAAGAACTCGTTGCTCAATGGCAGGAAGGCCAGGCCTTCATCGTCCATCTGCAATGAGGCCTCTCCGACCGATTCGCCGAGGGCAGACACCATGGCATGGGATTCAGGGGGCAGATGCATGAACACCTCCGGTCAGAGTGGTTGGTTGGATGACTTCAGGACAGGTGGACGAGATCGGATTCCGGCACCACCGGCAAATCCAGGATGGCCATCACATCGGCGTACATCACCTGGCTGGCCCACATGATCCGGATGGCCGGCTCGATGCCCTCCAGTGCGCCAGCACTGCGATGCACCCAGCCCCATCGTGGCAGGTCGAGGTCGTCATCGAGCAGCAGCAAACGCTGACCCTCGACCCACGCTCGCGTGTCGACCATTTCATGGATGCGGGCCATCAGCTCGCCCGCTGAACGGTAGGCGCTCTGAACCGCCAGGTTCGCGCCCCTTCCGTCAGCAGCTGCCTTCAGTCGATGGCGCATGAACATGCCCAGCTGGGGTGTCGCCAGACAGATTTCGGCCATCCACCCGCTCATGCCGGGACAAAGTCTTATGGAGGCCCTGATCGGGTCGGGGTGTGAAACCCAGTCCTCGATCCGGCCACTCCACCGCGAAGCGCAACGCCAACCAACGGTCGAAAAACTCCCGGACTTTTCTTCCCGCAATCCGTCTCGCAGCACCTGCGCCAGTTCGAGGGGCACGGTAGGCAACTCGAGGCCACGGTGGCGAAAGGCTTCCGTGCACGCATGCCACCCGTCCGCCCCGGTACGGAACGGCCAATGGATGTGTGACGGCAGCTTCATGGACGGCGTTCGAGACGGGAGGGCGGCAGCATATGCGTGAGCCGCAGGAATGACTGGGGGTCTTCCGGCACGTCCTGGTGATGGTGAATGTGGTTGATCAGCCGCGCTTGACCCATCAGCCACGACGACAGATGCTGGCTGGCCACCGTCAAGTCGGCCGCCCTGCAGGGGCTGGTGGCCAGGAAAGCGGCATGGACCTGCTGGAGCGAACGGCCAGCCTGATCGATGCGCTCGGGAAGCGTGGCTGCGTCCAACTCTGGCTGAAGCAACGCGCTCATGGCCTTCTCGTGACACTCGATGAGCTGGGCCGGCATGTCGATGCCCGCCTGTATCGCCAGACGAAGAAGTCCGGCTCCTTGCGGACCGGCATACGGCGGATCGGGCTGCTCCGGCATGGCGCCTGGTGAGGCAAGCGCCGAACGCACCAGAGCGTGCGAAAAATCAGTTGACGACCGTGCAGGCGAAAGCGCTTCGCCCGACTTGAGGTCCAGACCGACACCTGCACTCGCCGACCTGCCGACTGCGGGAACGACAGCGAAGGGTTTGTGGACAGAAGCGGCTATTTTGGTCATGGATGACATGCGGTTGGACAGAATCCAGAGGAGTACGGACTCTGAGTAACCGCACCCCGAGGTGCGTTCCAACCGCCGTCGACCAACGGCGCAGCACCTGGACTTCAGTTCGTGGGCACCAGGAAGTCCTGGCTGATGCGGGCGCCCAGCTCGTTCACCCGGTCCAGGAAGTGGGTGAGGTAGGCGTGCAGGCCGGTGGCCAGGATCTCGTCGATGCGGCCGTACTGCAGATCGGCCTTGAGCTTGCCAGCGCGGCGCAGGGTTTCGCTGCTGTGGTCGTTTGCCACCACCGACAGGTTGTTGACCACCTCGCCCACGCTGGCGGCCAGGCTGCGCGGCATGTCGGGGCGCAGGATGAGCAGCTCGGCCACGCGCTCGGGCGAGATCACGTCGCGGTAGACCTTGCGGTACACCTCGAACGCCGAGACCGACCGCAGGATGGCGCTCCAGTGATAGAAGTCGTACTCCTGATCGAGCTCGCTGGCGGCGCCGAAGAAATCGCTTTCGACGGCGTGGAACTTGACGTCGAGCAGGCGTGCCGTGTTGTCGGCCCGTTCCAGGAAGGTGCCCATCCGGTAGAAGTGGAAGGCCTCGTCCTGCAGCATGGTGCCGATGGCCACACCGCGCGAGAGGTGCGAGCGGTGCTTGACCCACTCGAAGAAGGCGGCCGGGTCGCGTTCGAAGTCGCGCGTTTTCAGGTAGCTGGCCAGCTTGAGCCAGGTGCTGTTCTGGGTTTCCCAGAGTTCGGTGGTCAGGGCGCCGCGCACCGCACGGGCGTTTTCGCGCGCCGCCCGCAGGCAGGACACGATGCTGGACGGGTTGGACTCGTCGCGGACCATGAAGTCCATGACGTTGCGCGAGGTGATGTCGTGCCCGTACTTGGCGGTGTAGGCGGGCAGCAGCTCGCTGATGGACAGCAGACCCTGCCAGCCCACCTGGGCCACGGCGGCCGATTGCGGCAGCAGCGCGGTCTGGTAGTTGACGTCGAGCATGCGGGCGGTGTTTTCGGCCCGCTCGGTGTAGCGGGACATCCAGAACAGGTGGTCGGCGGTGCGGGAGAGCATGGCGGTCCTCGGTGGGGTGTTCAGTCTTCGAGAATCCAGGTGTCCTTGGTGCCCCCGCCCTGCGAGGAATTCACCACCAGCGAGCCTTCCTTCAGGGCCACGCGGGTCAGACCGCCGGGGACCATCTGCACCTCGCGCCCGGACAGCACGAAGGGGCGCAGGTCGATGTGGCGGGGCGCAACGCCGCTCTCGACATAGGTCGGGCAGGTCGACAGGCTGAGCGTGGGCTGCGCGATGTAGCCGGCCGGGTTGGCCACCACCGCCTCGCGGAAGGCTTCTATCTCGGCGCGGGTGCTGGCCGGGCCGACCAGCATGCCGTAACCACCGGCACCGTGCACTTCCTTGACCACCAGCTCGTCCAGGTGCGCCAGGATGTATTTCAGATCTTCCGGATCGCGCCCCATGAAGGTCGGGACGTTGCTCAGGATGGGTTTCTGGCCGAGGTAGAACTCGATCATCTTCGGCACGTACGGGTAGATGGACTTGTCGTCCGCGATGCCGGTGCCCACCGCATTGCAGATGGTCACGTTGCCGCTGCGGTAGACGCCGAGCAGGCCGGCGCAGCCCAGCGTGGAGGTGGGGCGGAACACCAGCGGGTCGAGGAAGTCGTCGTCCACCCGGCGGTAGATCACGTCGACCCGACGCGGTCCCTGGGTGGTGCGCATGTAGACGAAGTTGTCGCGCACGAACAGGTCCTGCCCCTCGACCAGTTCCACGCCCATCTGCTGGGCCAGGAAGGCGTGCTCGAAGTAGGCGCTGTTGTACATGCCGGGCGTGAGCACCACCACGGTGGGCTCGGCCGTGGTGGCCGGGCTGACGGCGCGCAGGGTCTCCAGCAGCAGGTCGGGGTAATGGGCCACCGGCGCGACCCGGTTGTCGGTGAACAGATCGGGGAAGAGCCGCATCATCATCTTGCGGTCTTCGAGCATGTAGCTCACGCCGCTGGGCACGCGCAGGTTGTCCTCCAGCACGTAGTACTCGCCCTGGCCCGCCGCATTGGGTGCCCGCACGATGTCGACCCCGGCGATGTGCGAGTAGATCTGGCTGGGCACGTCGACGCCCATCATCTCGGGGCGGAACTGGGCGTTGTGGAACACCTGGTCGGCCGGCACGATGCCCGCCTTGATGATGTCCTGCCCGTGGTAGACGTCGTGGATGAAGCGGTTCAGCGCGGTGACCCGCTGGGCCAGACCGGCCTCCAGCGTGCGCCATTCATCTGCCGGGATGATGCGCGGGATTAGGTCGAACGGGATCAGCCGCTCGGTGCCGGCGCCGTCTTCGTCCTTGGCGCCGTACACCGCAAAGGTGATGCCGACCCGCCGGAAGATCACCTCGGCCTCCTGCCGCCTCGCCGCCATCACCTCCGGCGGCTGCTGCGCCAGCCAGCGTGCGTACTGCAGGTAGTGCTGGCGGACCTCGGTGGGCGAGGCGTTCATTTCATCAAACATCGGTCGGCTCATGGTGGCGATCTCCTGGGCTGGAGCTTAGCAAGTAACGGGCCATACACCCGGATGGACCGTTCATGGCCGCAGCGACCCGGTCGGCGGGTTCGCGGCCGGCTCCACCCGGGCATGCCAGTAGCGCATGCGGTGCTGGCGCTCGCAGGTCACCTGCCGTGGTGCGGCACTGTGCCAACCGGCCGCGCCGCAGCTGGGCGAGTCGAACACGCTGATCTGTCTTGCCCGGTACCGCTCGAGCACGTCCGCGGCCGGATGGCCGAAGCGGTTCATGAAGCCGGCCTGCACGATGACCACCGACGGCCGCCACACATTGAGCAGCACCGGGCTGCTGGAGCTGCGGCTGCCGTGGTGCGGGGACATCAGCAGATCGGTCCGCAGATCAGGCCGTGCCAGGGCCAGGCGCGTTTCGCGGGGGGCATCCACATCGCCGGTCAGCACCGCCGAGGTGCCGTCGGCGGCCTCGACCCGCAGCACGCACGACATGGCATTGCTCGTCAAGCGGCCACGCCCGGCGGGGGTGTAGTCCTCGGCCAGCGGGCTGAGCACCTCGAAGTGCACGCCGTCGACCCGCCATTGCTGACCCGAATGGCACGGTGTGGGGGCGAGGCTCGGCTCGGACGACAGCCAAGTGGCTTCCGGCCAGGCCAGGCGCACCGCCCGGGCACCGCCGGCATGGTCGGTATCGCGGTGGCTGACCACGATCCGGTCGGGCACCACACCCAACGCTTTGAGGGTGGGTACCACCACCCGGGCGCCGGCGTCGCCGGCGGCACCCCAGGCCGGGCCGGTGTCGTGCAGCAGGGCATGGTGGCGTGTCTGCACCAGCACCGCGCTGCCCTGCCCGACATCCAGCGCCAGCAACCGGAAATGCCCCAAGGCGGGCCGATCCGGTGTCCATGTGAGCGCCCAGGCCAGCACCAGCAGGCCGCTGCACCGCAACAGCGGCGGCCACGGCATCACGGCCAGTACCGCGCCGGCCAGGGCGGCGAGTGCCCAGGGCCATGGCCAGGCGGCGCGTGACCAGACCGCCCGATCCGAATCGGCCAGAAACACCAGCAGCCGGTGCAGCGGATCCAGGGCCAGCGCGGCCAGATCCCACAGGGCCGGCAACAGCCCGCCCAGCAAGGTGAGCGGCGTGACCACCCAGCTCACCCAGGGAATCGCCACCAGATTGGCCAGAAGCCCCACCACCGATGTCTCGCCGAACAGCCACAGCGACAGCGGCGTCAAGGCCAGCGTGATGACCACCTGCTCGCGCAGAAGGCCCAGCGCTGCCGAGAGTCGCCCCCGGCCGGACTGCCCGCCCGGGCCGCCGGTGGCCATCAGGATGCCCACCGCCACAAAGCTGAGCCAGAAACCGGCCTGCAGCCAGGCCCAGGGCTCCAGCAGCAGGACCGCCGCCAGCACCACCAGCCACTGCACCGGCCAGGGCCAGTGCCGCCCGGAGGCGCGCAGCCACAACGCCAGGGCCAGCATGAGCACAGTGCGCTGCGCCGGCACGCCCCAGCCCGCAGCCAGCGCATACGTCGCGGCCGCGCACCATCCGCCCACCGCGGCCACCCGTGTGGCCGGCCAGCGCATCAGCAGGGCCGGCCAGAGCCGACCCGACAAGCGCCAGGCACGCCCCAGCAACGCCACCGCCAGCCAGGCAAACAGCGTGATGTGCAGGCCAGAGATCGCCATCAAGTGAGCGACACCGGTGCGCCGGAACAGCTGCCAGTCGTCCGGCGCGATCGCGTCCTGATCGCCCACCGCCAGGGCCGCCAGAACCCCGCCGTGGCCGGTGCTCTGCAGCCGCTGCTGCAGGCGGGTCGAGACGCCCTCGCGCCAGCGCTCCAGCGCGTGGCGGTCGGTGCTGCCCAGCCAGCGGGCGCCGGGTCGCAGGCTGGCCTGGGCACCGATGCCCTGCGACCAGGCGTGCAGCTCCCGATCGCCGCCGTGCGGATTGCTCAGCCCGTGCACCGGGCGCAGCCGGACCGGCAACCGCCACCGGTCCCCGGCATGAAAGTCCGGCAGCTCAGGCGCCACATCAGGCCCTGCCCCCTGTGCCGGGCGCCAGACCCCGACCTGGACCTGACGCGGCACCTTGACCGGCTGCCCCCGTTGCTCGGCCGACTCCACCTCGAACACGAAACGCTGCCCCTGGGCACCCCGGATCGGCAGCGTGGCCACCACGCCGGTGAGCAGAACCTCCATGCCCCGCAGCGAAGGGTCGAGCCGGTCGAGCTGCCGTTCATGGCTGCGCCAGCCCACCAGGCCGAAGGCCACAGCAGCGCCGGTCAGCAGGATCAGGGTCGGCCGAGCCAGCGCCACGGGCCAGCCGGCCTGCGGCCTCGGCCAGGCCCGGAGCAGGCCAGAACCCTGCGCCACCAGGGCCACCAGGGCCACCAGCGCCACCAGCACCGCGGGCAGCACATGCCAGCCCAGTGGCCAGAGCTCCTGCTGCTGCAGCTGCCACGCGGTGCCGATCACCACCCCCAGCGCCAGCCAACCGGGCTGCGCCAGCACCCCGAGGCCGCTTGCTGACCAGTACCCGCTCGTTGAACGCATGCCTGCTCCCGTGCCACGCCCCGTCGGCGCGGACCCGACCCTAGCCCTGCCGCAGCGGCCTTACCCCGGGCAGCACCGGCCTAGAATGGCCGGCTGTTTTCAAGGAGGCTTCATGAGCGTTTACGACAAGCTGGGTCAGCTCGGCATCACCCTTCCGCCGGTGGCGGTGCCCGCAGCGGCCTACGTGCCCTTCGTGCAGACCGGCCATCTCATCTTCCTGAGCGGCCACATTGCCAAGCGCGAGGGCAAGGCCTGGGTCGGCCAGCTCGGCGCCGACATGAACACCGAGCAAGGCAAGGCCGCCGCGCGGGCCATTGCCATCGACCTCATGGGCACGCTGCACGCCGCCTGCCAGGCCAACGGCAAGACGCTGGACGACGTGCGCCGCATCGTCAAGGTGATGAGCCTGGTCAACAGCACCGGCAGCTACACCGAACAGCACCTGGTCACCAATGGCTGCAGCGAACTGCTGGGCGAGGTGTTCGGTGCCGCTGGTGCACACGCCCGCAGCGCTTTCGGCGTGGCGCAGATTCCGATGGGCGCCTGCGTCGAGATCGAGCTGATCGCCGAGATCGGCTGATCAGCCCCATCCCCGAGGGGCCTCACTCCACCCGCGTCACGCGGGTGGGCTTGAAGCCCAGATCGGCCGCCTTGCCCTTGCGGCCGCGCAATGCACGCGCATTGTTGAGGCTGCGGATCTCCAGCGTCTCGTCGCGCTCCTTGCCGCCGCGCCCGATGCCGTCGATGCGCACGCTGCGGGTGTAGGCGGCGGCGCCGGCCAGGGTGTCCTTGGGCTCCAGGTCGATCAGCATCAGGCCCCGGCCACCCTTCTCCATCTGGCGCAGTTCGCCGATCTCGAAGGTGAGGATGCGGCCACCGGTGGAGGCGCAGCACACATGGGTGGCCGGCACCAGCGGCTGGGCGCCGGATGTGAAGGCGGCGTGCGACAGCGCACAAGGCTGCTCGCCCTCGCCCAGGCTCAGGAACGATTTGCCGCCCTTCTGCCGCGAGACCATGTTCTCCACCGTCGCGATGAAGCCGTAGCCGCCGGTGCTGCTGACCAGCAGCGCGGCCTGCGCCGGGCCGGCAAAGTAGTGCAGCGGCTGGGTGCCGCTTTCCAGATCGATCAGGGTGGTGATGGGCTGGCCGTCGCCGCGCGCACCGGGCAGGCTCGCCACCGGCACGCTGTAGACCCGGCCGTTGCTGCCCATGACGATCAGGGTGTCGACCGTGCGGCATTCGAAGGTGCCGTACAGGCCGTCGCCGGCCTTGAAGGCGAAGCTGGCCGGGTCGTGGCCATGACCGGTGCGGGCCCGCACCCAGCCCTTGCTGGAGACCACCACCGTCACCGGTTCGTCCACCACCTTGATCTCGACCACGGCCTTCTTCTCGGCCTGGATCAGGGTGCGGCGGGCGTCGGCAAAGGTCTTGGCGTCGGCCTCGATCTCGCGGACCATGAGCCGGCGCAGGCTGGTCGGGTTGGCCAGGATGTCTTCGAGCTTGCCCTGCTCCTCGCGCAGCTCCTTCAGCTCCTGCTCGATCTTGATGGCTTCGAGTCGCGCGAGCTGGCGCAGGCGGATTTCCAGGATGTCCTCGGCCTGCCGGTCGGACAGGTTGAAGCGCTCGATCAGCGCGGCCTTGGGCTCGTCGCTGTGGCGGATGATGGCGATCACCTCGTCGATGTTGAGCAGCACCAGCTGCCGGCCTTCGAGAATGTGGATGCGGTCCAGCACCTTGCCCAGGCGGTGCTGCGAGCGCCGGGTGATGGTGGTCTGGCGGAAGGCGATCCACTCCACCAGCATCTGCCGCAGCGACTTCTGCACCGGCCGGCCGTCCAGGCCGATGGCGGTGAGGTTGATCGGTGCCGAGGTTTCCAGGCTGGTGTGGGCCAGTAGCTGGGTGATGAGTTCGGACTGCTCGATGCGGCTGCTCTTGGGCTCGAACACCAGGCGCACCGGCGCATCCTTGCTGGACTCGTCGCGCACGCCGTCGAGCACCGCCAGCACGCTGGCCTTGAGCTGGTTCTGGTCCTGGGTGAGCGCCTTCTTGCCGGCCTTCACCTTGGGGTTGGTCAGCTCTTCGATCTCTTCCAGCACCTTCTGCGAACTGGTGCCCGGCGGCAGCTCGGTCACCACCAGCTGCCACTGGCCCCGCGCCAGGTCCTCGATCTTCCAGCGCGCGCGCACCTTCAGGCTGCCCCGCCCGGTGCGGTAGGCATCGGCAATGTCCTGCGGGCTGCTGATGATCTGGCCGCCGCCCGGGTAGTCCGGCCCGGGGATCAGGGTGGCCAGCGCCTCGTCGGCGAGCTTCGGGTCCTTGATGAGGGCCACGCAGGCGTCGGCCACCTCGCGCAGGTTGTGGCTGGGGATCTCGGTGGCCAGGCCCACGGCAATGCCGCTGGCGCCGTTGAGCAGGTTGAACGGCAGGCGCGCCGGCAGCTGCCTGGGTTCGATGGTGGAGCCGTCGTAGTTGGGCACGAAATCGACCGTGCCCATGTCCACCTCGTCCAGCAGCAGGCCGGTGATGCGCGAGAGCCGGGCCTCGGTGTAGCGCATGGCGGCGGCGCCGTCGCCGTCGCGCGAGCCGAAGTTGCCCTGACCATCGATCAGCGGGTAGCGCTGTGAAAAGTCCTGCGCCATGCGCACCAGCGCGTCGTAGGCCGCCTGGTCGCCGTGCGGGTGGAAGCGGCCCAGCACATCGCCCACCACCCGGGCGCTCTTGACCGGCCGGGCCGCGGTGGTGCCGCTGAAGCCCAGGCCCATGCGCTCCATGCTGTAGAGGATGCGGCGTTGCACCGGCTTCTGGCCGTCGCACACGTCGGGCAGGGCACGGCCCTTGACCACCGACAGGGCGTATTCGAGGTAGGCGCGCTGGGCATAACCAGCCAGCGACTCGTCGGGCTGGCCGGGTTCGGCCAGCGGCAGTTCGGGGTTGTTCAGGTCAGACATCAGATATCGATCTCCACCGAGTCGCCATGCAGTTCCATCAGATCGCGGCGGGCAGCGGCTTCGCCCTTGCCCATGAGCTGGCCGATCAGGGCCTCGGTGCCGGCGAAGTCGCGGCCGCCCAGGTTGACCGGCATGAGGCGTCGGGTGTCGGGGTTGAGGGTGGTGTCCCAGAGCTGTTCGGCGCTCATCTCGCCCAGGCCCTTGAAGCGGCTGATCTGGCACTTGTCGCGGGCCACGCCGTCCTTGCCGGCCTTGTCCAGGATGGACTGCAGCTCGGCTTCATCGAGCGCGTACTGCTTGGCCGCCGGCTTCTTGCCCCGCGCCGGGATGTCGACCCGGAACAGCGGCGGACGGGCCACGTACACATGGCCGGCCTCGATCAGCTTGGGGAAGTGCCGGAAGAACAGGGTCAGCAGCAGCACCTGGATGTGCGAGCCGTCCACGTCGGCGTCCGACAGGATGCAGACCTTGCCGTAACGCAGCCCTGACAGGTCGGGCGTGTCGTTCGGGCCGTGCGGGTCGACGCCGATGGCCACCGCGATGTCGTGGATCTCGGTGTTGGCGAACAGCCGGTCGCGCTCGACCTCCCAGGTGTTGAGCACCTTGCCGCGCAACGGCAGGATGGCCTGGCATTCCTTGTCGCGGCCCATCTTGGCGCTGCCGCCGGCCGAATCGCCCTCGACCAGGAACACCTCGTTGTGGGCGATGTCGCGGCTCTCGCAGTCGGTCAGCTTGCCGGGCAGCACCGCCACGCCGCTGCCCTTGCGCTTCTCGACCTTCTGGCCGGCGCGCTGGCGGGTCTGCGCGGCCTTGATGGCGAGCTCGGCCAGCTTGCGGCCGTAGTCCACATGCTGGTTGAGCCAGAGTTCGAGCGCCGGCTTCACATAGGCCGACACCAGGCGCACCGCGTCGCGCGAGTTCAGCCGCTCCTTGACCTGACCCTGGAACTGCGGGTCGAGCACCTTGGCGCTCAGCACATACGAGGCCCGGGCGAACACGTCCTCGGGCAGCAGCTTCACGCCCTTGGGCAGCAGGGCGTGCAGTTCGATGAAGCCCTTGACCGCCTGGAACAGGCCGTCGCGCAGGCCGCTGTCGTGGGTGCCGCCGGCGCTGGTGGGAATCAGGTTGACATAGCTCTCGCGCACCGGGGCGCCGTCTTCGGTGAAGGCCACGCACCAGGCCGCGCCCTCGCCTTCGGCAAAGCTGTCGTCGCGGCTGTCGGCATAACCCTCGCCCTCGAACAGCGGGATCACCGGGTCGGCGCTCAGGGTCTGCTGCAGGTAGTCGCGCAGGCCGCCCTTGTAGAGCCAGGCCTGGGTGTCTTTGGTCTTCTCGTTGACCAGCGTCACCTGCACGCCGGGCATCAGCACCGCCTTGCTGCGCAGCAGGTGGGTCAGTTCGCCGATCGGCAGGGCAGCGGAGTCGAAGTACTTGGCATCGGGCCAGGCGCGCACCGTGGTGCCCTGCTTGCGGTCGCCCTCGCCGCGCGGGGCCACCTGCAAGGGCTCGGTCACGTCGCCGCCACCGAAGGCCAGCCGGGCCACCTGGCCCTCGCGGAAGCTGGTCACCTCCAGCCGGGTCGACAGTGCGTTGGTCACGCTCACGCCGACGCCGTGCAGGCCGCCGGAGAAGCTGTAGGCGCCGCCTTTGCCCTTGTCGAACTTGCCGCCCGCGTGCAGCCGGGTGAACACCAGCTCCACGACCGGCGCGTTCTCTTCCGGGTGCAGCCCGAACGGGATGCCCCGGCCATCGTCCTCGACGCTGACCGAACCGTCGGCGTGCAGCGTGACCTTGATCTTCTTGCCGTGCCCCGCCAGTGCCTCGTCGGCCGCGTTGTCGAGCACTTCCTGGATGATGTGCAGCGGGTTGTCGGTGCGGGTGTACATGCCCGGCCGCTGCTTGACCGGCTCCAGCCCCTTGAGGACGCGGATGGAGCCTTCGGAATAGGTCGAAGGGGTGTTTGCCATGGGCGCGGATTGTAAGCACGCAGCGCCCAAACCACTGGATATTCATCCAGATGCACGCCCGCCCTGCGGGCGACACACGCGCCTTGCTGCGGCGCGGCACAATCGCGGGATGACGTCCACCCCCCGCCTTTCCCCCCTGCAGGTGCTGGCCTGCGGTGCCCTCATCGTCACGCTGTCGATGGGCATCCGCCACGGCTTCGGCCTGTGGCTGCAGCCCATCACCCAGGCACAGGGCTGGACGCGCGAGAACTTCGCCTTTGCCATGGCCATCCAGAACCTGGCATGGGGCTGTTTCGGCATCTTTGCCGGCATGGCGGCCGATCGTTTCGGCGCTTTCCGGGTGCTGGTGGGCGGCGCGGTCCTGTATGGCCTGGGTCTGGCCGGCATGGCGCTGACCACCACACCGCTGGGCTTTGCCCTGACCACCGGGGTGCTGATCGGCGCGGCACAGGCCGGCACCACCTACGCGGTCATCTACGGCGTGATCGGCCGGCAGATTCCGGCCGAAAAACGGTCCTGGGCCATGGGCGTGGCGGCGGCCGCCGGCTCGTTCGGCCAGTTCCTGATGGTGCCGGTGGAGGGTGCGCTGATTGCCCAGCTCGGCTGGCAGAACGCGCTGCTGGTGCTGGGCGTGGCGGTGCTGCTGATCGCGCCGCTGGCCTGGGGCCTGCGCGAACCCGGCTTTGCCGGCGGCCAGCCGCCCCAGCGCGAACAGACCATCGGCCAGGCCCTGCGCGAGGCCTTCGGCTACCGCAGCTTCCAGCTGCTGATGGCGGGCTACTTCGTGTGCGGCTTCCAGGTGGTGTTCATCGGCGTGCACATGCCCAGCTACCTCAAGGACAACGGCCTGTCCCCGCAGGTGGCCAGCTATGCGCTGGCGCTCATCGGCCTGTTCAATGTGGTGGGCACCTACATGGCGGGTTCGCTGGGCCAGCGCATGGCCAAGAAGCACATCCTGGCCTTCATCTATTTCGCACGCGCTGCGGTCATCGCCATCTTTCTGTGGGCGCCGCTCACGCCCACCAGCGTGTACATATTTTCGGCGGTCATGGGCCTGCTGTGGCTGTCCACCGTGCCGCCCACCAACGCCACGGTGGCGCAGATCTTCGGCGTGGCCCACCTCTCGATGCTGGGCGGCTTCGTGTTCTTCAGCCACCAGATCGGCAGCTTCATGGGCGTGTGGCTGGGCGGCGTGCTGTACGACCGCACCGGCAGCTACGACATCGTCTGGTACATCTCGATCGCCCTGGGCATCTTTGCCGGCCTGATCAACCTGCCGGTGCGCGAAGCCCCGATCGCCCGGGCCGCACGCCCGGCCGGAGCCGGCGCATGAACGGCAGCCGGGCCCACCTGCTGCGCCGGCTGGCCGTGACGGCCGCCGTGGCGGCCACGCTGCTGGCCACCCTGGCCCTCTACACCCGGCCGGACTTCATGGTCGGTCTGGCCGACCAGCTCTGGAGCTGCTTCTGATGCATGGCACCGAATCCCCGTCGCCCTGGGTGCGGCGATGGGCGCACCTGATTCCGGACCGCAGCGCGGTGCTCGACGTGGCCTGCGGACACGGACGGCACATGCGGCACCTGGCCGGCCTGGGCCACACCGTGACCGGCATCGACCGCGATCCGGCCGCCATCGAGGCGGTCGCGCCGCTGGGGCAGGCCCTGCTGGCCGACATCGAGAACGGCCCCTGGCCGCTGCCGGGCCGGACCTTCGGCGCGGTGGTGGTCACCAACTACCTGTGGCGCGAACTGCTGCCCACCCTGGTGGCCAGCGTGGCACCGGGCGGCGTGCTGATCTACGAAACCTTCGGCATCGAACACGCCCGGGTCGGCCGCCCCTCCCGGCCCGACTTCCTGCTGCAGCCCGGCGAACTTCTGCAGGTCTGCCGGGATCTGCGGGTGGTGGCCTACGAAGACGGTTTCCTGGCCGCTCCGGAGCGCTTCGTGCAGCGCATCGTGGCCCTGCGGGAAGACCCTGCCGATCCGGCCGCCGGGCAGCGCCGGCGCCTCGATCCCGCTGGGTAGAATGCCGGATAGCCCCGGGGGCGCCCCGGGCCTGGCCCGCTGCCCCGCACGTCGTCGAACCGAACCGCCCCAACGCATCCCGCCATGAAACCCATCACCGGCAGCATCGTCGCCCTGGCCACCCCCTTCCTCGAGGACGGCAGCGTCGACTACCCCACCCTGCGCAAGCTGATCGACTGGCACATTGCCGAGGGCACCGACTGCATCGGCGTGGTCGGCACCACCGGCGAGTCGCCCACGGTCAATGTGGAAGAGCACTGCGAGATCATCCGCGTGTCGGTGGAACAGGCAGCGGGGCGCGTGCCCATCATGGCCGGCTGCGGCGCCAACTCCACGGCAGAGGCCATCGAACTGGCGCGCTTCGCCCACAAGGTCGGCGCCGACTGCCAGCTGCAGGTTGTGCCCTACTACAACAAGCCCACCCAGGAAGGCCAGTACCAGCACTTCAAGGCCATCGCCGAGGCCACGGGCGATCTGCCGGTGGTGCTCTACAACGTGCCGGGCCGCACCGTGGCCGACATGTCGGTGGAAACGGCGCTGCGGCTGGCGCAGATCCCGGCCATCGTCGGCATCAAGGAAGCCAGCGGCAACATCGAGCGGGCCCAGTGGCTCATCCGCGAGAAGCCCGAAGGCTTCGCGGTCTACTCCGGTGACGACCCCACCGCCGTGGCCCTGATGCTGTGCGGCGGTCAGGGCAATGTGAGCGTGACCGCCAACGTGGCGCCCCGCGCCATGCACGAGCTGTGTGTGGCCGCCCTGGCCGGCGACGTGAAGCGCGCCATGGAGATCCAGTTCCGCCTGATGCCGGTGCACCGCCACCTGTTCGTGGAAGCCAACCCGATTCCGCTCAAGTGGGCCATGGCCCGCATGGGCCTGTGCGCCGAAACCATGCGCCTGCCGCTGACCCCGATGTCGCGCCACCTCGCCCCCGGTGTGGAAGACGCGCTGCGCAGCAGCGGTCTGATCGCCTGATCCGGTTTTTCCTGTTCCCGTGTTTCCGTCCGCGAGCCTCCGAACCATGCCCCATCCCTCCTCCCTGATGCGCCACCCCTTCTCCCGTCTGGGCCTGCTGGCGGCGGCTGCCCTGGTCGTCTCGGGCTGCTCCGTGCTGCAGGAAGACAAGATCGACTACAAGAGCGCGCAGCGCGGCAGCACGCTGGACGTGCCGCCCGACCTGACCCAGCTCGCACGCGAGAACCGCTACAACGTGCCGGGCGCGGCCGTGTCGGCCAGCAGCTTCGAGGCCGCCCGGCCGGCTGCGGCCACCGTGGGCACCGCGACCAGCAAG
>PNMF01000037.1 GCA_013823485.1 Comamonadaceae bacterium
GCCGCCACGCGCGGCAATCTCGGCCGCACTCGCCGCCAGCTGGTTGGCCTGGCGGGCGGCATCGGCGCTCTGGCGCACCGTGCTGGTCAGCTCCTCCATCGAGGCCGCCGTCTCTTCCAGGTTGCTGGCGGTCTGCTCGGTGCGGCTGGAGAGGTCCTGGTTGCCACGCGCCAGTTCTTCGCTGCTGTGGCCGATGGCCTGGGCCGATTGGCGAATGCCCGCCACCAGGCCCGAGAGCTCGCGCTGCATGCGCTGCAGCCCCTGCAGCACCTGCCCCGGCTCGTCGCGGCCGGTCACCACGATGGTGTTGCCCAGGTGGCCGTCGGCCATGCGGTCGATCACCTCGGTGGCGTGCTGCAGCGGCCGCGCGATGCGCTGGGCCATGAGCACGCCCAGGGCCACCGCCAGCAGCAGGGCCGCCGCGCTGCTGCCCACCGTGATCCACCAGGCGCGGCGCTGGATGCTGGCCAGATCGGCCACCGTGGCCTCGACCCGGCGGGTCACCGAGTCGCTGATCTGCACGAAGGCCTGGTCGGCCGCGCGGATGCCGGCCTTGGACGGCTCCATGGCCTTGTTGGCCGCCCAGGGGTCATTGATCTCGCCGATGCCGATGCGCCGCACGATGTCGCTCACCACGGTCTGGTAAGCGGTGATCGAGGTGACCATGGTCTGCAGCGCCTGCCGCTCGGCCTCTTCCATCTGCGGCTCCATGCTGCGCAGCATCTCCAGCGTGCTGGCCACCTGGGCCTTCCACGACTGGTGGTAGCGCTCCAGCTCGGTCTCGTTGGCCAGGTTGAGGAACATGTCCTTCTCGAAGCGGCGCATGTTGCCGATGGCCGAACGCGCATCGCCCAGCGTGCGCACCGCGGCCACCTCGGTGGTGGCCAGGCGTTGCCCGGCGTCGACCGCATGGCCCAGGCTCCAGATGGCCAGCAGCCCGACCGACACGATGCCCAGTGCCATGAGGCCGATGAGACTGGCCAGCTTGATGCGGACCGACCAGTGAGAGAGGAACGACATGACAGCTCCTGAAAATGTCATTGATCTTTAATGAAACTGCTGCGCTGCAGCATGCTCCGCATATCGGCCGGCATGCCGGGTGGCTGAAGTGTTTTCAGCCCACTTCCCGCGATGCGGGACGGAACAGCGCCTGGCCGGCTTTCACGCGGGCCCCTTCCTGCACGCCGGGTGCAAGCTCGAAGCCCGGCGGCAGCAGCACGATGATGGTGGAGCCGTGCTCGAACCAGCCCATTTCCTGGCCCTTGGCCAGCGCGGCCGGCCGCTCGATCAGGTTGGGCCCAGGCCAGCGCAGGTGCAGCAGCACATCGAGCCAGTGCAGGCGGATGCTGGCCACCAGCACCGCGGCCACCGGCACCAGCACCAGCGGCGCGCCGTCGAATGCCGGCAGCCGGCATTCGATGACCGCACGCTCGTTGCGGCAGAACAGGCGCTCGACCCGCTTCAGCGCGATCGGGTTGACGTTCCAGGTGTCGCCACTGATGTAGGTGACACGGTCGGCCTGCAGATCGTGCGGCGCATGGAAGCGGTGGTACATGCTGGAGGTCAGCCGCAACGTGAGGTAGTGGCCGCCCTGCATGCGGGCCGCCAGCGCGGGCGAGCGCAGCAGCTCGGCCAGCGGGTACGGCGAGCCCTTGGCCTGCAGCACCTGCCCGCCGGTGGTGCGGCCATGTGCGCCGACGATGCCGTCGCTCGGGCTGCACAGCACCGCCGGGTCGGCATCGAAAGGGCGCAGACCGGGCTTGAGTTCGCGGGTGAAGCAGGCGTGCAGGCTGTCGAAGCGGGTCTGGCGCGCCTCGCTCAGGTCCAGGTCGGTGAACAGGCGCCAGACCGCGATCGACATCCGTGTCAGCAGCGGGCTGCGGATGCGGCTGAACCAGCCCATGAACCGGGTCGCCGCGATGCGCGGAATGCGGTTGGTCAGCAGGAAGTTCAGGTCTTCGTTCAGCAGCAGCCGGTCGCGCCAGTGGAGCAGGTTCATGGTTCTGTCAAAGCCGTGGTCTACAACTGTCACATCCCCACTTTGCAGGCTTGTGTCAAATGAACCTGGGCCGACTCTCTCCCGCCGACCAGCTGCTGGCCGCGCTGCCCCTGGTGGGCCCGCGCCTGCTGCTCTCGCGCGCCAAGCACCGTTCGCTGGCCGGCCACTCGCGCATGGCCAAGCGGCTGGCCCGCTGGATACCGGGCTACACCCACACCGGCGACGCCTTCTTCACCGCCGACGGCGCGTCCGACGCCACCGTGGCGCGCCGCAAGGCCGGCTTTGCCGAGCTGGCACAACAGCTGCAGGCCATGGCGCCGCGCAGCCTGGCCGCCACCGCAGAAGCCCGCCCCGGCCTGCCCGACCTGCAGCTCACCAGCCAGTACCGGGTGCCCTACCCGTTCAGCGAGATGGCGCGGGCGCACCTGCCGGTGCCCTCGTTCTGGGCCCAGGCCCAGGGCAGCCGCCTGATCGACCTGGACGGCAACAGCTTCCACGACCTCACCGGCTCCTACGGCGTGAACCTGTTCGGGGTCGACTTCTACCGCCAGACCATGGCCGAAGGCGCCGCCCTCGGTGCCTCGCTCGGCCCGGTGCTGGGCGGCTACCACCCCTGCGTGCTGGACAACCTGAAACGCCTGCAGGCCCTCTCGGGGCACGAGGCGGTGTCGTTCCACATGTCGGGCACCGAAGCGGTCATGCAGGCGGTGCGGCTGGCCCGCTACCACACCGGCCGGCGCAAGCTGGTGCGCTTCTGCGGGGCGTACCACGGCTGGTGGGACGACGTGCAGCCCGGCCCCGGCAACCCGATGCCGCCGGGTCATGTCTACACCCTGCGCGACATGGACGAACGCAGCCTGCTGGTGCTGCGCCGGCGGCGCGACATCGCGTGCGTGCTGGTCAACCCGATCCAGGCCATGCACCCCAACCGCAATGCACCCGGCGACACCGCCCTGGTCACCGGCCGGCACAACACCACCGTGGAGCGCGAGGCCTATGCCCGGTGGCTGCAGCGCCTGCGCGAGGTCTGCACCGAATGCGGCATTGCCCTGATCTTCGACGAGGTGTTCCTGGGCTTCCGGCTGGCCCCGGGTGGCGCGCAGGCGTACTACGGCGTTCAGGCCGACCTGGTCACCTACGGCAAGACGCTGGGCGGCGGCTTCCCGGTCGGCGTGGTCTGCGGCGGGCTGCGCTGGATGCAGCGCTACCGCAACGAGCGCCCGGCCGACCTCTGTTTTGCGCGCGGCACCTTCAATGCCCACCCCTATGTGATGGGCGCCATGAACGCCTTCCTGCGCCGGCTGGATTCGCCCGAGGTCCAGCGCCTGTACGACGGCATGGACGAACGCTGGCAGGCCGAGCGCGAGCGCTTCAACCGCGCCCTGACCGAGGCCGGTGTGCCGGTACGGCTGGACGGGCTGAGCACGGTCTGGAGCGTGAACTTCCTGTGCGCCTCGCGCTACCACTGGATGCTGCAGTTCTACCTGCGCCGCCACCGGCTGGCCCTGAGCTGGGTCGGCAGCGGGCGGCTGGTGTTCGGCCTGCAGTTCACGCCGGCCGAACTGGCCGAGGTGCGCGCCGCCTTCGTGCAGGCCTGCCGCGACATGCAGCGCGACGGCTGGTGGGACGCACTGCCCGATGCCGGCCGTTCGCTGCGCCGGCGCCTGGCCGGCGAAATCTGGAACGCCCTGCGCCGCTGAAGTGCTGTGCTCAGGCGCGGCGCGCGCCGGGCTCCAGCCACTCACCGCGCAGCAGGTGCAGCGGTGCGCGCCAGTAGAGCTGGATGTCGTGGAACGGGTCGGTCACGATCTTGGCGGCCCACACCAGCCCGGTGCGCAGGCTCTGCGTCACCCACAGCTGCAGCACGCGCAGCACCAGGCCGCCCACCCCCAGCCACAGCCACATCCAGCCGAGCTGGTGCAGGAAGGAAGCCAGATCGGTGTGTGGCACGAACGCGCCCCACAACCCGGGCTGCAGCCAGAGCAGCACCGGCGTGCCGGCCCAGGCCAGCATCAGCACCACCTTGCGGCGCAGGTTGTAGCCCACCTTCACCTCTTCCTTGTATTCATGGGTGACCTGGTTGATTTCGTCGTAGCCGCGCGGCTCGAAGAAGAAGTGCCCGGCCTGGCGGCTCACCATCGACACCGTCCAGGCCAGCAGCGCGGCCCAGGCCGGGTTCACCAGCAGCAGTGCGTAGGCCACCAGGAAACTGATGGCGCTCAACAGGTGCAGGCGCTGGTTGACGCGGCTGTGGTGGTAAAAGCGGTGGTCGTCCCAGCGCTGGGTGGCGAGTTCCTGGAAAAAGGGTTTCACGGTGGTGCTCACGGTCAGGGGTCTCCATGCGACGAGGGTGGACACATGCTGGCGACCCTCCGTGTAAGACCGTTGACAGACCGATGCATCCGCCGTGACAGCCCGAACGGCCTGTCACGCGGCTGTTATGACCACCGCGCAGCATCGGCCCATGCGAATGTCCATGCACATGCCCACGCCGATGACCGCGCCCTTCGACGACCTGCTGGTCGAGCACCTGCCCGTGGCCAGCCCCAGCCTGCGGGTCGCGGTGGTCACGGAAACCTACCCGCCCGAGGTGAACGGCGTCGCGCTCACCCTGCAGCAGCTGGTGCAGCGGCTGCAGGCGCGCAACCACCAGATCCGGCTGGTGCGCCCCCGGCAGCCCGCCCACGACGGGCCCTGGGACGCAGCGGCCGGCATGGAACGCGCCGAGCTGCTGGTGCGCAGCCTGCCCATTCCCAACTACCCGCAGCTGCGCATGGGCCTGCCGATGAAGCGCGCGCTGGTGGCCCGCTGGACACGCCACCGGCCCGACCTGGTCCATGTGGCCACCGAAGGGCCACTGGGCTGGTCGGCGGTGCAGGCCGCGCGCAAGCTGCGGCTGCCGGTCAGCACCGACTTCCGCACCAACTTCCACGCCTACAGCCAGCACTACGGCATGGGCTGGCTGCGCAAGCCGATTGCCGCCTACCTGCGCCGGTTCCACAACCACGCCGACTGCACCATGGTGCCCTCGGCCGACCTGAAGGATGAGCTGGCCGCGCAGGGCTTCGAGCGGCTGCTGCAGGTGGGGCGCGGCATCGACACCCACCGCTTCGACCCGGCGCGGCGCAGCGCGGCCCTGCGCCACACCTGGGGCGTGAGCGACGACCAGCCGGTGCTGCTGTGGGTGGGCCGGCTGGCGCGCGAGAAGAATCCCGAACTGTTCGTGCGCTGCTGGACCGCCATGCGCATGGCCCGCCCCGAGCTGAAGCTGGTGGTGGTGGGTGACGGCCCGGCGCGCGAGCAGCTGGCCCAGGCCTGCCCCGATGCGGTCATGGCCGGCGCGCGGCACGGCGAAGACCTGGCGATGCACTACGCCAGCGCCGACCTGTTCGTGTTCCCCAGCGTCACCGAGACCTACGGCAACGTCACCCCGGAAGCCCTGGCCAGCGGGCTGGCGGTGCTGGCCTTCGGTTATGCCGCAGCAGCCGAGCTGATCCACCACGACGACAACGGCCTGCGGGTGCCCCGGGGCGACGATGCCGCCTTCATCGAGCAGGCGGTGCGCCTGGTGCGCAGCCCGGCGCTGGTGCAGGCGCTGCGCCAGCGGGCCCGGGCCGACACGCTCAGCCGTGGCTGGGAACAGGTGGCCACGCGGGTCGAGGGCATCTGGCAGGACCTGGTGGCCCGCCACGCTGCCAGCCACCCGGCCTGAACGGCCTGGACGGGCCGTCCGGCACGGACGGCTGGCCGATCAGGCCGGCGACACCAGCCGATCGTCCGGCCGCACCCGGCCGTTCAGACGGACCCTGCCGCGCCGGCCGATGCCGTGGTACTCGATGCCCAGCTCGTCCATCAGCCCCGGCTCGTAGAGGTTGCGGCCATCCAGGACCAGCGGCTGGCGCATCAGCGAAGCCAGGCGGGCCCAGTCCGGGTTCTGGAAGCATTTCCACTCGGTCACCACCAGCAGCGCGTCGGCATCCTCCACCGCCTCCAGCGGCGAATCCACCAACGCCAGGCTGCCGGGCACGCGGCGGGTGCAGCCGTCCGGCGGCGTGTGGAAGGCCGCCACCCGCCCGGCAGCCGCCAGGTCGGCTGTGAGCGCACGCCGGGCCTCGGCCATGGCCACCGGGTCGTGGGCACGCACCTCGGCACCGCGCGCCAGCAGGGCAGCCACGATGTGGCGGCTGGGCGCATCGCGCATGTCGTCGGTGTTGGGCTTGAAGGCCAGCCCCCAGACGCCGATGCGGCGGCCCTGCAGGTCCGCGCCGAGCCGCTCGATCAGCCGGCGGGCCAGCAGGTCCTTCTGGTGGTGGTTGACCTCTTCGGTGGCCTCCACCACCCGCATGCGGAGGCCGTGCTGCGCTGCGCTGTGCACCAGCGCCCGGGTGTCCTTGGGAAAGCAGCTGCCGCCGTAACCGGTGCCGGCGTACAGGAAGCTGTGGCCGATGCGGCTGTCCGACCCGATGCCGCGGCGTACCGCGTCCACATCGGCACCCAGCGCATCGGCCAGGCGGGCCACATCGTTCATGAACGAAATGCGGGTGGCCAGCATGGCGTTGGCCGCGTACTTGGTCAGCTCGGCGCTGGCCGCGTCCATCCAGAGCGTGCGTTCGTGGTGGCGGTTGAAGGGTGCGTACAGGCGGGTCAGCAGCGTGCGTGCCTGCTGGCCTTCCTCACCCGGCGGCAGGCCGATGACGATGCGGTCCGGCCGCATGAAGTCGTCGATCGCCGCACCTTCCTTCAGGAACTCCGGGTTGGAGACCACCGCGAAGCGGATGTCGGCGCAGTCGCGCTCGACCAGCCGCTCGCGCAGCACCTGGGCCACCCGGTCGGCCGTGCCCACCGGCACGGTGGACTTGTTGATCACCACCTTGAAGCCGTTCATGTGGCGGCCGATCTGGTCGGCCACCGCCAGCACATGCTGCAGATCGGCCGACCCGTCTTCCTGCGGCGGCGTGCCCACCGCAATGAAGATCAGCTCGGCAGCCTGCACGGCGGCGGGCAGCTGGGTGGTGAAACGCAGCCGCCCGGCATCGAGGTTGCGGCGCAGCCAGTCGTCCAGACCAGGCTCGTAGATCGGCACACCGCCGGCCTGCAGCACGGTGACCCGGCCGTGGTCGCGGTCGACACACACCACCTGGTTGCCCAGTTCGGCCAGGCAGGTCGCGGTGACCAAGCCCACATAACCTGCACCCACCACAGCAATCTTCATGGAGCACCTCCGGCGTTGTGGGTGCCATGGTTGCGGTGCGTTGTGACAAAGGCTTGGCGGCGCCGTGACAGGCCGGTGAAGCCGGTCGGTCAGCCCGGGTGTCATGCGCCCTTCATGTGAATGCCACCCCCGCGTCACGCCGCGCCGGCAGCATCGGTCGCATGCACGGCCCAGCCGGACCACACACCGGGAACCCGATGTTCAAACCCTATCTGGACGACGACCTGCCACGCCCCGGCTGCCAATACCGGGCGGTGTTCATCTCGGACCTGCACCTGGGCACACCGGGCTGCCAGGCGCAGGCGCTGCTGGCCTTCCTTCGCTCCCACCAGAGCGAACACCTGTACCTGGTCGGCGACATCATCGACGGCTGGCAGCTGCGCCGACGCTGGTTCTGGCCCCAGGCCCACAACGATGTGATCCAGAAGATCCTCAAGCGCGCCCGCAAGGGCTGCCGCGTGGTGTTCGTGCCCGGCAACCACGACGAATTCGCCCGCCATTTTGTGGGGCACCACTTCGGTGGCGTGGTGGTCGAGCAGGAGGCGGTGCACACCACCGCCGACGGCCGCCGCCTGTGGGTGGTGCACGGCGACCACTTCGACGGCGTCATCCAGTGCGCGCGCTGGCTCGCCTACCTGGGCGACAACCTGTACGAACTGGCCCTGCGCCTGAACCGGCATCTGAACCACTGGCGCGCGCGTCTGGGCCTGCCGTACTGGTCGCTCTCGCAGTACCTCAAGCTCAAGGTCAAGACCGCCCTGAACTACGTCACCCAGTTCGAGGCCGCCGTGGCCGCCGAAGCCCGGCGGCGGGGCCTGGACGGGGTGGTCTGCGGCCATATCCACCGGGCCGAGATGCGTATGATCGACGGTACCCTGTACTGCAACGACGGCGACTGGGTCGAGAGCCTCACCGCCCTGGTCGAACACCTGGATGGCCGGCTCGAGATCGTCCAGTGGGCGCAGGCCCACGGCACCGGTCGCACCGATACCCTCCCCGAACCCGAACCCGAGCAGCTGGCCCCCGCTGCCTGATTCCTTCCTCCCATGTCCGTTTCCCTGCCCTGCGCGCTGCGGCGCGCCGCCCTGCTGTCCGCCCTCGCCGTGCTGATGCCCCCCGCCTGGGCCGAAGAACCCGTCACCGGCACCGGCGCCACCTTTCCGGCCAAGGTCTACCTGCAATGGGCCGAAGACCACACCCGGCTGACCCGCGAACCGGTGAAGTACCTGCCGGCCGGCTCCTCGGCCGGCGTGAAGGCGGTGTCCGAAGGCACGGTCGATTTCGGCGCAAGCGACGTGCCCCTGTCTGCGGCCGAGCTGGAAAAGCGCGGCCTGTTCCAGTTCCCGACCCTCGTGGGCGGCATCGTCCCCTTCGTCAACCTGCCGGGCGTGGCCAACGGCCAGCTCCGGCTCGACGCGCCCACCCTGGCCCGCATCTGGGCCGGCAGCATCAGCCGCTGGAACGACACCGCCATCCGCCAGCTCAACCCCGACCTCGAACTGCCGGCGCTGCCGATCCAGCGCGTGGTGCGCAGCGACGGCTCCGGCACCACCACCGTCTTCGTGCAATACCTGCGGCAGGCCGCACCGGAACAGGCCGCCGCCATTGAACCCGACGGCGGACGCGCCCGCTGGCCCGGCAACACGCAGGGCGCCGACGGTTCCAGCAAGCTGGTCGCTGCCGTCAAGGCCACGCCGGGCGCGATCGGCTATGCGTCGTCGGACTACACCGTGCGCGACCGGCTCACCGCGGTCAGCCTGCGCAACCCGCGAGGCGAATTCGTGCAACCCGACCTGCCCGCCTTCCGCGCCGCCATCGTCGCCGGTGGCCTGTTCAAGAACGGCCTCACCCCCACCCCGCTGCTGGCCACCCAGGGCGCCGGCGCCTGGCCCATCGTCACGGCCACCTATGTGCTGGTGCCCAGCCAGCCGCAGTCGGTGGAGCGTGCGGCGCGCACGCTCGGCTTCTTCTACCGCTCGTTCCTGCTGGGTGACAAGGCCGTGGCCGGTACCGGCTTCGCGCCGCTGCCGGTCGCCACACAGGCGCGCATCGTGGCCCTGCTCAGCGGCTTCCGCACCCGCGACGGTGTGCCGGTGCCGGTGATCGGCCGGGTGGAGGGTTCGTCGGCACCGTGACCGGCGCGGCCACCGTCAAGGCAACAAAAAACCCGCCGAGGCGGGTTTTTTGAGGGGGCTGGAGGCGCGATCCGGAGTCGAACCGGACTAGACGGATTTGCAATCTCTTTTCGCCCTTACAGATCAACGACTTACGCTCCCGCTACTGTTCTTGCTACTAAAAATAATACTAATTTAGTATATTAACCACGAGGCGTCTGAGGTAGTCCCATAAGTGACGCTTCAGTCAGCACGTAGTTAGCTTTATAAATCATCCTACAAATTGGTCGATATAAGAACCAGAGGTCTTGAGGAGACAGCGAAGACATGATAATCAACGGCTCGTACAACCGTAAATCTGATCACTCCACCTTTTTCTACACAGGGAAGATACACGCTGAGTACGGCGCATTTAGTGCCAAAGTATACGACTCGCATGGTCGCCTGGTAGGTACGCCACTAGAGTTCCTTTCCTCCCACGTGCCTAACACTGAATACGAATGTCGGAAATGGATTGAGAATCGCATCGACAAGAGCAATTGGATTTCGCAAAAGCCGACACTGTAAATATTTGCATAAAGTATAAGAATCAGTCCAGACAAAACCGAAAGAAAATCTACGAATTTATGGAAGCACCAAAGCCTACAAACGAAACAGAAAGACTTGCCGCTCTTCGGGAGCTTCTCATCCTTGACACAGAGCCTGAGGAACGATTCGACAGGATCACACTGTTCGCAAAAAATGAATTCGAAGTTCCAATGGCGCTCGTCTCCTTGGTAGACGAAGAGCGGCAGTGGCTTAAGTCCAGCTTTGGTATGGATGTATGCGAGAGACCGCGAAGCGAGGCTTTCTGCAGTCACACCATCCTGGAGCCTGACCATCTTGTAGTGAACGATACACTCCAAGACCCCAGGTTTGCGAAAAATCCATTGGTTACTGGCAAGACGGGACTGCGCTTCTACGCCGGCGTACCTCTGACGCTCCCTAATGGCCACAGCGTCGGCTCGCTTTGCATCCTTGACACCCGACCGCGGACTATGGACAAGTTTGACTTGTCTATCCTTCGTAGCCTTCGCGATCTAGTCGTTGAGGAATTGATTCGTCGGGAGCGAGGCTGATGTCAACCAACCCCGTTCGTGGCAGTATGTCTCCAGACCTCCTACTTGTCGAACCCGATAACCTAATCAGAAGCACCGTCGCTGGCGTTTGTAAACAACTCAACCTTGCGCGAGTGAATCAAGCAGCCAGCGTGACTGTCGCTGAACGCACGATGGAACTGAAATCGGTTGATCTGATGCTAGTCTCCCTTAACGAAGGCGACTCCGCGTTGGTTTTTCTAGAGCGAGTTCGCTCCGGAGAATGGGCATCGGTTACCGAAGTGCCACTTGCCGTTACATCGAAAACTGCCCATCAGGAATTAGTAGATAGAGTACGGCCGTTAGGAGTGAAACGATTCCTCCTGCAACCGTACAAAATCAAAGATATTGTTCTCACTATCGAAAGCCTAAAGCAGGCGCTTGAAGAAGAGGCCCAGTAAGATAGCCGTGAATTTCAAGTTTGTCGCTGCCTTGATAATCTCGATGGCAAGATCACTAGTCGGTTAAGAAGGATCATCCTCTGCTAACGGGGGCAGAACAGGCGGAGGACGGCGCTTCCTCGTTGGGAGCCCCACATATACGGCGGTGGCCTGAGGTTGAGGGGCAGCGCGACGCTTCTCGGCTTCCTCAAGGGCTATCGCTTTGGCCGCGTCGATAAGTTGATCTCGGAAGAAAACCCAGGACTTACCGAACTTAACTCCTGGAATAAGGCCCTGTCGTGCCATCTCTTCTACTGTTTTTGCCTCGCAGTGCAAGAGAAACGCACACGCTTCACTGTCTAAGGTGTCATCACTGTTCGCATCCATACTGAGTCTCCGGTGGTAAATCTCAGTGTAGACATGGGACATAGTGGCTAGCGATGGCCTAGATAAACCCCAAAACAAAAACGCCCTCCAAGTTGGAGGGCGTTCGTCTTTACTGGAGGCGCGTGGCGGAGTCGAACCGCCCTAGGTGGATTTGCAATCCACTGCATAACCGATTTGCTAACGCGCCGTGTGTCGTTGGGGTTTAGATGGTTCGCAAACGTCTGTCTGTAACCTAGGTCTAAGTCACCGATGAGTAATACTTAAGAACTACCTTTTGCAATCCACTGCATAACCGATTTGCTAACGCGCCGTGTGTCGTTGGGGTTTAGATGGTTCGCAAACGTCTGTCTGTAACCTAGGTCTAAGTCACCGATGAGTAATACTTAAGAACTAACTTTTGCAATCCGTTGCATAACCGCTTTGCTATCGCGCCGTGTCGGTTGCTGCAAAAAAGGGAAGCAGCGCTTCCCTTTTCTGATGTGTCTGGAGCGGGAAACGAGATTCGAACTCGCGACCTCAACCTTGGCAAGGTTGCGCTCTACCAACTGAGCTATTCCCGCATGTCTCGGCGACCGCGTCTGCTGTCGTCGAAAACCGAAATTATAGCCCAGAAAATCGGCCCTCCTCAAGGGCTGGCGGATTTTCCGGGACGGATCTTCAGTGCTTGGTGGCGTCGGCACTGCCGGCCGCCGGCCGGGCCGATGCGGCCGCCATCTGCGCCGCCACTTCCTCGTCGGTCAGGGGCACGGGCTGACGCTCCAGCGCAATCGACAACACCTTGTCGATCCACTTCACCGGCACGATTTCAAGGCCCTGCTTGACGTTGTCCGGAATGTCGGCGAGGTCCTTCACGTTCTCTTCGGGAATGATCACCGTCTTGATGCCGCCGCGCAGCGCCGCCAGCATCTTTTCCTTCAGGCCACCGATGGCCGTCACCTCGCCGCGCAGCGTGATCTCGCCGGTCATGGCCACATCGGCCCGCACCGGAATGCCGGTCAGTGCCGACACCAGTGCCGTGGTCATGGCAGCGCCGGCACTCGGGCCGTCCTTGGGGGTGGCGCCATCGGGCACGTGGATGTGCAGGTCGCGCTTGTCAAACTGCTCGTCCTTGATGCCCAGCACCCGGGCGCGGCTGCGCACCACGGTGCGCGCGGCCTCGACCGACTCCTTCATCACGTCGCCCAGCGAACCGGTGCGGGTGATCGCGCCCTTGCCCGGCATGGTGGCCACCTCGATGGTCAGCAGATCGCCGCCCACCTCGGTCCAGGCCAGACCCACCACCTGACCGACCTGGTTCTGCTGCTCGGCGCGGCCGTAGCTGTACTTGCGCACGCCCAGGAAATCGCTGAGGTTCTCGGCCGTCACGTGAACGGTCGGCTGGTACTTCTTGAGCAGCAGGCCCTTGACCACCTTGCGGCAGATCTTGGAGAGCTCGCGCTCCAGCGAACGCACGCCAGCTTCGCGGGTGTAGTAGCGCACGATGTCGCGCACCGCGTCTTCCTGCACCTCCATCTCGCCTTCGCGGATGCCGTTGTTCTTGATCTGCTTGGGCAGCAGGTAGCGCACGGCGATGTTGGTCTTTTCGTCCTCGGTGTAGCCCGAGAGGCGGATCACCTCCATCCGGTCCAGCAGCGCCGGCGGGATGTTCATCGAGTTGGAGGTGGCCACGAACATCACGTCCGACAGGTCGAAGTCGACCTCCACATAGTGGTCCCCGAAGGTGTGGTTCTGCTCGGGGTCCAGCACCTCCAGCAGCGCGCTGGACGGGTCACCCCGGAAGTCGGTGCCCAGCTTGTCGATCTCGTCCAGCAGGAACAGCGGATTGCGCGTGCCCACCTTCGAGAGGCTCTGCAGCACCTTGCCCGGCATGGCGCCGATGTAGGTGCGGCGGTGGCCACGGATCTCGGCCTCGTCGCGCATGCCGCCCAGCGCCATGCGCACATACTTGCGGCCGGTGGCCTTGGCGATCGACTGCCCCAGCGAGGTCTTGCCCACACCCGGCGGGCCGACCAGGCACAGGATGGGCGCCTTCACCTTGTCCACCCGCTGCTGCACAGCGAGGTATTCCAGGATGCGGTCCTTGACCTTCTCCAGACCGTAGTGATCCTCGTTGAGCACGCCCTCGGCGTGCGAGAGGTCGTGCTTGATCTTGGTCTTCTTGCTCCAGGGCAGGGCCACCAGTGCGTCGATGTAGTTGCGCACCACGGTGGCTTCGGCCGACATGGGCGACATCAGCTTGAGCTTCTTGAACTCGGCCTCGGCCTTCTTGCGCGCCTCGGCGGGCATGCGGGCGGCCTTGATCTTCTTCTCGATCTCTTCGATGTCGGCGCCCTCTTCGCCCTCGCCGAGCTCCTTCTGGATCGCCTTGACCTGCTCGTTGAGGTAGAAGTCGCGCTGGTTCTTCTCCATCTGGCGCTTCACGCGGCCACGGATCTTCTTGTCGACGTTGAGGATGTCGACCTCGCGCTCGAGCTGCTCGAACAGGTTCTCCAGCCGCTTGACCACCGGATCGAGGTCGAGCACGACCTGCTTGGACTCCAGCTTCAAAGGCAGGTGCGCCGCAATGGTGTCGGCCAGGCGACCCGGATCGTCGATGCTGGAGATCGAGGTCAGGATCTCGGACGGGATCTTCTTGTTCAACTTGACGTACTGGTCGAACTGCTGCATCACGGCGCGGCGCAACGCTTCCAGCTCGTTGGCCTGCAGGTCGGTGCGCTCCAGGCCCGGGTCGACCGGCGTCACGGTGGCCACGAAATGGGCCTCGCCGTCGGTGATCGACAGCACCTTGGCGCGCTGCACGCCTTCCACCAGCACCTTCACCGTGCCGTCGGGCAGCTTGAGCATCTGCAGGATGGTGGCCACGCAGCCCATCTCGAACATGTCCTCCGGGGAGGGCTCGTCCTTGGCGGCGGCTTTCTGGGCCACCAGCATGATGCGGCGCTCGGACTCCATGGCGGACTCGAGCGCCTTGATGCTCTTGGCCCGTCCCACGAACAGGGGAATGACCATGTGCGGGAAGACCACCACGTCGCGCAGGGGCAGCAGGGGCAGGTCGACCGGCGTGCTGGGCAGGGGGGTTTGACCGGACATTTCAACCTCGACAAAAAGGCCAGACGGGGCTGGCGGGCGCGGCCTCGACCGCGCCGGTGATGGGGTTGTCCAACGGGCGCTGCCGCAGGCCTCAGGCCTGTTTGGCCGCCTCCCGGTAGACCAGCAGGGGGGGCTTGTTCTCTTCGATGGTGGATTCGTCCACCACCACCTTGTCGACATTGCTCAGACCCGGCAGTTCGAACATGGTGTCGATGAGCGCGTTTTCCAGGATGGAGCGCAGACCGCGCGCGCCCGTCTTGCGGACCAGCGCCTTGCGGGCAATGGCCTTGAGCGCGGCCGGGCGGACCTCCAGCTCGGCGCCCTCCATGGCGAGCAGGCGGGCGAACTGTTTGACCACCGCGTTCTTGGGCTCGGTCAGGATCTGCACCAGCGCGTCCTCGCTCAGCTCGGCCAGCGCGGCGATCACCGGCACGCGGCCGACCAGCTCGGGGATCAGGCCGAACTTGATCAGGTCTTCCGGCTCGATTTCCTTGAAGGCCTCGGTGATGGAGCGCTGCTGCTTGCTGCGCACGGTGGCACCGAAACCGATGCCGGAGGCCTCGGTGCGGTTCTCGATGATCTTCTCCAGACCGGCAAATGCACCACCGCAGATGAACAGGATGTTGGTCGTGTCGACCTGCAGGAAATCCTGGTTCGGGTGCTTGCGGCCACCTTGCGGCGGCACGCTGGCCATGGTGCCTTCGATCAGCTTGAGCAGCGCCTGCTGCACGCCCTCGCCCGACACGTCGCGGGTGATGGACGGGTTGTCGGACTTGCGGGTGATCTTGTCGATCTCGTCGATGTAGACGATGCCCTGCTGGGCCCGCTCGACGTCGTAATTGCAGCTCTGCAGCAGCTTGGCCACGATGTTCTCGACGTCCTCGCCCACATAACCGGCTTCGGTCAGGGTGGTCGCGTCGGCCATGACGAAGGGCACGTTCAGCATGCGGGCCATGGTCTGGGCCAGCAGGGTCTTGCCGGAACCGGTCGGGCCGATCAGCAGGATGTTGCTCTTGGCCAGCTCGACATCGTCCTTGCGGGCGGTCTGCTTGTGGCGCAGGCGCTTGTAGTGGTTGTAGACCGCCACCGCCAGGGCGCGCTTGGCCTGGTCCTGACCGATGACGTAGTGGTCCAGGTTGGACTTGAGCTGGGACGGCGTGGGCAGCTCGTCACCCGAGGCCTTGACCGACTCCACCCCGGGGAGTTCGTCCCGGATGATGTCGTTGCACAGGTCGATGCATTCGTCGCAGATGAACACCGAAGGCCCGGCGATGAGCTTCTTGACCTCGTGCTGGCTCTTGCCACAGAACGAGCAGTAGAGGGCTTTTTCGCTGGAGGCGGCTTTTTTGTCGGCCATGTAGGGGTGTTCCGGAATCGTGATGTCAATGATAGATCAATGACCTGGCCGCCGAAGCCGGCAGAAACGGGCGCAAATCACGCTGTTTCTGCCGGAATTGATGCTCCGGACGGAGGTCAGGCGGCCGTGGGGCGCTTCTCGATGACCTTGTCGATCAGGCCATAGTCGGCCGATTCGGCAGCGCTGAGGTAGTAGTCGCGCTCGGTGTCGCGTTCGATCTTTTCCAGCGGCTGGCCGGTGCGCTCGGCCAGGATGCGGTTGAGCTGCTCGCGGGTCTTGAGGATCTCGCGGGCGTGGATCTCGATCTCGGTGGCCTGACCCTGGGTGCCGCCCAGCGGCTGGTGGATCATGACCTTGGAGTTCGGCAGCGCGAAGCGCTTGCCCTTGGCGCCGGCGGCCAGCAGGAAGGCGCCCATGCTGGCGGCCATGCCGATGCACAGGGTCGACACGTCGGGCTTGATGAAGTTCATGGTGTCGAAGATGGCCATGCCGGCGCTCACCGAACCGCCCGGGGAGTTGATGTAGAACGAAATGTCCTTGTCCGGGTTCTCGCTCTCCAGGAACAGCAGCTGGGCCACCACCAGGTTGGCCGACTGGTCGTTCACCGGCCCCACCAGAAAGATCACCCGCTCGCGCAGCAGGCGGGAATAGATGTCGTAGGCGCGTTCGCCGCGGCCCGACTGCTCGATGACCATGGGCACCATGCCCAGGCCTTGGATGTCCATTGCGCTCATGTATTTCTCCGTGGATGGATGCGTTGGCAAAGGGTACTGTAACCAACCCGTCACCAACTTTTCCCCGGCAGGGGCTTGAAGGGCGGGAACGTGGCAGATGGGGACGGCAGGGACGAAAAAAAGGGCGGCTGCGCCGCCCTTTTCAGGCTGGTCCGTGCCGGCTTCAGGACTGCTGCATCAGCTCGTCGAAGGCGACCGCCTTGTCGGTGACCTGGGCTTTGGCCAGCACGAACTCGGTGACGTTGTTTTCCACCACGATCGCCTCGACCTCGGCCATGCGGCGGTTGTCGCTCTGGTACCAGCGCACCACGTCGGCCGGGCGCTCGTAGGAGGCGGCCAGCTCGTTGATGTGGGCTTCGATCTGCTCGGGCTTGGCGAACAGCTCGTTGGCACGCACCAGCTCGGCCACGATCAGGCCCAGGCGCACGCGGCGCTCGGCCTGCGGGCGGAACAGCTCTTCCGGAATCGGGGCCTTGTCGGCGTCCTTGATGCCGCGCTGCTTCAGGTCGGCGCGGGCGCCCTCGACCATGCGGTCGAGTTCGGCCTGCACCACCGACTTGGGCAGATCGAGCTCGGCGGCGGCGATCAGGGCGTCCATGACGGCGGTCTTGTTGCGGGCCTGCAGGCGGAACTTGGTCTCGCGCTCCAGGTTCTTGCGGATGTCGGCGCGCAGCGCATCGACGGTGCCTTCGGCGATGCCGAGCGAGCGGGCCAGCTCGTCATTCACTTCCGGCAGGTTGGCGGCCTCGACCTTGTTCACGGTGACCAGGAAGTCGGCGGTCTTGCCGGCCACATCCTTGCCGTGGTAGTCGGCCGGGAAGGCCAGCGGGAAGGTCTTGCTCTCGCCGGTCTTCATGCCGCGCACGGCGTCTTCGAACTCCTTGAGCATCTGGCCGTCGCCGACGATGAACTGGAAGCCGGCGGCCTTGCCGCCCTCGAACGGCTCGCCGTCGATCTTGCCTTCGAAGTCGATGGTGACGCGGTCACCGTCGACGGCGGCGTCGGCCTGGGCGCGCTGGGCGAAGGTGCGGCGCTGCTTGCGCAGGATGTCCAGGGTGCGGTCGATGGCTGCGTCGTCCACTGCGGCGGTCAGCTTCTCGACCGAGGCGGCGGCCAGGTCACCGATCTTGACTTCGGGGTAGACCTCGAAGACGGCGTCGAAGGCCAGCTGGCCTTCCGGCGCGCCTTCCTTCTCGGTGATGCGGGGCTGGCCGGCCACGCGCAGCTGGGCTTCGTTGGCGGCGGAGGCGAAGGCCTCGCCCACCTTGTCGTTCATGACCTCGTAGTGCACCGAGTAGCCGTAGCGCTGGGCCACCACGTTCATGGGCACCTTGCCCGGACGGAAGCCGTCCATCTTGACGGTGCGGGCCAGGCGCTTGAGGCGGCTGGCGACTTCGTTCTGGATCACGTCGGCCGGCAGCGTCAGGGTGATCTTGCGCTCCAGCTTCTCCAGGGTTTCAACGGTCACGGACATGGTGTTCTCCAAGGGATTTGGGGGTCATTCGGGCCGAGTGGATGCGGAATTCGTGTGGTGCGCGGGGGGGGACTCGAACCCCCACACCATTGCTGGCGTCAGGACCTAAACCTGGTGCGTCTACCAATTTCGCCACCCGCGCGCCGGCTCGTGCCACGGCCGGTGGCCCACTTCTCACGGCAACCCACGATTGTAGCCGCAGCGCCCCGGGAACCCCCGGGGGTCGGGCTCAGTCCGGGCGGCGCACCCGGAACCAGGCGGCGTACATGGCCGGCAGCGCCAGCAGGGTCAGCACGGTGGCCACGATCAGGCCGCCCATGATGGCCACGGCCATCGGGCCCCAGAACACGCTGCGCGACAGCGGGATCATGGCCAGCACGGCGGCGGCCGCGGTCAGCACGATCGGGCGCATGCGGCGCACCGCCGCCTCCACGATGGCATCCCAGGCCGACACACCCTGCGCCCGGTCCTGTTCGATCTGGTCGATCAGGATCACCGAGTTGCGCTGGATCATGCCCATCAGCGCGATCACGCCGAGCAGGGCCACGAAGCCGAACGGCCGGTTCAGCAGCAGCAGCGCGCCGGCCACCCCGGCCATGCCCAGCGGCCCGGTCAGGAACACCAGCAGCGAACGGCTGAAGCTCTGCAGCTGCAGCATGAGCAGCGTGAAGGTGATGAACAGCATCAGCGGCACGCCGGCCGCGATCGACGCCGAGCCCTTGCTGCTTTCTTCCACCGCGCCGGCCACCCGGATGCTGTAGGCCGACAGGCCCTCGGCCACCCAGCCCGCTTCCAGCGCGCGCAGCGCCGGCAACAGTTCGGCGGTGACGGTGGCGCCCTGCAGGCCCTCGCGCACATCGCTCTGCACCGTGATGGCGTATTCGCGGTTCTCGCGCCACAGCACGCCGGGCTCCCAGGCAAACACCGGCTGGGCGATCTGCAGCAGCGGAATGACCGTGCCCTGCGCGGTGGGCAGGTAGGTGTTGGCCAGATCGGTCATGGCGTCGCGTTCGCTCAGCGGCTGGCGCAGCACGATGTCGATCAGTTCGTCGCCCTCGCGGTACTGGCCCACGGTGGCGCCCGACAGCAGCGTGCGGGAAGCGCGGGCGATGGACTGGCTGGTCACGCCGAGCGCCCGCGCCTTGTCCTGGTCAATCTCCAGCCGCAGCTGCTTGACCGACTCGTTCCAGTTGTCGTTCACGCCCCGGGTGTTGGGGCTCTCACGCAGGGCCAGCTTGACCTGGTCGGCCAGCCCGCGCAGCACGGTCGGGTCCGGGCCCTCGACCCGGAACTGCACCGGATACGGCACCGGCGGTCCGTTGGGCAGCAGCTTGACGCGGCCCCGCACCTCGGGGAACTCGGTCGCCATCAGCGCCGGCAGCGCCTTGCGCAGCCGCTCGCGGGCCTGGAGGTCCTGCGGCATGACGATGAGCTGCGACACGTTGGTCTGCGGAAAGATCTGGTCCAGCGGCAGGTAGAAACGCGGCACGCCGGAGCCGACCCAGGTGGTCACGGCGGTCACGTCGGCTTCCTTCTGCATGCGCTGCTCGAAGCGGCGGGTCACCTCGTCCATGGCCTGGATGCTGGCGCCCTCGGGCAGCCAGATGTCGACCAGGATTTCCGGGCGGCTGGAGTCGGGGAAGAACTGTTGCTGCACCCGGGTCATGCCGGCGATGCCCAGCACGAAGGTCAGCACGGTGGCGCCGATGGTGATCCAGCGGTGCTCCACGCACCAGTCGACCAGCGCGCGAAAGCGCACATAGAACGGGCCGTCGAACACTTCGGCATGCGTCTCGGCCGGGGCTTCGCCGTGGCCGCCCGGGCGGCGCAGCAGGCGCACACCCAGGTACGGCACGAACATGACCGCCACCACCCACGAAATCACCAGCGCCACCACCGTGACGCCGAAGATGGCGAAGGTGTATTCGCCGGTAGCCGATTTCGCCAGCCCGATGGGCAGGAAACCGGCCGCCGTGATCAGGGTGCCGGTCAGCATGGGCATGGCGGTGGCGTCCCAGGTGAAGGTGGCGGCCTTGACCATGTCGTAGCCCTCTTCGAGCTTGCGCACCATCATCTCCACCGCAATGATGGCGTCGTCCACCAGCAGGCCCAGCGCAATGATCAGCGAGCCCAGCGAGATCTTGTGCAGGCCGATGCCCCAGTAGTGCATGGCCAGAAACGTGATGGCCAGCACCAGCGGTATGGTGATGAACACCACCAGGCCGGGCCGCACGTCGAGCATGTAGCGGCGCCAGCCGGTGCCACCCGGGCGGCGGTGCAGGCCCAGCGACAGGAAGCTGACCGCCAGCACGATCACCACCGCCTCGATCAGCACCTTCACGAACTCGTTCACCGACTTCGCCACCGCCTTGGGCTGGTCCTGCACCTGCACCAGCCGCATGCCGGCCGGCAGGGTGCTTTCGATGCCGGCCACCGCCTGCTCAAGCGCCTTGCCCAGGGCAATGATGTCGCAGCCCTTGGCCATGGAGATGCCCAGCGCGATGCTGTCGGTGCCGTCGTGCCGCACCAGCACGGCCGGCGGGTCCTGGTAGGCGCGCACGATGTCGGCCACATCGCCCAGGCGCAGCTGGCGGCCATTGGCGGCGCGGATCGGCATGGCCCGCAGCTGCTCGACCGACTGGAACGGACCCCCCACCCGCACCTGCACCACATCGGCCGGCGATTGCACCGTGCCGGCCGACTCCACCGCGTTCTGCTGGCCGAGCTGGTCCAGCACCTGGGTCAGGTCCAGGCCCAGCACCGCCAGCCGCTGTTGCGAGATCTCGATGTAGAGCTTCTCCGGCTGCACGCCGAACAGCTCGACCTTGCTGACATCCTTCACCCGCAGCAGTTGCTGGCGCACGTCGTCGGCCACGTTCTTGCGCTCGGCCGGCGTGAAGCCGTCGCCCTGCAGCGCATAGATGACCCCGTACACATCACCGAACTCGTCGTTGAAGAACGGGCCCACCACACCGGCCGGCAGCTGTCCGCGCAGATCGCCCACCTTCTTGCGGACCGTGTACCAGATCTGCGGCACCTCGGCCGGCGGCGACGAGTCGCGCAGCTGGAAGATGATCAGCGCCTCGCCCGGCTTGGCGTAGCTGCGGATCTTGTCGGCGTGCGGCACCTCCTGCAGCGTGCGCTCGATGCGGTCCACCACCTGCTCGGCCACCTG
>PNMF01000038.1 GCA_013823485.1 Comamonadaceae bacterium
GATCTGACCGGCACCGAACTCACGCTCCAGGGTCCGGCCGACCGCCTCGCAGTGGGCCTGCGGGCCCAGATCGCACAGACCATGCCCTCCGCGCCCGCCGCGCGCAGCCTGCGGGTCGATCTGCAGGGCCGGGTCGAATCTCAAGGGCGTCCGCTGCTGCGCTCGGGACGGCTGCAGCTGGACCGCGCCCTGCTCGATCTGAGCGACCGCAGCCGGCCGGACCAGGTGCTGGGCGGCACGCTCCAGGCGCTCCAGCCACTGCGGCTGCGCTGGCAGGCTGCGAGCGCAGCCGGGCCGCTCAGCCTGGACGCCGACACGGCCCGCTGGCGCCTGCAACCCCGCCTGCCGGGCGCGCCCGAGGGCACCGGCAGTCCGGTCGAGATCGGCTGGGACACGCTGGTCTGGAACGGCGGAGCCCTGCAGACCCGCGGGCAGCTCAGCGGCCTGCCGCTGGCCTGGGCCGACCTGCTCACCGCTGTGGACGGCGCCCGCAACGGCCCGCTGGCCCGCGCCGGGCTGGGGGGCGACCTGGTCTTCGATGGCCGCTGGAACATCGACCTGCCCGCCGACGCCACCCGCCCCCCGGCGGTCGATGTCGTGCTGGCCCGCCGCAGCGGCGACCTGCTGGTGCAGACCGATGGCGCCTTCGACGAAGCCAACAACACCGTACAACGCCTGCCCGCCGGCATCCGGCAGGCCGAACTCCGGCTCACCGGGCAAGGGCGGGACCTGCAGGCCCGGCTGCGCTGGCAGGCCGATCGGCTGGGCGAGGCCAGCGCCGATGTCACCACCCGGCTGGCGCCACCCGACAGCGAGCATGGCGCCTGGCACTGGCCCGACTCGGCCCCGCTGCAGGGTCGCCTGCAGGCCAGCCTGCCGCAGGCGGGCCTGTGGTCGGCCCTGGCCCCACCCGGCTGGCGCGTGCGCGGCACCCTGGCCGCCCAGGCCACGGTGGCCGGCACCCGCAGCGAGCCCCGGTTCGACGGCAGCCTGCAGGCCGATCAGGTCGCGGTGCGGTCGCTGGTCGACGGCATCGCCTTCGTCAACGGCCAGCTGCGCGCCACGCTGGCGGGCGACCGCATCGCCATCGACCGCTTCCGGATCGAGGGCCGGGGGGGCGCCGAGCGCGGTGGCGTGCTCGAAGCGACCGGGCGGGCCGAATTCCCGCTGGCCACGGTGGACGGCCAGAGCCGGCGCGTACCGGCGCTGCAGCTGGAAGCCAAGGCCCGCGCGCTGCGGGTGTCCTCGCGCCCCGACCGCCGTCTGACGCTCTCGGGTGATGTGCAGGCCTCGCTCAACGGCCCCGATCTGCAGCTACGGGGTGCCCTGCGGACCGACTCGGCGCTGATCATCCTGCCCGACGAACTGGCCCCGAGCCTGAGCAGCGACGTGGTGGTGCGGGGCACCGAGCGCGCCATCGAACCGGCGGCCGGACAACGGGTGCGGCCCGATGTGCAGATCGACCTCGACCTGGGCCGCGACTTCACCGTGCGCGGACAAGGCCTTGACACCCGGCTGGAGGGCAATCTCACGCTGCGCAGCACCGTGGCCCTGCCGGCGCCCCGGCTGCTGGGCGAGGTGCGCACCTTCAGCGGCAGCTACCGCAGCTACGGTCAGCAGCTCAGCATCGAGACCGGCGTGCTGCGCTTCAACGGCCCGTTCGACAACCCGACGCTGGACATCACCGCCGTGCGGCCCAACACCGCGCAACGGGTCGGCGTGATCATCACCGGGTCGGCCAATGCGCCCAGGGTCCGGCTGTTTTCCGAGCCCGACCTGCCCGACAGCGAGAAGCTGGCCTGGCTGGTGCTGGGGCGGCCCGCCAGCGGCGCCGGGGCCGAAGCGGCCGTGCTCCAGCAGGCGGCTGCGGCCCTGATTGCCGGCGGTGGCGACCGGCGCGGCGGGCTGGCGCAGGCCTTCGGGCTGGACGAGATCTCGGTGGGCAGCAGCGGCCTGAACCCGGACGGCACACCAGCCACCGCCGTGACACTGGGCAAGCGGCTGACGCAGGACCTGTACCTGAGCTACGAACGCAGCGTGGCAGGGGCGGTGGGCACCATGTCCATCTTCTACGACGTCTCCCGCCGCTTCACCGTGCGGGCCCGCGCCGGCGAAGAAAACGCGCTCGACCTGATCTTCACCCTGCAGTTCGACTGATGCCCGGTGGCGACCGGCGATCCGGTGCGCCCCGGGTGCCACCACAGGCCGTCGATACAATCCGCGCCTGTTCCGGCCGCAACGGCCGGCGCCCAAGCCGCCATAGTTCAATGGATAGAACGAGCGCCTCCTAAGCGCTAGATACAGGTTCGATTCCTGTTGGTGGTACCAGTGTCAGGGCTGGGTCATCTCGATGGCCCGCTCAGCCCCCAGGTACAGGGCGAGTTCCTGGCGCAGTGCCTGCATCAGCAGTTCCCAGGCCAGCTCGGGTGGGTGCTGGGCCGTCAGGCTCACGAAGCGCTCGATGCCGTTCACCCCGCCCATGGTGTGGAACGCCCGGAGAATGTTGTCGAGCTGCTGCGCCCGGACGTTCGGGCGGGCTGCCTGGGGGTTCGCTTCCGCCTCCACCTGCTCGATCCATGCCGACAGCACCGGCATGCCATCCATCCGCTTGAGCACGTTGGAGCTTACCGGGTACCAGCGCTGCCGAAGCAGGCGCCGTGCTCGCGCCAGATGCCGCATGGCCTGCATGCCCTGGCACCGGCGCGCTTCGGCCGCCGCCAGCTCACCCGTCACGAACGACAGGCTCAAGGCTTCCTTGGGTATCTCGCTGCCGTCCATGTCCGGACCGCCCTCGATGACCAGGGACAGGAGCCCGGTCTGGCGTTCCCGGTGAAGTCGCACCAGCAAATCTCTGATGTCGGTGTTCATGGCTGTTCTCCAGGGAAGCTGCCGGCCTCAGGCATCGACCACCTGACGGGCCACCAGCCCGCCGAAGTAAAGGGACAGATGGTCCCGGCACGCCTCCATCAGTTCGTCCCATGCCTGGGCCGGCGGATGGTCGAACAACAGCTGCATGAAGGTGTCGTCACCGCGCGCACCGCCCATGGTCTGCATGAAGGTCTGGATCGAGAAGAGCCGCTCCAGCCGTGCCTGTTCGAGCGTGGTCGGGCTGCCTGCGGTCGGGGCTGGAACCACCCGCTGACGCTCGAAAGCCAGGAAGTCCTTCAGGGGCGGCAGATCCTGCAGATCGAGATCGGTCGGCGCGGGCAGTTCGAACCATTGCCACCGTCGCAGAAGGCGGGCGTGCTGCAACAGCAGCAATGCTGCGGCCCCTTGCCGCAAACGCGCGCTGGTGTGAAGCAGCTCGCCTTCGCGCAACCACACCGTCACGATGTGAGAGGCTGAGCCGGCCGTCATCATCACCAGCAGCAGCACACCGGACCGCCGATCCTGGGCCAGTTGCTGCAGCAAGGTATGGATGGGTTCGATCACTGAGGAACCCGGACCTTCAGCAAGCTGCGCAACGAACGGGCAAACTGCCGCAGCCCGTTGGCGATGAACAGGAACCCCACCAGGATGATGACCCGGTGGATCAACTCGTTGACCTCGGAGCCGACCTGGAAGACTTCGAACAGGATGGTCTCGATCAGATGGGCAAAACCCAGCACCACTGCCCCTGTGGAAACCTGCCGCAGCGTCGATCCGACGGCCCCGCGCATCTGCATCTGGCGGGCGGTATTTGCCATCCAGAAGCCTGCAGCAATGAGGATGAAGTCCAGTGCGTAGCTGGCGACATGGAGGTACTCGTGGAGATCCTGCAGATGGAAGTTCATGGGGTGTCCCTGGGTTGGGCCGTCGGAAAAATACTTAAGTAGTACTTTTCAGGCGATCGGCGAGACGATGGTAGTTTTTTATGACTATTTTCAACCGCCGGAGGGCCACCACTCAGGCCCCTCGACCGGCCGACCATCAGGCCAGGCCGGAGCAGGGTCTGCGCGCGGACCGCCCGCTCAGCGCGCCCGCAGCGTGCGGCTGAGCAGGATGACCGGGATCAGGCCCACCAGCACCAGCGTGAGGGCCGGCAGGGCGGCCTCGCCGAGCCGCTCGTCGCGGGCGAGCTGGTAGGTGACGACGGCCAGGGTGTCGCTGTTGAAGGGCCGCAGCACCAGGGTGGCCGGCAGCTCCTTCATCACGTCCACGAACACCAGCAGCACGGCGGCCAGGGTGGCGCGCTTCAGCAGCGGTGCATGCACCCGCACCGCCAGGGCCAGGCCGGTGGTGCCGAGCATGCGGGCCGAATCGTCCAGGCTGGCCGGTATGCGGGCGTAGCCGCTCTGCACCGACTGCAGTGCCACCGCCGTGAAACGCACCAGATAGGCCCAGACGATGCCCAGCGCGGTGGCGGTGATCCAGTAGCCCACCGAGGTTTCCGGCCAGACCGCCTGCAGCCACCCCACCGGCAGCAGCAGCCCGACCACGATCACGGCGCCCGGCACCGCGTAACCCAGGCTGGCCAGCTGGGCGGTGGTCCGCGTCACGGCACCCGGGCGCGTGCGCACCGCCAGCGCCAGCAACAGCGCCAGCACGGTGGCCAGCACCGCCGACAGTCCGGCCAGCCGCACGCTGTTGAACGACCACTGCACGAACATGTTCCAGGGCAGTTCGTCCCAGCCACCCACCAGGGGGCGCAACATGAACAGCACCGGCAGCACGAAACCGGCCAGGATCGGCAGCAGGCAGACCAGCAGCGCCAGCAGAGCGGCGCCGCCCCGCAGTTGCACCGGCTGGGCCTCCTGGCTGCCGGCGCGCTGGCCGCGCAGGGAAGCAAACCGCATGCGGCGTTGCGCGCGGTGTTCCAGCCAGAGCAGCAGACCCACCGTGAGCAGCAGCAGCGTGGCCAGCTGGGCCGCCGCCAGCCGGTTGTCCATGGCCAGCCAGGCCTTGTAGATGCCGGCGGTGAAGGTCTGGATGCCGAAGTAGCTGGCCACACCGAAGTCGGCCAGCGTCTCCATGAGGGCCAGGGCCACGCCGGCGGCCACCGCCGGCCGGGCCAGCGGCAGCGCCACTTCGCGGATGCGCCGACCCAGCGGCGCGCCCAGCAGACGGGCCGCTTCCATCAGCTGTGCCGCCCGTTCCGCCAGCGCGGTGCGGGCCAGCAGGTAGACGTAGGGATAGAGCGAGAAGGTGAAGACCCAGACCGCGCCGGCCGTGTTGCGCACCTCGGGGAACACCCGCCCCTGCAGGCCGAAACTCCCGCGCAGCCAGACCTGCAGCGGGCCGGAGAACTGCAGGAAGTCGGTGTAGGCGTAGGCCACCACATAGGCCGGCATGGCCAGGGGCAGCAGCAGGGCCCATTCAAAGACGCGCCGGCCGGGGAACTCGAACAGCGTGACGGCACAGGCGGTCAACATGCCGACCAGCGCCACACCGGCGGCCACCGCCACACACAGCAGCAGCGAGGTGGCGGTGTATTCGGGCAGCACCGTGCCGGCCATCTGCCGCAGCACGTCGAGCGCGACGGCATCGAAGCTGAACCAGGCACCGCCCAGCGAGACCACCGGCAGCACCAGCAGGAAGGCGAGCAGGACGAGGGGCGGCAGGGACAACCAGCGCGGCATGGACTTTGACCTTGGTCAACACAAATGAGAATTGTAGTTATCTACAATCGTCCTCATGTTCCTCGATGTCTCCCAGCTCCAGGTCCGGTATGGCCAGCAGCCCAACGCTGCGGTGGACGGCGTGAGCCTGGGCCTGCGGGCCGGCGAGATCGGCGTGCTGATCGGTCCTTCGGGCTGCGGCAAGACCACCCTGCTGCGGGCGGTGGCCGGGCTGGAACGGGCCAGCAGCGGGCGGATCGTGCTCGGGGGTGAAACGGTGAGCGAGCCGTCGCGCCATGTGCCGGCCGAGCAGCGCCGCATCGGCATGGTGTTCCAGGACTACGCCCTGTTCCCGCACCTGGACGTAGGCCGCAACGTGGCCTTCGGCATCGACCGCCTGCCCCGGCGCGAGCGCGAGGCCCGGGTGACCGAGGTGCTCAAGCTGGTCGGGCTGGACGGCCTGCAGTCGCGTTACCCGCACGAACTCTCGGGCGGTCAGCAGCAGCGGGTGGCCCTGGCCCGCGCGCTGGCACCCAACCCGCGCCTGCTGCTGCTGGATGAACCCTTCTCCAACCTCGACGTCGATCTGCGCGAGCGGCTGGCCCACGAGGTGCGCGGCATCCTGAAGGCGGCCAACGCCACCGCCCTGTTCGTGACCCACGACCAGCTGGAGGCGTTCGCCATCGGCGACCGCATCGGCGTCATGCACGAAGGCCATCTGCACCAGTGGGACGATGCCTATGCGCTGTACCACCGGCCGGCCACCCGCTTCGTGGCCGAGTTCATCGGCCACGGCGTGTTTGCGCCGGCCCAGATCCGGCTCGATGGCCAGGAGGTGTCGGTGCAGACCCCGCTGGGGAGGCTGCAGGATGTCGAGGAATGCCCCCTGCCCACCGCCTACGAGGCCGGTCTGTGCGACGTGCTGCTGCGGGCCGACGACATCGTCCACGACGACGACGCCCCGGTGAAGGCGCAGATCATCCGCAAGGCGTTCCGGGGCTCTGAATTCCTGTACACGCTGCGGCTGTCGTCGGGCGAGGTGCTCATGACCCATGTGCCCTCGCACCACAACCACGCCCTGGGCGAATGGATCGGCATCCGCGCCGAGGTGGAACACGTGGTCACCTTCGAGCGCGGCGGCGGTGCCGCCAGCCCGCCGGCCTCCGGCGTGGCCCGCCAGCCAGTCACCCCGGACTGACGCTGCCATTGCGGCCCGGGCCGGGGCCTCCTCAGTGCTTGTGCCCGCCGTGGCTGCCATGACCGCCGTGCCCACCCTGGCCGCCGGCCGGCATGGTCATGGCGCGCGCCTGGGCCTTGACCTCGACGTTCTGACGCTTGCCGTCGGCGGTCTCGATGGTCAGCTGGATCGGCACCACATCACCCGCCTTCACCGGCCCCTTCAGGTCCATCAGCATGACGTGAAAGCCGCCCGGCTTGAGCTCGACGGCCTGCCCGGCCGGCAGCGGCAGGGCGTTCACGGCGCGCATTTTCATGACGTCCTTGTCCATGAACATTTCATGGATCTCGACGATGCCGGCCAGCGGCGAGCTGGTGGAGACGACCTTGGCCGGCGCGCTCGCCGTGATCTGCATGTAGGCACCGGTGGCCGACTGCTGGGACACGGTGGGCCTGGCCCAGGCGTCCTTCACGTCGACGGTGATGTTCTGGGCGAAAGCGGGGGCGGTCACGGCCATCAGGCCGGCGAGCAGCAGGGATTTCATGGGTGGGTCTCCAGCGGGTCAGAAACGGAACCGGGGCAGTGTATCGCCGCCCGGGTCATGCACGCGACTCCGGCCAGGGCGGCGGCGGCCTAGCATGCAGGCCTTCAACAGGAGCCCCACCATGATCCAGCTCTGCGGCTTTGCTGCCAGCAACTACTACAACAAGGTCAAGCTGGCCTTGCTCGAAAAGAACGTGCCCTTCGAGGAGCAGCTGGTCTGGCTGGGCCAGACCGACCCGGCCGCCACCCCGCTGGGCAAGGTGCCCTACATCGTGACGCCGCAGGGCCCGATTTCGGAGTCCACCGTCATCCTCGAATACATCGAGCAGGCGCACCCGGAGAACCCGCTGCTGCCGGCCGATGCGTTTGCCGCCGCCAAGGTGCGCGAGCTGGTGCGCTACCTGGAACTGCACCTGGAGCTGGTGGCCCGCAACCTCTACCCCGAGGCCTTCTTCGGCGGCAAGGTGAGCGACACCGCCAAGGAGAAGACCCTGGCGCAACTGGAGAAGAACATCGCGGCGTTCGCGACGCTGGCCCGGTTCTCGCCCTTCGTGGCCGGCGACCGCTTCACCCTGGCCGACTGCGCCGCCGCCGTGCACCTGCCGCTGGTGAGCAGCGCGACCAAGGCCATCTACGGGCGCGACCTGCTGGCCGCCCTGCCGGTGCGCGAGTACCTGCAACAGATCAACGAGCGGCCTGCGGTGGCCCGGGTGAACGCCGAGCGCAAGGCCAACACCACGCTCATGCTGCAGCGGGCCAAAGGCGGCTGATCAGGCGGGGTCGACGCGGCGCAGCCGGTCGACCTCTTCGCGCGCCTGCTGGGCCCAGGTGCGCCGGTCGCGACCCAGACATGCCTCGGGCTGGCCGTAGTGCACCACCGCCTGCAGGCCGTCGGCGCTCAGCACGTTCCAGATCGAGGCCACCAGCGTGGTGTCGCCCACGAACACCGGCGCCGGGTGTGGCCGGCCGGTGGCCATGTCGATGAAGGCCAGCCCCACCGGCAGCACCGGCGCCGGCGCCGAGATGGCGGCCTGGAACAGGTTGGCATGGAAGGTCAGCAGCTCCGACCCGTCGCCGGTGGTGCCTTCGGGAAACACCGAAATCACGTCGCCGGCCTGCAGGCGCTCGGCCACGTGGTGCACCACCCGCATCGCATCGCGCCGCTTCTCGCGTTCGATGAACAGCGTGCCCGCCCCCGCAATCAGCGAGCCCAGCAGCGGCCAGTGACGGGCATCGGCCTTGGAGACAAAGCGGCTCGGACGAGCCGCGTTCATGACGATGATGTCCAGCCAGCTGGTGTGGTTGGCCACCTGCAGCAGCGGGCCGCCGGCCGGCTGTTCGCCCCGGACCGTGAGCGTGACGCCGAGGATGCGCAGCAGCCCCCGCGACCACTCGCGCACCAGCAGGTCGGTCTGGGCCGGCGTGAGCCGTCCGAATTCGGTGCGGATGATCCACAGCCCGCGCACTACGTGCCACAGGGCACGGGCAGAGCGGCCGAGGGCGCGCAGGGTCTTCACGCGCCAGCGGCGGCGTGGGCCACCTGTCCACCCACCAGCGTGGCCCGGATCTGCGCCGGCAGCTCGTGGCCCTCGAACGGCGTGTGCTTGCCCTGGCTGCGCAGGGCGGCCGGGTCGACGCGCACCAGCGCGGCCGGATCGAACACGCACAGGTCGGCCACGCCCCCCACCGCCAGTCGGCCCACGCTGGCCTGCAGCGTGCCCAGCCGGGCGCCCAGCACCTGCAGCGGCCCCTGGGTGAGCACCGCCAGCGCCTTCATCAGGTCGTGTCCGTCCTGCTCGGCCCAGCGGCAGGCCAGGCCCAGCAGCAGCTCCACCGCCGTGGCGCCGGGCTCGGCCTCGGCGAACGGCAGCACCTTGGCATCGGCATCGACCGGGTTGTGGTCGGACACCAGCGCATCGATGGTGCCGTCGGCCAGGCCGGCGCGCAGGGCATCGCGGTCGCGCTGCTGGCGCACCGGCGGCTGCAGGCGCAGGCGGCTGTCGTAGTAGCCGATGTCGACATCGGTCAGGTGCAGGTTGTGCACGCTCACATCGCAGGTGACGGCCAGGCCGTCGGCCTTGGCCTGCCGCACCAGCGCCAGGCCGGCCGCGCTGCTGATGCGGCACAGGTGCACGCGCGCGCCCTGGCCGCCGCTGCGGATGCCGCGCATCAGCTCGAACAGGGTGTGCAGGGCAATGGTCTCGGCCGCCGACGGCACACCCGAGAGGCCCAGCCGTGTGGCCAGCGGACCGCTGGCGGCCACGCCCTTGCCCAGCCAGGCGTCGTTGGGACGCAGCCAGACGGTGTAGCCGAAGGTGGCCGCGTATTGCAGCGCGCGCTGCAGCACCTGGGTGTTGACCACCGGCACCTCGGCCTGACCGAAGCCGATGCAGCCGGACTCGGTGAGCTCGGCCATTTCGGTCAGCACCTCGCCCTGCAGACCCCGCGTGAGCGCGCCGATGGGGAACACACGCGCCAGGTGCAGCTTCTCGGCCCGGAAGCGCAGCATGTCGACCAGGCCGGGCTCGTCGAGCACCGGGTCGGTGTCGGGCGGGCAGACCAGCGAGGTGACGCCGCCGGCCACGGCTGCGGCCATCTCGCTCTCCAGCATGCCGGCATGCTCCTGACCGGGCTCCCGCAGGCGGACCGACAGGTCGATCAGGCCCGGGGCGACCACGCAGCCGGTGGCGTCGATGGTGCGGTTCGGGTGGAAGTCGGGCGCCACGTTGCCGATGGCGATGATGCGGCCGGCGGCCACCGCCACGTCGGCACGTTCGTCACGGCCGGTGGCCGGGTCCATGACGCGACCGTTCTGGATGAGGATCTTCATGGTCAGGCTTCGTTGCTGGCGACGATGGACATCACGGCCATGCGGACCGCGATGCCGAAGGTGACCTGGGGCAGGATCACGCTCTGGGGGCCGTCGACCACGGCGGAGTCGATCTCCACGCCGCGGTTGATCGGGCCGGGGTGCATGACGATGGCGTCCGGCCTGGCCCACCGCAGCCGCTCGGGCGTCAGGCCGAAGCTCTTGAAGTACTCCTGGCTGGAGGGCAGCAGCGCGCCGCTCATGCGCTCGTTCTGCAGCCGCAGGGCAATGACCACGTCGCAGTCCTTGATGCCTTCTTCCAGCGTGTGACAGACGCGCACACCCATGTGCGAGAGGTCGGACGGCACCAGGGTGCGCGGGCCGACCACCCGCAGGTCCGGGCAGCCCAGGGTGGTCAGGGCATGGATGTCGGAGCGGGCCACGCGCGAGTGCAGCACGTCGCCCACGATGGCCACCGACAGGTTGGTGAAGTCGCGCTTGTAGTGGCGGATGGTGAACATGTCCAGCAGCCCCTGCGTGGGGTGGGCATGGCGGCCGTCGCCGGCGTTCACCACGTGCACATGCGGCGCCACATGCTGCGCGATCAGGTAGGGCGCGCCCGACTCGCTGTGCCGCACCACGAAGATGTCGGCCGCCATGGCGCTGAGGTTGGCAATGGTGTCCAGCAGCGACTCGCCCTTGGCGGTGGAGCTGCGCGCAATGTCGAGGTTGATGACGTCGGCACTCAGGCGGGTGGCCGCGATCTCGAAGGTGGTGCGGGTACGGGTGCTGTTCTCGAAGAACAGGTTGAACACGCTCTTGCCGCGCAGCAGCGGCACCTTCTTGACCTCGCGGTTGCTCACGCTGGTGAAGCTCTCGGCGGTGTCCAGGATGTGGGTGAGCAGGTCGCGCGAGAGGCCCTCGGTGGACAGCAGGTGGATCAGCTCCCCGTTGCGGTTGAGCTGGGGGTTGCGGCGGGCACTCATGGCTGACGGGCCTCCAGGTTGAACTTCAGCTGGCCGCTCTCGGTGCGGGCCAGCGACAGGGTGCGGTCGGCCGGCACCGGCAGCCGGGCAGCGGCCAGGTCGGCCTGGATCGGCAGCTCGCGGCCGCCCCGGTCCACCAGCACCGCCAGCCGCACGCTGGCCGGGCGGCCGTGGTCGAACAGCTCGTTGAGCACCGCGCGCAGGGTGCGACCGGTGAACAGCACGTCGTCGATCAGCAGCAGGTGCGCACCGTTCACATCGAAGGGCAACGAGGTCTGGCGGGCGCTGGCCAGACCGCGCCGGGCGAAGTCGTCGCGGTGCAGGGCCGAGGACACGATGCCCGGCTCGCCGCTGCGGCCCAGGTCGCGCTGCAGCCGCTCGGCCAGCCAGGCGCCGCCCGAGGTGATGCCCACCAGGTGGGTCGGCTGCGGGCCACCGGCCAGCAGCAGGTTGACGCCCTGGCGCAGCGCCTCGTACAGCGCCTCGGCGTCGGGCAGGGGGTAATCCGGCAAGGGGGTCAAGGCAGGCTCCTCAGGAACTGTTCCAGGATGATGCAGGCCGATGCCGCGTCGGCATCGGTGGCACCCAGGGCATGGGCTTCGGTGGTGCTGTAGCGCTCGTCCACCTCGAACACCGGCAGGCCGTGGCGTCCACGCAGTTGCCTTGCGAACTTGCGCGCCAGCGCGGTGTTCTCGTGCTCGGCGCCATCGGGGTGGAAAGGCACGCCCACCACCAGGGCGTCGGGCTGCCATTCGCGCAGGATCACCTCGACCTGGGGCCAGCGCGCGTCGCCTTCGGCCCGCAGCGTCGGGCGGGGCGTGGCGGTGCGGGTCAGGCGGTTGCCGGTGGCCACGCCGGTGCGCTTGCGACCGACGTCGAAGGCGACGAAGGTCTGGCAGCGCTCGGGCACGGCGGTGGGCTCAGGCGTGGCCGGCATCGCGCGACAGCATCCAGGGTTGCAGGCCCAGCAGGCCCATGGCGCGCTCGTAACGCTGGTTCACCGGCGCCTCGAAGATGATGGCCGGGTCGGCCTCGACGGTGAGCCAGGCGTTCTCGGTGATCTCCGACTCCAGCTGGCCCTTGGCCCACGAGGCATAACCGAGCGACACGAACACCCGCCGGGGACCGGCACCCAATGACATCGCTTCCAGCACGTCCCGCGAGGTGGTCATTTCGAGGCCGCCGGGAATGCTCAGGGTGGAGGCATACACGCCTTCGCCATCGTCGGTGACCGCATCGTGCAGCACGAAGCCGCGTTCGGTCTGCACCGGGCCACCCTGGAACACGGGCTGGGCTGCAAGGTCGTCCCGCGCCAGCGCGAGCTCGACCTTCTCGAACAGGCGGGGCAGCAGGATCTCGCCGGGCTTGTTGATGATCAGCCCCAGCGCACCCCGCTCGCTGTGCTCGCACATGAACACCACGCTGCGGCCAAAAAGCTCGTCGCTGAGGCCGGGCATCGCAATCAGGAAATGATTGGTCAGGTTGATGGGGGCAGAATCAGCGGGCATCGGCGGATTTTAAGCCGCCCCCCCAAGGCCGACGCCCGGCCCGCCCACCTTCCCCCCAGCCCCGGTGCTTCCCGACATGCAACGCTTCGACAGTGGCCTCATGTGGTTCCGGCGCGACCTGCGCGCCACCGACAACACCGCCCTGCACCACGCCCTGGCCAGCTGCCGGCGGGTGTGGTGCGTGTTCGTGTTCGACCGCGAGATCCTCGACCCCCTGCCCCGTGCCGACCGCCGGGTGGAATTCATCCGGGAATCGCTGGTGGAGCTGGATGCCCGGCTGCGCGAGATGGGTCGGGCGCACGGGGTGGAAGACGCCGGCCTGATCGTGCTGCACGACACCGCCCGCACCGCCATCCCCGCGCTGGCGCAGCGCCTGGGCGTGCAGGCGGTGTTCACCAACCACGACGATGAGCCCGCTGCGCTGGCCCGCGACGCCCGGGTGCTGGGCGACCTGGCCCACGCCGGCATCATCCTGCGCAGCTTCAAGGACCATGTGATCTTCGAGCGGCGCGAGGTGCTGACCCAGTCCGGCGGCAGCTTCGGCGTGTTCACCCCGTACAAGAACGCGTGGCTCAAGACCCTGCGCGACGACCACCTCAAGGCCTGGCCGGTGGAGCCGCTGGCGGCTGCGCTGGCCGCCCGCCCGGCGGCCCATGCCGGGCCGGTGCCCACGCTGCAGGACATGGGCTTCGAGCCCACCAACCTGTCTCAGCTGCCCATGCCCACCGGCGCCAGCGGCGCACAGCGGCTGCTGGAAGACTTCGTGCAGCGCATCGACCGCTACCAGGAAACGCGCGACTTCCCCGCCGTCAAGGGGCCGAGCTACCTCAGCGTGCACCTGCGTTTCGGCACGGTGTCGGTACGGCAGCTGGCCTCGCTGGCCTGGCCGATGCACCTGCAGGGCATCGCCGGCGCCAGCACCTGGCTCTCGGAGCTGATCTGGCGCGACTTCTACCACCAGATCATGGCCAACCACCCGCACGTGACCGAGCGGGCCTTCAAGCCGGAATACGAACGCATCGCCTTCGAGCACGGCGCCCACGCACAGACCCTGTTCGAGGCCTGGTGCGAAGGCCGCACCGGCTACCCGCTGGTCGACGCCGCCATGGCCCAGATCAACCAGACCGGCTACATGCACAACCGCCTGCGCATGGTGGTGGCGAGTTTTCTGGTGAAAGACCTGGGCCTGCACTGGCAGTGGGGGGAACGCTACTTCGCGGAGAAGCTGATCGACTTCGATCTGGCCGCCAACAACGGTGGCTGGCAGTGGGCGAGCTCCAGCGGGTGTGACGCCCAGCCCTACTTCCGCATCTTCAACCCGGTCAGCCAGAGCGAGAAGTTCGACCCGCAGGGCAAGTTCATCCGGCGCTACCTGCCGCAGCTCGCCGGCCTGTCGGACAAGTCGATCCATGCACCGTGGGCAGCGCCGGCCATGGAACGGCTGTCGGCCGGCGTGGAACTGGGCCGCGACTACCCGCACCCGGTGGTCGACCATGCGCTGGCGCGCGAGAAGACGCTGGAGCGTTATGCCGTGGTGAAGAAGGCCGGCTGACCCTCTTCACCCCCGGCCAGCCGCTCAGCCGGCTTCGGCCGGCGCGTGGGCGTAGCGGGCCACCAGCGCAAGCAGGTCGTCTTCCGCGTACGGTTTGCCGAGGTAGTGGTCCACGCCCAGATCCCGGGCGTGTTCCCGGTGCTTCTCGGCAATCCGCGAGGTGATCATGATCACCGGCAGCCCCTTGAGGGCCGCGTCGTTGCGGATGTTGCGCACCAGATCGAAGCCGTCCATGCGCGGCATCTCGATGTCGGAGAGCACCACCGCCGGCCGCTCGGCCTGCAGCCGCTCCAGGGCCTGCAGCCCGTCGGCCGCCAGGGCCACCCGATAGCCTTCGCGCTGCAGCAGGCGCTGCGTGACGCGGCGCACCGTGATGGAGTCGTCCACCACCAGCACCAGCGGCACGTTGCTGACCACCGCCTCCGGCCGCTCGGCGCCCGACGCGCCGGCCGCAGCCGATGCCGCCAGTCGCGAGGTGACCCAGCCACGCACCTGCGTGCCGTACACGGTGGACAAAGCCACCGGGTTGTAGATGAGCACGACCGCACCGGAAGCCAGCACCGACATGCCGGCCAGACCCGGCAGGCGCGACAGCTGCGCGCCCAGGTTCTTGACCACCACTTCCTGGCTGCCCAGCACCTCGTCCACATGCACCGCGACCCGCTGGGCCGCGCTGCGGAAGATCACGACCGGCAGGGTACGGCCCTGGGATTCCTGCGAGGCGGGCGAAGACTGCAACAAGGCCCCCGACCAGAAGAACGGGACCGACTCGCCGCCGTAGTCCAGCTGGCCGCTGGCATAGGCCGCGTCCAGCTCGGCCGCCGACACCCGCCGGACCAGCTCCACCAGGTTCGACGGCACGCCCACGGTCTGATCACCGGCACGCAGCATCACCACCTGGGTCACGGCGGTGGTGAGGGGCAGCACCAGGGTGAAGCGGGTGCCTTCGCCCGACCGGCTGGCGGTCTCGACCCGGCCACCCAGACCGACCACATCGTTGCGGACCACATCCATGCCGATGCCACGGCCCGCCAGTTCGGACACCGTCTGCGCCGTGCTGATGCCGGGCTCGAACACCAGCTGGGCCACCCGGGGGTCGTCGGTCTGCACCGAGCCATCGATCAGGCCGGCAGCAAGACCCTTTTCGCGCAGGCGGTCGAGGTCGAGTCCGTTGCCATCGTCCGAGAAAATCACGGACACGTCGTTGAGTTCCTGGGACAGGGTGATCTCGATCTGCCCTTCCGCCGGTTTGCCGCGGGCGGCCCGGACCTCCGGTGTCTCGATGCCGTGCACCACGCAGTTGCGCAGCAGGTGCTCGAAAGACGCGGTCATGCGGTCGAGCACGCCACGGTCCATCTCGATGTTGCCGCCGGTGATGTCCAGCCGAACCTGCTTGCCGGTTTCCTTGGAGGCTTGCCGCACCACGCGGTACAGGCGTTCGGAAATGCCCTCGAACTCCACCATGCGGGTGCGCAGCAGGTCGCGCTGCAGTTCGCGGGTCTGGCGGGCCTGCGCCACGAGGCTGTCTTCGGTCGATTCCACCGCGCGCTGCAGGTTGCGCTGCACCGTGGCCACGTCGTTGACCGACTCGGCCATCATCCGGGTCAGTTCCTGAACCCGGGTGAAGCGGTCGAATTCGAGCGGATCAAAAGACTGGTCGGCGTCGCGGGCCTGGGCCAGGCGGGACTGCATCTGCGACTCCGCCTGCAGCTCGATGTCGCGCAGCTGCTGGCGCAGCCGGTCCAGGTTGCCGGTGAGGTCCTTGAGCGAGGCGCGCAAGGTGACCAGCTCGGACTCCATGCGCGAACGGGTGATCAGCACCTCGCCCGCCTGATTGACCAGCCGGTCCAGCAGCTCGGGACGCACCCGGACCGCGCTCTGGTTGCGGGCCGCCAGCGCCACCGGGGCCTGCGGTGTGGTCAGCCCGATGAGGCCGGCGCTGGCACTCACCAGCGAAGGCTCGGCGGGCGCCTCGGCCGGCACGGCATCCATCACTTCGGTCGACGCGGCCACATCCACCAGTGCCGCAGCATCGCCCTCGGGGGCCGTCTGCAGCACATCGGGAGCGGCTTCGGGATGCCGCAGCTGGTCGAAGCGCTGCACGATCGCATCGAACGCCGACTGCAGCGGCTCGATGTCGGCCGAACGCTGCACATCGGAGCCCAGCCGTTCGGCGGCGGTCTCCATGCGGTGGGCCATTTCACCCAGGCGCAGGGCACCGGCCAGCCGGGCACTGCCCTTGAGGGTGTGCAGGTTGCGCAGCACCTCGGCACGCGCGCTGGCGTTGTCGGGCCGCGCGCTCCACTGGCGCAGGGCGCCGGCCAGCTGGGGCAGCAGTTCCTCGGCTTCCTCGGAAAAGATGGGGAACAGGTCGACGTCGATGGTGTCGACCGCGTCGATGTCGTCGTCGATGTCCTGCACCGCGTGGGCAGCGCGCCTCGGAGCGGGCTGGGGCACCGCTGCCGGCACCGGTGCGGGGGCCGGCACCGACGGTTCACTGGCGGTGGCGCGTTCAGGCTGCGGCTCGGCGGAAGCCGCGGTTTCCTGCGACAGATCGCCCTCGTCGGCCGGGGCCTGCAGGTGGGCCTGGCTGGCGGCCTCACGCAGCGCGGCCAGCAGGGCTTCGTCCGGCTCCTTCAGGAAGCCGGCGGCGAACTGGTGCAGCAGGCGGCGAATGTCCTCCGAAGCCTCGACGAACAGGCGGGCCAACGAGGCCGACGCCACGAACCCGTCACTCTGGTGCGCGGCCACCATGCCCAGCGCATGCTCCAGCGCGCGCGCCACCTGGGACAGCGCATCGAAGCCCACCGTCGCCGAGCTGCCAGCCAGCGAATGCGCCAGCGCCTCTGCGGCCTCCGGCACCGGCTCGTGGGTTTCCAGCGCCCATTCGGACAACACGGTTCCCAAGCGCCGCGACCATTCGTCTGCCTCGTTGAGGTACACATTGAACAGCTTCAGGCCGATGCGCAGGGAGCCGATCACCCGAACCTGCTCGTCTGCAGTGTCGGTGGCCGGCTCGGCGGCGGCCTGCAGAGGCTCGCGGGGCAACTCGGGCAGCTCGACCGCTTCCGGTTCGTCCGGTTCGAGGAACTCGGCGTCTTCGTAGCTGGCAAAAATCGATTCGGGCGTGGGGTCGGTGGGTGTGGGGTCGGCGGCCGGTGCCTCGGCCACAGCCGGCAGCTCGGGCGGATAGGCCCGCACCGGAACGTCTGCAAAGGCCTCCAGGCTGCCCAGATCGATGTCCGAGAGCTCGATCATCGGGGCCGGATCGGCCAGCAGGTCGGGCATCGGGAGATCGGCCAGATCGATCGTCTCGACCTCCGGCTCGGCCTCGGAAGCGACTTCGGGCTCGACCTCCGGCTGAACCACCACTGGCTCGGGGGCGGCCGATGGCTCCAGCGGCACCCAGCCGGTCTGGTCGCGCAGTGCCTCGGCACTGCGGCGGAAGGCAGCCACCGTCCAGACCGGCGGCCGGCCGGCGGCAATGTCGTCGGCCCATTGGCCGAAAGCGTCCAGCGCACTGGCCGAGAGATCCAGCAGATCGGCACCGGCCCCGCGCTGTTCGGCCAGCGTGGCATTGAGCAGCTGCTCCATCGACCAGGCCGCCTCACCAAAATCGGTCAGACCGACCATGCGGGAACTGCCCTTGAGGGTGTGGAAGGCCCGGCGCAGCGTGGTGAGCTGCTCCAGATCGCGGCCCTGGTCGCGCAACTGCGACACCGCCTCGCGGCCATTGACCACCACTTCGCGGGCCTCTTCCAGGAAGATGCCCAACAGGTCGTCGTCATCCTCGGTGTCATCGGCGGCAGCGGGTTCTGCCGGCGGGCGGGAAGGAGGTGCCGACGCACTCAGGTCCACCAGGGCCTGTGCACCGGCATCCGGGTCGTTGGCCACCACGGCGTCGGCGGCCTCGCGGGCGGCCCGTGCCACGGCCGGCTGGTCGGCCAGGGAGGCCTGCTCGGCCAGCTGGTCGAGGGCGCGGGTGATGTCCACCAGCGGCGAGCCTTCCTGCACGCCTTCCACCACCTGCTGCACGCCTTGACTCAGTTCCAGGGCGTCCTGGGCCACCGGGGCGTCCATCGGATCGGGCGAGCCGACGCGACCCATCACCGGCTTCAGCTCACCGGCTTCTTCGTCGAAGACGAACAGCTTGCGGGCCAGGGTCGGCTGGTAGTTCAGCATGTCGACCAGGAAACTCAGGGCGCTCAGGTTGTTGCCCAGCAGCTGGAAGGTGCCGGCCGCACGGGCCTGCACCTCGTCGACCTCGGTGTCGATCATCTGCTCCACCGAGGTGCGCATGCGGCCCACCGCGTGCACCGCCTGCTCCAGACCCAGAACCGACAGCACGCCGCGCATCTGCGCCAGCTGGCTGGCCGCCACATGCAGCCCGGCCTTCTCCTGGGGGTCGCGGAAAAACTGGTCGAGTGCCTTCTCGGCTTCGCCCAGAGACACCTTCAGCTCACCGACCACGCTGCCCATGGTCTGGCGATCGCTCACGCGGCTGTAGAGCTGCTCCATCCACAGATCGAGCGGCTGCGACGGTGCGCCGGACATCGCTCCGTCCAGCCGCCGCGCCAGGGCCTGGCTGCGCTCGGTGAGTTCGGTGGCTGCGGGGTCGAAGTCGTCAAAGACGGCTTCCAGATACAAGGTGACGGTGGCCACTTCCATGGCCAGCTCCGGGCGCACGCCGGAGGCCGTGCTGGCGGCCTGCTCGGCAGCACGCACCAGCGATGCAGCCAGCGCGGTGCTGGCCGGATGCAGCTTGAGCAGCGAATCGGCAATGAGTCCGACCTGTTCCGTGGCCTGTCGGGCCCGGGCACCATCGCCGCCCGCAAACAGCGACCAGGTTTCCTTGGCTGCGTGGATGCGCTTGCGGGCCTGGGCCAGCACCGCCGGGTCGTAGCGGCCCAGCGAGGCCTGCTGGTAATCGACCGGCGACTGGGTATGCAGACCGAAGGCCTGGCGCACCGCGTACAGCTGGGGAGTGCGCTCTGCGCTGGCCTGATCGGCCTGGGCGCAGAAGAACAGCAGATCGTGCAGCAGCGTCTCCGACACCTGGGCCTTGCCCTGCTGCAGGCTGGTGAACTGGAGCAGCACCCGCGAGGTGGCCCGCTTCACATACACATCGGCCGGCACCAGGCCAGTGGCCTGGGCCTCGAAAAACGCAGCGGCCACACGCCAGAAGGTGCGCTGGCGGGATGCGGCTGCCCCAGCCGACAGACCGGCACACAGACGCGCCAGCGATTGCAGCGACGCCGGGCTGTGGGTCTTGACCACCAGCAGGACCAGGCGGTCGAACAGGGAACGCAGCGCCGGGGTCGGCTGCTGGGCGGTCACGCCTTCGGGCGCCGGCAGGTCGGTGGTGCGGTGCTCGGCGGCCCAGAGATCGGCCGGATGGATGCGCTCGGCCCCGGCCAGCTCCTGCACCTCGCGGTACTGGGCGAACAAGGCCACCGGGGGCAGCTGCTTGCCCCGCAGGACCCCGTCCAGGTACTCGACCAGCGCGAAGCCGGCCCGTTCGACACACACGGCCGCTTCCGGCGTGCAGGTGTCCGGACGCTGCACGAAGCGCTGCACCGCAGCTTCCATGCCGCGCAGCACCTGGGCCGGAGCGCTCAGACCGACCAGTTCGAGCGCACCCACCGCCTGGTGGATCTGCTGGCGGGCCAGCCGCAGCGAGCCGGGATCGGCCGACTCCAGGTCGCCCTTGCGGGCCTGCTCGTGGTCCCGCAGGAAACGGCGGATGGCCTTGTTGGCGGCGTCCAGCGATTTGCGGAGTTCCTCGAAGACCCAGGCCAGAGGCCCCAGGTCGGCATCGGGGCTGTCCTTCGGTGCACTGTCGGCGACTTGGTCAAGCATGGGCATCCGTGGTGGGCTGACAGGAACGGGTCTGGCGGGACCGATCAGGCAATCTTGAACCGTGCCACCGACTGGCGCAGTTCTTCGGCCATGGCCGAGAGTTCACGCACCTGCTGTGCGGTGGAGCGGGTACCTTCACCGGTCTGTTCGGTCACGGCGAAGATGTGCTGGATGTTGCCGGCCACCTCGTTGGCCGAATCGGCTTCGCGGGAGGCGGCGTCCGAAATCTGTTCGATCAGCTCGGCCAGTCGGCGCGACACCCGGTCGATCTCCGACAGGGCCGTGCCGGCGTTGTCCGACAGTTTGGCCCCTTCCACCACACCCTGCGTGGACCGTTCCATGGCGGCCACCGCGTCCTGGGTGTCGGTCTGGATGGCCTTCACCAGGGCCGCAATCTGGCGCGTGGCGTCGGCGGAACGTTCTGCGAGGCGCTGCACCTCTTCCGCCACCACCGAGAAGCCACGTCCGGCTTCACCGGCCGATGCGGCTTGAATGGCGGCGTTCAGGGCCAGCACGTTGGTCTGCTCGGTAATGTCGGAAATCAGCTCGGTGATCTCGCCGATCTCCTGGGACGACTCGCCCAGCCGCTTGATCCGCTTGGAGGTTTCCTGGATCTGGTCGCGGATGGCGTTCATGCCGCCGATGGCGTCCTGCACGGCCTGCAGACCGGACTCGGCGGCCTGCAGCGAGGCGCGGGCCACCTGGGCCGACTCCTGCGCCTGACCGGACACCTGGTTGATGCGCTGCGCCATGTCCAGCACCGACTGACCGGTTTCCCGGATCTCGCGCAGCTGCTCGGTGGAAGCCGCCAGCAGCTCGGTGGAGGTGGCC
>PNMF01000039.1 GCA_013823485.1 Comamonadaceae bacterium
CTGCGCAACCGGGACCCGTTGCCGGTGCTGCCGAACCGCATCGGCGCCGTCCTGCTGACCCATGCCCACCTCGACCACAGCGGCTACCTGCCGCTGCTGGCACGCGAAGGTTTCTCAGGCCCGGTGTGGTGCACGCCGGCCACCCGCGACCTGGCCGCCATCCTGCTGCCCGACAGCGGCCACATCCAGGAGGCGGACGCCGACTTTGCCAACCGCAAGGGCTTCAGCAAGCATGCGGTGGCCCTGCCGCTCTATACCGAGGAAGACGCCCTGCGCAGCCTCAAGCTGTTGCGCACCGCGCCCATGCACCATGCCTTTGAACCGGTGCGCGGCTGGACAGCGCGCTTCCAGCCGGCCGGCCACATCCTGGGCGCGTCCAGCCTGCTGCTGGAGGTCGGCGGGCGCCGCCTGCTGTTCTCCGGCGACCTGGGCCGGCCGGACGACATGCTGATGCTGCCGCCCGATCCCGCACCGGCGGCCGATGTGGTGGTCTGTGAATCCACCTACGGCGACCGGGTGCACCCGCACGAAGATCTGCTGGCCGAACTGGCCCCGGCGCTGCAGCGGGCCAGCGCGCGCGGCGGCACCGCCGTGGTGCCGGTGTTCGCGGTCGGCCGGGCGCAGGCGCTGCTGCATGCCATCGCCCAGCTGAAAGCCCGGGGCGATCTGCCGCACAGCCTGCCGGTCTACCTGGACAGCCCGATGGCCATCCACAGCACCGAACTGTTCGCCCGCCACCTGGGCGAGCACCGGCTGAATGCGGCCCAGTGCCGCGACATGGCGGTGGCCGCCCGCATGGCGCGCAGCACCGAGGAATCGAAGGCGATCGCGCGCCAGCACGGCCCCAAGGTCATCCTGGCGGCCAGCGGCATGGCCACCGGCGGACGGGTGCTGCACCACCTGGCCCTGTACCTGGGCGACCACCGCAACATGGTGCTGCTGACCGGCTACCAGGCACCCGGCACCCGTGGCGCCACCCTGGCGGCCGGCGGGCCGACTGTGCGCATGCACGGGCAGGACGTGGCCGTGCGGGCCGAGGTGGTCCAGCTCGCCTCCGCTTCGGCCCATGCCGATGCGAACCAGCTCATGGCCTGGCTGCGCGGCATGCCGACGCCTCCGCACCGCGTGTTCGTCACCCATGGCGACCCAGGCGCCTCCGACGCGCTGCGCCAGCGCATCGAACGCGAGCTGCGCTGGCACGCCATGGTGCCCGAGCACGGCAGCACCTGGCTGGCCTGAAACCTTGTACCTTTCCTGTGATCCGACCCGAATGCCCATCCGAACCCTGCGCTCCCTGACCCTCTGCTCCCTCCTGGCCTCGGCCCCGCTGCTGGCCCTGGCCCAGACACCGCCGCCCCCGACCGCGCCACCCGCCCCGGGCGAATTCGCCGTCTGCCTCAACCAGTTGCGCGCCCCGGCCCGTGCGGCGGGCGTCAGCGAAGCCACCTTCAGCCGGCACACGCGGGAGCTGCAGCCCGACATGCTGGTGATCGACCGGCTCAACTTCCAGCCCGAATTCCGCACCGCCGTCTGGGACTACCTGGCCGGCCTGGTCGATGAAGAACGCGTGGCCGAAGGCCGTGCCCGCATGGCCGAACACGCGCAGGTGCTGGCGCGGGTGCAGCAGCGTTTCGGGGTGGACCCGGCCACGGTGGTGGCGGTGTGGGGCGTGGAGAGCAACTTCGGCCAGAGCTTCGGCACGCTGCCGCTGGTGCGGTCGCTCGGCACGCTCTCGTGCATCGGGCGGCGGCAAGCGTATTTCCGGACCGAGCTGTACGCGGCCCTGCGCATCCTGCAGGCCGGCCACATCGCGCCGGAGCGGCTGCAGGGCTCGTGGGCCGGGGCCTTCGGCCACACGCAGTTCATGCCCAGCACCTTCGAACGGCTGGCGGTCGACTTTGACGGCGACCAGCGCGCCGACCTGATGGACAGCGTGCCCGACGCGCTGGCCTCCACCGCCAACTTCCTGGACCGCGCGGGCTGGCGGGCCGAGCAGCCCTGGGGCTACGAGGTGAAGCTGCCGGCCGGTTTCAGCACCGCCGGTGAAGGCCGCCGGACCCGACGCAGCCTGGCCGAGTGGAGCGCCCGGGGCCTGCTCCGGGCCGACGGCAGCCCGCTGCCCGCCGACGGATCAGCCGGACTCATGACCCCCGCCGGCCCCACCGGCCCGGCCTTCCTGGTGACCCGCAACTTCGACGCGCTCTACAGCTACAACGCATCCGAAAGTTATGGCCTGGCCATTGTCCACCTGGCCGACCGGCTGCGCGGTGGCGGTGCCTTCATCACGCCCTGGCCCACCGACGACCCCGGCCTGTCGCGGGCCGAGCGGCGCGAAGTGCAGACCTTGCTGGTGGCACGTGGCCACGACATCGGTGCGGTCGACGGCATGTTGGGCGAACGCAGCCGGCAGGCGATCCGCATCGAGCAGGAGCGGCTGGGCATGGAACCCAGCGGGCGTGCCGGCCAGAAACTGCTGCGAGCGCTGCGCGGCGGCTGAGCCGGCAACCAGCCCGGCTGCGGTTCAGCGGCGGATGGCGGTGCCGCTGACGGCCACCATCATCATGCCGTTGGTCTCGCCCAGGACTTCGTAGTCGAAGTCGATGCCGATCACGCCGGTGGCCCCCAGTTCGCGGGCCGACTCGATCAGGTCTTCCACCGCGGCATCGCGGGCGCCCGACAGCGCTTTCTCGTAGCCGCCGGCGCGGCCGCCCACCACGTCGCGGACCGACGAGAACAGGTCGCGGAAGATGTTGGCGCCGATGATGGCCTCCCCGTGCACCACCCCCAGGTACTGCGAGGCATCGATGCCCGGCGGGGTGGTGGTGCTCAGGAAAAAGCCGTCGGAATTCTTCGAGAACCAGCCCATGCGTGTGCTCCTTGCGGTTGAGGTGAAACGGCCATTCTGCGTCACCACAATGACCGCAGGCGCCCGCCGTCGAGCTGCCATGCCGACTGCGCCATGGCCCGGGCCTCGGCCTCGTCATGGGTCACCAGCAGGGCCGACATGCCGGCCTCCCGGATGTGGCGGGCAAACTCATCACGCAGCTGCACCCGCAGGGCGGTGTCCAGGGCCGAGAAGGGTTCGTCCAGCAGCAGCACCCGCGGCCGGGTGATCAGCGCCCGCGCCAGCGCCACCCGCTGCTGCTCGCCACCGGAGAGCGTCCAGACGCGGCTGCGGGCATGGTCGGCCAGGCCAAAGCGCCCGAGCAGCCCGCACGCCTGCGCGCGGGCATCGGCACGGCGCACGCCCTGCTCCACCAGACCGAAGGCCACGTTGTCCTGCACATCCAGGTGCGGGAACAGGGCGAAGTCCTGGAACATGAGGGCGAAGCCGCGCCGGTGCGGCGGCACCCCGGTGATGTCCTGGCCGTCGAACCACACGCTGCCGCGCTCCGGCGGCTCCAGGCCGGCCACGATCTTGAGCAGCGTGCTCTTGCCGCTGCCGGAAGCTCCCAGCAGCGCCACGGTGCGGCCGGGCGGCACCTGCAGGCCCACGCCGGCCAGCAGCGGCCGGTGGTCCCACTGGCGGTGGATGTCGCGGAGTTCAAGCATGGTCGGGTGCGGTTCGGTGGGTGCGGGCGCGGCGGGCGGGCGGATCGATCAGCAGGAACGCCGCCAGCGCCAGCAGCATGAGCAGCAGGGCCAGCACCAGGGCGGCGTCCAGGCTGGCGGCGCCGGGACGGCCCAGGCGCTGGTGGATCAGGGTGGTGAGGGTCAGCCACTCGGGCCGCGAGAGGAACAGCGACACCGCAAATTCGCCCAGCGCGGTGGCCGCGGCAAAGGCCATGCCGCGCCGCAGCGCCGGCCGCACCATGGGCAGGGTGACGCGCCACCAGACCCGCCAGGGTGAAGCACCCAGCGTGGCCGCCACCTGCGCCGGATGGGCCGGCAACTGGTCCAGTGCGGCACCGATGGAACGCGCCACGAAGGGATAGGCCAGCAAGGCATAGGCGGCCACCAGCAGCGGCAGCGTGGCGACCGCGTCCGGGTAGAGCAGCAACAAGCCGAAAGCCACCGAGATGGGCGACAGCACGAACGGCAGATAGGCCGCTGCCCGCCAGGCCAGGCCCAGGGCGCCGGCGGCGCGCGCCGTGGCGGCATGCAGCAGCCCCAGCACGGTGGCCAGCACCAGCGCCATGCCGGCGAACCGCAGGGTGTTGCCCAGCGCGGTGAGCGTGAGCGGATCGGCCAGCACCGCCAGCCCCTGGCCCCAGACCAGCGCCTGCAGCGCCCGCAGCACGATGGCCAGCAGCGGCAGCAGGCAGACCAGCGCCAGCGTCAGCAGGGCCAGCCCGAGCGCCAGCCGTTGCAGGCCACCCGCCGGCCGCACCCGGGGCAGCGGCCGCACGCTGCCGGGCGCGGCCAGACGCCGCTCCAGCACCGCGTAGGCCAGCGCCACCGAACCCGACAGCAGCAGCCCCCAGACGGCCAGCACGCCGGCCTGCCCGAGCGCCAGCTCGTGGGCCACCAGGGTGTAGATCTCGACCTCCAGCGTGGCCCAGCGCTGGCCGCCCAGGATCAGCGCCAGCCCGAAACCGGCAAAGCAGTACAGGAACACCAGGCACAGCGCCGACAGCAGCCAGGGCGCCACCGCCGGCCATTCGACCCGCCAGAACGCCCGCCATGGCGTGGCGCCGAGCGACCGGGCAGCGGCCACCCGGGTGGCACTCACCTGCTCCAGCGCATCGACGCCGGCCCGCACCACCAGGCACAGGTTGAAGAACAGGTTGCCGTAGAGCAGCAGCCAGGGCGTGTCGGTCAGGTCGAAGCCCATCTGCGCCAGCGGTGCGCCGAACCAGCCCCGCGGCCCCCACAACGCCAGCACACCGAGCGCCGCCACCAGCGTGGGCACCACGAAGGGCAGCATCAGCAGGCGCAGCACCAGTGCCCGCCCGGCGAACTCCCAGCGCGCCAGCACCCAGGCCAGCGGCAGACCCAGGCCCAGCGCCAGCACGCAGGTGATGGCGGCCTGCGCCAGCGACCACAGCAGGCGCCCGCGCAGGAAGTCGTCGCCCCAGACCGACCAGAACGCGGTGCCCGGCGCGGCCGCCCAGCCTTCGGCCAGCAGGCGCAGCACCGGCGCTGCGGCCAGCAACGCCAGGAAGGTCAGCGGAATGACCGCCAGCCAGCCACGGGCCATGGCGGGGTCACTTCAGGACCACGCGGGTCCAGCGCTCCTGCCAGGCGCGGGCGCGGGCCAGGGCCTGCGCGGGAGGCGGGTTGTCGAACCGGTCCGGCCGGGGCGCATGGCGGCGCATCACCTCCACCAGCGGGGCCTCGGCATCGGCCGGGTACATCCACATGCTGGTCTGCAGGGCCTGCTGCACCGGGGCCGAACGCAGGAACTCGATGAAGCGGCCGGCGGCCTCGCGCAGCGCCGGGTTGCCGCCCTTGACCAGGGCCACGCCCTCGACCTGGCGGAACACGCCGCCCGGCAGGAACAGGCTGGCGGTGGGCGATGTCTCCAGCGGCCTGTCGGCAAAGAACACCTCGGCCGCCGGGCTGCCGGCATAGCTCACCACGATGGGCCGGGTGCCGCCGTTGCGGGTGAACTCGGTGTAGTAGGCCTCGGTCCAGCCGCGCACCACCTTCACGCCGTTGGCGCGCATGCGGGCCCACCAGTCGAAGGCGACCTCCTCGCCCAGGCCGGCGATGGTGGCCTGCAGGAAGGCCTGACCGGGGCTGGAGGTGGCCGGGTTCTGCACCACCAGCAGGTTGCGCCAGGCCGGCGTGGTCAGCTCCTGCAGCGAGGTGGGCAGCGCCCGGTTGCGCGAGGCAAACCAGGCGCGGTCGATGTTGAGCGCCACGAAGCCGAAGTCCACCGGCACCACGCCGCCTTCCAGCGGCGCCACCGCCGGGCGCCGGGCGGCCGGGCCGTCGTAGGCATCCAGCACGCCGGCATCGAGGGCGCGCGGCAGCAGCGCGTTGTCGATGCCGAAGACCAGGTCGGCCAGCGGCTTGCGGCGGGTCAGGATCAGCCGGTTCAGCATCTCGCCGGCATCGCCACCCTTGACGATCTGCAGCTGCACGCCGGCCTCGGCCTCGAAGCGTTTCAGCAGCTCCGGCGGCAGTTCAAAGGAGTCGTGCGTCAGCAGCCGCAGCACCGGACGGGACTGGGCCCGCAGGGGCAGCGCGGCGGTGCTCAGCAGGGCCAGCGCACTGGCCAGCATCGGGCGACGTTGCATGGTGGGTCGGTGTCGATGGGGCGGAACAAAAACGAAAGCCCGCACGGGGCGGGCCTGCCGGGAACGCGGGCGGGGCCGGGGCCACCGCCGCCACGATCAGCCTCCGTTGTGCGGACGCTTGCCGGGGTTCTTCTTGCTGCGGGTGGCCTTGCCACGCTCCAGGCTGATCTTCTGGCCACGGCCGGCGGTGCGGAGGGTGGTGCCGTTGACGGCCTTCGGACGCGGGGTGGCCTTGCGGTCTGCTTCGGTGACGATCTTGTTGCCCATGGCGGTGACACGTAAAAGTTGAAAACCCCGTTATTAAGCCACAGGCACCGATACCCGTAAGCTCGGGCCATGCGCGCCTTGCTTCTCACCTTCTCCTGGCAGGAATGGCGCCACCACCCCTGGCGCACGCTGGCCGCCATGGTGGCCGTGATGCTGGGGGTGGCACTGGCCTTCGCGGTGCACCTGATCAATGCGTCGGCGCTCGATGAATTTGCGCGGGCCACCAGCCAGGTCCAGGGCCAGCCCGACCTGGCGCTGCGCTCGCGCCAAGGCTTCTTGCCCGACACCTGGCTGGACGATCTGGCGGCCCGGCCCGGTGTGGCCCTGGTCAGCCCGGTGCTCGAGCTGCCGCTGCAGCTGACCGGGACCGACGGGCAACGGCTGGCGGTGCGCGTGGTGGGGGTGGACGCGCTGAAGGTGGCCGGGGTCTCCCCGGCCCTCATGCCGCAACCCGACGACAGCGCCGGCCGCCTCGACCTGTTCGCCCCGGACACCGTGTTCGCCAACGCGTCGGCCCGCCGCGCCATCGAGACCTGGGGCAGCGGCCTGCAGCTGCAACAGGGCCTGCAGCGGCTGCCGGTGCGGCTGGCCGGCCATGTGGGGGCACCGGGTGCGCCCCTGCTGGTGATGGATGTCGCCGCCCTGCAGGACCTGGCCGGCCAGGGCGGCTGGCTCAGCCGCATCGACCTGCGGCTGCAGCCCGGTGCCACGCTGAACGATGTGATGGACCCCGCCACCCTGCCGCCGCACCTGCTGTTCGAAGCCCCCGATGCGGTGGGCGAACGCAGCGGCCAGCTCTCGCGGGCCTACCGGGTGAACCTCACCGTGCTGGCCCTGGTGGCCTTGTTCACCGGGGCGTTTCTGGTGTTTTCGGTGCTGGCCCTGTCGGTGGCGCGGCGCCAGCCGCAACTGGCCTTGCTGGGCGTGCTGGGCCTGACCGCTGCGCAGCGGCAGCGGCTGGTGATGGCCGAGGCCGGGGTGCTGGGCCTTGTGGGCAGCGGCGTCGGTCTGCTGCTGGGCACCGCGCTGGCCTGGCTGGCGCTCCGGCTGGCCGGCGGCGATCTGGGCGGCGGTTACTTCAGTGGCGTGGCGCCCTCGCTGCAATGGAGCCCGGGCGCGGCACTGCTGTATGGCGTGCTGGGCGTGGTGGCCGCGCTGGTGGGTGGCTGGTGGCCGGCCCGGTCGGCGGCTGGCCTGGCGCCGGCGCTGGCGCTCAAGGGGCTCGGCAGCCACACGCCGCAGGGGCGCCACCGGCAGGGTCTGGCCGCAGGGCTGCTGGTGCTGGCGCTGCTGCTGGCCCTGCTGCCACCGGTGGGCGGCATTCCGCTGGCGGCCTATGTGTCGGTGGGTCTGCTGCTGCTGGGTGGCGTGGCGGCGCTGCCGGTGCTGGTGGGCCAGCTGCTGGACCGGCTGGCGCCGTGGGCCGGCCGGCATGTGCTGCCGCTGCTGGCGGTGGAGCGTTCGCGCCGGCTGCGCCAGACCGCTGCCGTGGCCACCAGCGGCGTGGTGGCCAGCCTGGCGCTGTCGGTGGCGCTGACCGTGATGGTGGCCAGCTTCCGCGATTCGGTCACCCGCTGGCTCGACACCCTGCTGCCCGCACCGCTGTATGTGCGGCTGGCCGGCGGCGCAGCAGAGGGCCAGGCCATGCCCCCCGCGCTGGTGGCCGGCGTGGCCGCGCTGCCCCAGGTTGAACGGCTGGAGCCGCTGCGCACCCTGCCGCTGCTGCTGGACCCGGCGCATCCGCCGGTCACCCTGATCGTGCGGCCCATGCCGCCCGCCGACCGGGCCGCCGGCACGCTGCCGATGGTCAGCGGCCCGGTGGCCGAACCGCTGCCGCCGGACACCGTGGCGGTCTACGCCAGCGAGGCCATGGTCGACCTGCACGGCGCCCGCCTCGGTCAGGACCTGCCGGCGGTGGCGGTGGCCATGGGCGCACCGGAAGCCCGGCAGATGCGCTATCGGGTGGTCGGCATCTGGCGCGACTACGCCCGCCAGCACGGCAGCCTGGTGATCGATCGCGACGACTTCATCCGCCTCACCGGCGACACCACGGTGCACGACCTGGCGGTGCGCCCGGCCGCTGCCGATGCGGTGGCCGACACCCGCGCCGCCATCGAGGCCCTGGCCGACCGACAGGGCGCACGGGCGCTGATCGAGTTCGCCCAGGCCTCGCAGATACGGGCCATCTCGCTGCGCATCTTCGACCGCAGCTTTGCGGTCACCACCTGGCTGCAGATGGTGGCCATCGGCATCGGCCTGTTCGGGGTGGCGGCCAGCTTCAGCGCCCAGGTGCTGGCCCGCCAGCGCGAGTTCGGTCTGCTGGCGCACCTGGGGCTCACGCGCCGGCAGGTGCTGGGTGTGGTGGCGCTGGAAGGCCTGGCCTGGACCAGCCTGGGCGCACTGGCCGGCCTGCTGCTCGGGCTGGCGGTGAGCGTGGTGCTGGTGCATGTGGTCAACCCGCAGAGCTTTCACTGGACCATGGACCTGGTGCTGCCCTGGCTGCGCCTGCTGGCGCTGTGCGCGGCCGTGGTGCTGGCCGGCACCCTGACCGCCTGGGTGGCCGGGCGGGCGGCGGCCAGCCGCGACGCGGTGCAGGCCGTCAAGCAGGACTGGTGAACCCGACCCGGCGCACAACATGAACACCCGCCTGCCCCCCTCCGCCCTGCGCCGCGCCCTGCTGGCCGCGCCGGCCGCCCTGCTCTGGCCCCAAGCCTCGGCCGAACCGGGGCACCAGCCCGGCGACGCACTGCGGCCACGCCCGCTGGTGTTCCCGCGCGACCACGGCAGCCACAACAGCACCCGCACCGAATGGTGGTACCTGACCGGCCGGGCCCTGACCCCGCAAGGCCGCGAGCTGGGCTTTCAGCTCACCTTCTTCCGCAGCCGGGTCGACCCGGCGCTGCCGCTGCGCAGCCGGCTGGCCGCCCGCCACCTGCTGTTCGCACACGCCGCCATCACCGACGTGGCCTCGGGCCGGCTGCTGCACGACGAACGCATCGCCCGCTGGAACGGCGAACCGCCCGGCGACGGACCGGCCAGCACGGCGTTCGCCAGCGAGCTCGACACCGAGGTGGTGCTGGGCGACTGGTTCATCCGCCGCGAGCCCGACGGCCGCTACCGCAGCCGGCTGCCGGGGCGCGAACTGTCGATCGACATCGAGGCCGTGCCCCGGCAGGCCTGGCTGCTGCAGGGCGACGCCGGCTTCTCGCGCAAGGGGCCGGACCCGTCGCAGGCCAGCTTCTACGTGACCCAGCCACAGCTGGCGGTGCAAGGCCGCCTGACCCTGCAAGGCCAGACGATGCCGGTCCAGGGCACGGCCTGGCTGGACCATGAATGGAGCGAGGCCATCCTGCACCCCGAGGCCGTCGGCTGGGACTGGATCGGCATGAACCTTGACAACGGCGACAGTCTCACCGCCTTCCAGCTGCGCCGCACCGACGGCAGCGCCCTCTGGACCGGTGGCTCGGTGCGCCGGGCCACCGAGGGCAGCAACCCGCTGGGCGCGCGCAATGCCCGGCCCGGCGAGGTGCGGTTCGAGCCCCGCCGCTTCTGGACCAGCCCGCTCACCCGGGCCAATTACCCGGTGGAATGGACGGTGCAGTCACCCGCCGGCCGCCACACCGTGACGGCACTGGCCGATGCGCAGGAACTCGACAGCCGCGCCAGCACCGGCACGGTGTACTGGGAAGGCCTGTCGGCCCTCAAGGACGAGGCCGGCCGCACCGTCGGCCACGGCTACCTGGAGATGACCGGCTACGCGCAGCGGCTGCGGCTGTGAACGGCGAAGCCGCCCACGGGGGACGTCAACCGACCGCGTCCTTCACGCACTTCTTGGTGAAGCTGGTCTTGGCCGCGCCATTGAGCTTTTTCTCGGCGGCGGCGTTGGTGCAGACGGCCGATGCGTCCTTCTCGCACTTCTTGAGGAAGCTGGTCTTGGCGGCGCCGGCCAGCTTCTTTTCGGCGGCGGCGGCGTTGCAGGTCGGGCCTTCGGCCTGGGCGGCGGTGGCCAGCAGCAGGGCGGCGGCGGCCAGGACGGTGGTCAGGGCGGACTTCATGGGTTTCTCCTCCGGGTTGTTGTGAAACGCACGGAAAGGGTACACCTACCCGTACCGGATTCCATGTCAGTGAAAACACCGCCCGGACGGCGCAGAATCGGGCGATGCCCTCCACCGCCACCAGCGAGCGCCCACGCGCCGCATCCCCCCGCTCCCTGAGCGGCCTCATCCCCTTCCTGCAACCCTACCGTGGGCAGATCGCCCTGGCCCTGGTGTTCCTGGTGCTGGCCGCCGCCGCCACGTTGCTGTTCCCGGTGGCGCTGCGCCAGCTCATCGACGGGGGTCTGGTCGCGGGCGACCGGGGTGCCGCCGCCCTGCAGCTGCGCGGCCACTTCCTGATGCTGTTCGGTGTGGCGGTGGCGCTCGGCCTGTTCTCGGCCGCCCGCTTCTACCTGGTGAGCTGGCTGGGCGAACGCATCACCGCCGACCTGCGCAACGCGGTCTATGCCCATGTGCTGCGCCAGAGCCCGGCCTTTTTCGAGACCACCCAGACCGGCGAGGTGGTGTCGCGCCTGACCACCGACACCACGCTGGTGCAGACGGTGGTGGGCTCGTCGCTGTCGCTGGGCCTGCGCAACAGCGTCATGGGCCTGGGTGCGCTGATCATGCTGGTCTGGACCAACCCCTATGTGATGCTGCAGGTGGCGCTCATCCTGCTGCTGGTGGTGGTGCCCAGCATGCTGTTCGGCCGCCGCATCCGCCGGCTCTCGCGGGCCAGCCAGGACCGGGTGGCCGACTCCAGCGCCATGGCGGTCGAGGTGCTGAACGCGGTGCCGGTGGTGCAGAGCTACACCGCCGAGGCCCGCGAATCGGCGCGCTTCGCCCAGGCCACCGAAAGCGCCTTCCAGACCGCCGTGCGCCGCACCCGGGCACGTTCGGCGCTGGTGGCCTTCATCATCATCAGCACCGCCGCCCTGCTGCTGTGGGGCCTGTACCAGGGCACGCAGGCGGTGCTGGCCGGCACCATCAGCGCCGGGCACCTGGGGCAGACGGTGGTCTACACCATCATCCTGGCCGGTGCGGTGGCGGTGCTCGGCGAGGTCTATGGCGACCTGCTGCGCGCCGCCGGCGCCAGCGAACGGCTGATGGAGCTGCTCTCGGGCACCTCCCCGGTGCAGGAGCCGGCCGACCCGGTGAGCGTGCCGCTGCCGCGCACCGGCAGCTCGGTGCGCTTCGAGGCGGTCGACTTCCATTACCCCTCGCGTCCCACGCAGCCGGCCCTCAGCGGCCTGGCACTGCAGATCGAGCCAGGCCAGACCGTCGCCCTGGTCGGCCCCAGCGGCGCCGGCAAGACCACGGTGCTGGGCCTGCTGCTGCGCTACCACGACCCGGTGAAGGGCCGCATCGAGATCGATGGCGTGCCGATCGACCGCCTGCGCCTGCACGACCTGCGCTCGCGCATCGGCATCGTGCCGCAGGACCCGGTCATCTTCTCCGGCAGCGCGCTCGACAACATCCGCTACGGCCGGCCCGAGGCCACCGACGACGAGGTGCGCGCCGCCGCCCGTGCCGCCTTCGCTGAAGAATTCATCGAGCGCCTGCCCCAGGGCTACGACACCTTCCTGGGCGAACGCGGGGTGAGGCTCTCGGGCGGGCAACGGCAACGCATCGCGATTGCCCGGGCCATGCTCAAGAACCCGCCGCTGCTGCTGCTCGACGAGGCCACCAGCGCGCTCGATGCCCAGAGCGAACGCATGGTCCAGCAGGCGCTGGACGCCGCCATGCGCGACCGCACCACGCTGGTGATCGCGCACCGGCTGGCCACGGTGCAGCGCGCCGACCGGATCGTGGTGCTGGACCACGGCCAGGTGGTGGAACAGGGCACCCACAACGAGCTGGTGGCGCGCGGCGGGGTCTACGCCGGCCTGGCCGCCCTGCAGTTCCATGCATGAAATGCATGACAGGATGGCTTAGCGGCCTTGGACAGCCCGCAGGCCGGCTCCTACAGTCCCTGCTGCGCCCTGCCATCGCGGGGCGAACACGCAGGAACACACCATGACCGCTGCTTCTCCGGCCGCCCTCACCCAGGCGCTGCCCTCCTACCTCAACCCGGACGCGCTCGGCCCCTGGGGCACCTACCTCCAGCAGGTCGACCGGGTCACCCCCTACCTCGGCCCGCTGGGCCGCTGGGTCGACACCCTCAAGCGCCCCAAGCGCACCCTGATCGTCGATGTGCCGATCCACCTCGATGACGGCTCGGTCGCCCACTTCGAGGGCTACCGGGTGCAGCACAACACCTCGCGCGGCCCGGGCAAAGGCGGCGTGCGCTTCCACCAGGACGTCACCCTGTCGGAGGTCATGGCCCTGTCGGCCTGGATGTCGATCAAGAACGCGGCCGTCAACGTGCCCTACGGCGGCGCCAAGGGCGGCATCCGGGTCGACCCGCGCCAGCTCAGCCGGGGCGAACTGGAGCGCGTGACCCGCCGCTACACCAGCGAGATCGGCATCATCATCGGCCCCACCAAGGACATCCCCGCCCCCGACGTCAACACCAACGAGCAGGTGATGGCCTGGATGATGGACACCTACTCCATGAACGAGGGCTCCACCGCCACCGGCGTGGTCACCGGCAAGCCGGTCGATCTGGGTGGCTCGCTCGGCCGCCGCGAGGCCACCGGCCGCGGCGTCTTCACCGTGGGCGAGGAAGCGGCGCGCCGCATCGGCCTGCCGATTGCCGGCGCCCGTGTCGCGGTGCAGGGTTTCGGCAATGTGGGCGGCGTGGCCGGCAAGCTGTTCGCCGAAGCGGGTGCCCGGGTGGTGGCGGTGCAGGACCACGGCGGCGCCATTTACCGCGAGGCCGGCCTCGACGTTCCCGCCCTGCTGGCCCATGTGGCGGCCACCGGCAGCGTGGCCGGGTTTGCCGGCGCCGAAGTGATGGCACCGGACGCCTTCTGGGACGTGCCCTGCGACATCCTGATCCCGGCCGCGCTGGAAGGCCAGATCCATGAGCGCAATGCCGGCCGCATCCAGGCCCGCATGGTGATCGAGGGCGCCAACGGCCCCACCACGCCGCAGGCCGACGACATCCTGCACGACCGTGGCGTGCTGGTGCTGCCCGACGTGATCGCCAACGCCGGTGGCGTGACGGTGAGCTACTTCGAGTGGGTGCAGGACTTCTCCAGCTTCTTCTGGAGCGAGGCCGAGATCAACGAGCGGCTGGTGAAGATCATGCGCGAGGCGTTCAGCGCGGTCTGGCAGGTGGCCGAAGAACACCGGGTGAGCCTGCGCACCGCCACCTTCATCGTGGCCTGCAAGCGCATCCTGCATGCGCGCGACCTGCGCGGCCTCTACCCTTGAAAGCGGCACCCGGCCCCGGGCGGGGCCGGGCGCGTCATTGCAGGGTTTCCTTGAGTGCCGGCAACGGGGGCAGCGGCAGCACGTCGACCCCCTCTTCCAGCAGTTCCAGCGCCTCGGCCGGTGTGGTGAGACCACGGATGTTGCGGGGCTCCACCTCGCCATGGTGCATGGCCCGGGCCTGGGCGGCGAACCGCTCGCCCACGTCTTCCGACCCGGCCACCATGCGCCGCAGCGTGGCGATCATGCGGGCCTGGAGTGCCTGCAGGTCAGGCGTCTGATCGGCTGCGCCCGCATCCACCGGCCTGTCGGCCGGCTCATGGCGGGAGGTGCGGAGGTTCAGACGCGGGGCCGAGAGCTTCTTCTCGATGCGGGCGTCGCCGCACAAGGGGCAACTCACCAGCCCGCGTTCGAGCTGGCCGGCAAAGTCGTCTTCGGAGGCGAACCAGCCTTCAAAACCGTGCTGGTGGCCGCATTGGAGATCCAGGACCTTCATGCGGCGGAATTATCCCGCCACTCCAGAAACCATGATCCGTTCATCACTTGTTGCAGCCACAACAGGCCGGTGATGGTCTTGCCGTCGATCAGCCGTCCGTTGCGGCAGTCGGCCATGAGTTCGGCAGGATCGGCCAGGAACACGTCGAGGAATTCACCCGGGTCCAGGCGGCGCTCGCCGGCCTGCAGGCCGCGGGCGAACCAGATGTCGATCACCTCGTCGGAATAGGCGATGGTGGGCGCGTGGCGGCCAGCAAAAGCCCATTCGCGGGCGGTGTAGCCGGTTTCTTCCTGGAGTTCGCGGCGGGCACAGGCCAGGCTGTCTTCACCGGCATCGCGCTTGCCGGCCGGAAACTCCAGCATCACCTGCCCCATGGGGTGGCGGTACTGGCGCTCCATCAGCACACGGCCGTCGTCGGCCAGCGCCACCACCATGACCGCGCCGGGGTGCAGCACGAACTCGCGGGTGGCCTGGCGGCCATCGGGCAGGCGGACGGTGTCGCGGACCACCTTCAGAAAGTGCCCTTGCAGCAGGGGCTCCCGCTGCAGGCGCTCTTCACGCAGGTGATCGTCGGGTGCGCTCATGCGCGGTGGCGCATCAGGTAGCGGTAAACGAAGCCGGGAAAGGCCAGGGTCAGGAAGAGCGAGCCGGTGGTGGCGTAAAACTCCCAGCCCTGCGGCGCGATCTGGCCCACGCCGTGTTCCAGACCCAGGCCGATGGCCCCGACCACGCCATACCAGAACACCAGTTCCAGCAGACGGTGCCACAGCGACTTGGGCGTGGCACGGGGAATGACCGCCAGCCAGCGGTTGTTGATGAAGGGCAGGTTGGCCGCGAGCAGCGCGCTCAGCAGCACCAGCCAGACGGAGGTGGTGGTGTCCATGGTGCTGTTCAGAGCGCGTCGGCGCGCGCAAGTTCAGAAGGCATGCCGACGGCGGGTCCGGCTGTCAGGCCAGCAGGGAAGCCACGGCCTGGGCGCACAGGGTCATGAGGCCACCGGGCACGATGCCGAGCACCAGCACCAGGGCGCCGTTGACCGACAGCACCGCGCGGGTGTCGGCGGGGGCTTGGACATCAGCGGTCTGGGCCGGCTCGTCGAAGTACATCACCTTGACCAGGCGCAGGTAGTAGAAGGCGCCCACCAGCGACATGACCACGGCAAACACCGCCAGACCGATGTAGAAACCCTGGCTGGAGGCCAGCAGCGCCTGCAGCACCGAGAGCTTGGCGTAGAACCCGACCATGGGCGGGATGCCGGCCAGCGAGAACATGCAGATGGCCATGATGCCGGCGTGGAACGGGCTGCGGCGGTTCAGGCCGGCCAGATCGGAAATCTCGTCCGACTCGAAGCCGGTGCGCGAGAGCACGATGATCACGCCGAAGGTGGCCAGGGTGGTCAGCACATAGGTCACCACATAGAACATGGCCGAGCTGTAGGCGTTGACCATGTTGCCGCTGTTGCCGTCCACCACGCCGGCCAGCAGACCCAGCAGCATGAAGCCCATCTGGGCGATGGTGGAGAACGCCAGCATGCGCTTGAGGTTGGTCTGTGCGATGGCCGCCAGGTTGCCGACCAGCAGCGACAGCACGGCCAGCACCGCCAGCATCTGCTGCCAGTCGAACGCCAGCGGGGCCAGGCCCTCGACCAGCAGGCGGATCACGATGGCGAAGGCCGCCAGCTTGGGCGCGCCGCCCACCACCAGGGTGATGGCGGTCGGGGCGCCGTGGTAGACGTCGGGCACCCACATGTGGAACGGGGCCACGCCCAGCTTGAAGGCCAGGCCCGACACCACGAACACCAGACCCAGCACCAGCACCTGCTTCGAGCCCTTGAGGGTGGCTTCGCCGCCGGCAATGGCCTGCAGCACGCCGGACACGTCCAGCGAACCGGTGGCGCCGTACACCATCGACAGGCCGTAGAGCAGGAAGCCGCTGGCCAGCGCACCCAGCACGAAATACTTCATGGCGGCTTCGGTCGCGGCCAGGTCGTCGCGGCGCAGCGCCACCAGGGCATAGCTGGACAGCGTCAGCAGCTCCAGGCCCAGGTAGATGACCAGGAAGTTGTGGCCCGAGATCATCACGTACATGCCCAGCAGCGCGAACATTGACAGGATGAACAGCTCGCCCCCGCGCATCATGTCGCGCGAAGCGGCATAGGCGCGGCCATAGACCAGGGTGACCATCATGGCCACGGTGGCGAAGCACTTGAGCCAGTTGCCCATCGGGTCGCTGACGATCATGCCGCCGAAGCCCTCGATGGTGCGGCCCGAAGCCGCCTCCATGCCCAGCAGCACCGCCAGGCAGCCCAGCGTGGCCAGGGTGAGCAGGTAGGTGGCCCCGCGCAACGGCGAGCGCACACCCAGGTCCACCAGGGCGATGAGGCAGCTCATCACCAGCAGCATGATTTCCGGGTAGGCCGCGATCCAGCTGAGGTTGTCGATCATGTTGGAATTCTCTTGAGTCGTCTTGGCGCGGGAGCGGTCAGTTCGGCAGCTTGGACACGGCCACGTGGCGCAGCAGCTCGGCCACGGAAGCGTCCATCACGTCGGTGAAGGGCTTGGGGTACACGCCCATGAACAGCACGGCCAGGGCCAGCACCGCCATCACGGTGAACTCGCGGGCATTGATGTCGGTCAGGGCGCGCACATCGTCGTTGCCGGGTTCACCCAGGTACACCCGCTTGAACATCCACAGCGAATAGGCAGCACCGAAGATCAGGGCAGAAGCCGCCAGCAGGCCGACCCAGAAGTTGGCCTTGACCGCCGCCAGGATGACCATCCACTCGCCCACGAAGCCGGCGGTGCCGGGCAGGCCGCAGTTGGCCATGGTGAACAGCAGGGCAAAGGCGGCAAAGCGCGGCATGGTGTTGACCACGCCGCCGTAGGCCGCGATGTCGCGCGAATGCACGCGGTCGTAGAGCACGCCGATCGACAGGAACATGGCCGCCGACACGAAGCCGTGGGCAATCATCTGCACGATGGCGCCCGAAACGCCCAGGTCACTGAAGACGAAGAAGCCCAGCGTGACGAAGCCCATGTGGGCCACCGACGAATAGGCCACCAGCTTCTTCATGTCCTGCTGGACCATGGCCACCAGCCCCACGTAGATCACCGCCACCAGCGACAGGCCGATCATCAGGCCGGCCCATTCGTGCGAGGCGTCCGGCAGGATGGGCAGCGAGAAGCGCAGGAAGCCGTAGGCGCCCAGCTTCAGCATGATCGCCGCCAGCACGGCAGAGCCGCCGGTGGGGGCTTCCACGTGCACGTCGGGCAGCCAGGTGTGGACCGGCCACATCGGCACCTTGACGGCGAAGGCCGCAAAGAAGGCAAAGAAGAGCAGCGTCTGGGCCGTGCTGCCCAGCGGCAGCTGGTACCAGTCGGCCAGGGCAAAGCTGCCGCCCGAGACGGTGTACAGGTAGATCAGGGCCACCAGCATGAGCAGCGAGCCCAGCAGCGTGTAGAGGAAGAACTTGAAGGCCGCGTAGATCTTGTTCGGGCCGCCCCAGATGCCGATGATCAGGTACATCGGGATCAGCGTGGCCTCGAAGAACACGTAGAACAGCATCGCGTCCTGCGCCGAGAACACGCCGATCATCAGGCCCGAGAGGATCAGGAAGGCGCCCATGTACTGGTTGACGCGCTCGGTGATCACCTCCCAGCCGGCCACCACCACCACCACGGTGATGAAGGCGGTCAGCAGCACCAGCCACAGCGAGATGCCGTCCACGCCCAGGTGGTAGTGGATGTTGAAGCGCTCGATCCAGCTCGCCTTCTCCACGAACTGCATGGCGGCCGTGCCCAGCTCGAAACCGCTGTACAGCGGCACGGTGACCAGCAGCCCGGCCAGCGCACCGATCAGGGCGATCCAGCGCACCACGTGCGCCTGGTCGTCGCGGCCGAAGGCCAGGAGGACGGCGCCGAAAAAGATGGGCGTCCAGATGGCAAGACTCAGCAGACCCATGATGTTGTTCTTCCTCTTGTTGTTGTAACCCGGGGCGCTTACTTGGCCAGCCAGACGAACCAGGTCATGAGCAGCAGCACGCCCACCAGCATCATGAAGGCGTAGTGGTACAGGAAGCCGGTCTGGAAGCGGCGCACGACACCGGAGATCAGGCCGATCAGCTTCCAGCTGGCGTTGACCACGCCACCCTCGATCACGCCACGGTCACCGCCCTTCCACAGGCCGATGCCCAGGCCGCGCGCGCCCTTGGCCAGCACGTTCTCGTTGAACCAGTCGAGGTAATACTTGTTTTCCAGCACGGTGATCACCGGCTTGAGCGCACGGCCGATGGCCGCCGGCACCGCCGGGTTGATCAGATACATGTACCAGGCCGACACGGCACCGGCCAGGGCCAGGTACAGCGGCGGCGTGCTGAAGGCATGCAGCGCCATGGCCATCGGGCCGTGGAAGATCTCGGCAAACTTCGACAGCGCGGGATGGGCTTCGGCGTTGATGAAGATGGCGTCCTTGAAGAAGTCGCCGAACACCATCGACTCGATGGTCAGGTAGCCGATGAACACCGAGGGCACCGCCAGCAGCACCAGGGGCAGCGTCACCACCCATGGCGACTCGTGCGGCTTGCCGTCACCGTGGTGGCCATGATCGTCATGGTGGTCGCCGTGGTGGTGGGCATCCGGGTTCTGGTCGTAGCGTTCCTGGCCGTGGAACACCAGGAAGTACAGCCGGAACGAATAGAACGAGGTGACGAAGACGCCGGCCAGCACCGCGAAGTAGGCGAAGCCCGAGCCCGGCAGGTTGCTGAAGTGCACCGCCTCGATGATCGAGTCCTTGGAATAGAAGCCCGAGAACAGCGGCGTGCCGATGAGGGCCAGCGTGCCCAGCAGCGAGGTGATCCAGGTGATGGGCATGTACTTGCGCACGGCGCCCATCCAGCGGATGTCCTGGTTGTGGTGCATGCCCATGATCACCGAGCCGGCGGCCAGGAACAGCAGCGCCTTGAAGAAGGCGTGTGTCATGAGGTGGAACACCGCCACCGAGTAGGCCGACACGCCCAGCGCCACCGTCATGTAGCCCAGCTGGGACAGGGTCGAATAGGCCACCACCCGCTTGATGTCGTTCTGGATGATGCCCAGGAAGCCCATGAACAGGGCCGTGATGGCACCGATCACCAGGATCAAGTTGAGCGCCGTGTCCGACAGCTCGAACAGCGGCGACATGCGGGCCACCATGAAGATGCCGGCCGTCACCATGGTGGCGGCGTGGATCAGGGCCGAGATGGGCGTCGGGCCTTCCATCGAGTCGGGCAGCCAAACGTGCAGCGGAAACTGCGCGCTCTTGCCCATGGCGCCGATGAACAGGCAGATGCAGATCACCGTGACCAGCATCCAGCTGGTGCCGGGGAAGGTGAGCCCGCCGAGCTGGTCGGCCTTGGCGAACACCTCGCTGTAGTTCAGGGTGCCGGCATAGGCCACGATCAGGCCGATGCCGAGGATGAAGCCGAAGTCGCCGACCCGGTTCACCAGGAAGGCCTTCATGTTGGCAAAGATGGCCGTCGGTTTGTTGTACCAGAAGCCGATCAGCAGGTACGACACCAGACCCACCGCCTCCCAGCCGAAGAACAGCTGCAGCAGGTTGTTGCTCATGACCAGCATGAGCATGGAGAAGGTGAACAGCGAGATGTAGGCGAAGAAGCGGTTGTAGCCGGCGTCTTCCTCCATGTAGCCCATGGTGTAGATGTGCACCATCAGCGAGACGAAGGTCACCACCACCATCATCATGGCGGTCAGGCCGTCGACCAGGAAACCGATCTCCATCTTCAGGCCGCCCACCACCATCCATTCGTAGATGGTGGCGTTGAAGCGGGCGCCGTCCATGACGTCGGCCAGGGTCATGGCCGACAGCACGAAGGCCACCAGCACGCCCAGGATGGTGGCGCTGTGCGAGGCGCGGCGGCCGAACACGTTGCCACCGAAAGCGGTGCCGAGGATGCCGGCCAGTGCGGCGCCGACGAGGGGTGCCAGCGGTACGGCCAGCAGCGTGCTTGCGGAAAGGGTGTTGCTCATGGTCTTGCCAATGCGGTTCCGTCGGGTGCGGGCATCAGCCCTTGAGGCTGTTGAGTTCCTCGACGCTGATCGAAGCGCGGTTGCGGAACAGCAGCACGAGGATGGCCAGCCCGATGGCCGATTCGGCGGCGGCCACGGTGAGGATGAAGAACACGAAGACCTGGCCGTGCATGTCGCCCAGGAAGTGCGAGAACGCCACGAAGTTCATGTTGACCGCCAGCAGCATCAGCTCGATGGCCATCAGCAGCACGATCAGGTTCTTGCGGTTGAGGAAGATGCCGATGACCGACAGGGCGAACAGGATCGCGCCCACCGACAGGAAGTGGCCCAGTGTCAAGCTCATGCCTTGCCCTCCTCGGCCGGCGTCGGTTCTTCGGATTTGCGGGTGGCCGCCATGGGCACCACCACCAGGCGATCGGCTGCGCGCACATGCACCTGCAGCGACGGGTTGATGGCCTTGCTGTCCTTGCGCTGGCGCAGGG
>PNMF01000040.1 GCA_013823485.1 Comamonadaceae bacterium
CTGCGCGGAAAGACCGTCTATGAACGCATCTGATGCCGGTCTGATCAAGCGCCCCCCGGCGCCCGACCTCTCGCGCCTGGAGGCCCTGAAGGCCCGCAAGCCCAGGCCGGGCGAGGCCAGCTTCTTCTACCGCGACCACCACTTCAAGCAGGACGCGGTCAAGGTGCTGCCGGGCGAGTACTACGTCACCGCCGACGACATCGTCATCATGACCGTGCTGGGCTCCTGCATCGCCGCCTGCATCTACGACCCGCGGGCCCGCGTGGGCGGCATGAACCACTTCATGCTGCCCGAAGGCGGCGCCGACTCCGGCGGCCGCTACGGCTCGTACGCCATGGAACTGCTCATCAACGAAATGATGAAGCTCGGTGCCCGGCGCGAGACCATGCAGGCCAAGGTGTTCGGCGGCGGCCAGGTGATGCACACCTTCACCACCATGAACGTGGGCGAGCGCAACACCAAGTTCGTGCTGGACTACCTGCAGACCGAGCGCATTGCGGTGGTGTCCAAGGATGTGCTGGACATCCACCCGCGCAAGGTGGTGTTCTTCCCCGCCAACGGCAAGGCCATGGTCAAGCGCCTGGCCCATTCGCACCCCGAAAACCTGGAGACCCAGGAACGCAAGGGCAGCGCTGCGGTGGTGGTGTCCACCACCGCCGGCGGCTCGATCGATCTTTTCTGACGGAGACAACCCATGGCCAAGATCCGCGTCGTGGTGGTGGACGATTCGGCGCTGGTTCGCAGCCTGCTGACCGAAATCATCAACCGCCAGCCCGACATGACCTGTGTCGGCGCAGCCGCCGACCCGCTGGTGGCGCGCGAGATGATCCGCGAGACCAACCCGGACGTCATCACCCTGGATGTCGAGATGCCGCGCATGGACGGCCTGGAGTTCCTCTCGCGCCTGATGCGCCTGCGGCCCATGCCGGTGGTGATGGTCTCCACCCTGACCGAGCAGGGCGCCGAGATCACGCTGCGCGCCCTGGAGATGGGCGCGGTCGACTTCGTGGCCAAGCCCCGCATCGGCGTCTCGGCCGGCCTGCAGGAACTGGCCGGCGACATCGTCGACAAGATCCGGGTCGCGGCTGCGGCCCATGTGCGCCGGCTCGGTCCGACGCCCGGCGCCGACACCCGTGTGTCGAATGCCACGCCGGCGGCCGCCACGCCGGTCGAAACGCCGCGCGCACCCTTGCCGCGGCTGTCGACCGAGAAGATCATCTGCATCGGCGCATCGACCGGCGGCACCGAAGCCATCCGCGAGGTGCTGACCCCCCTGCCCGCCGATTCGCCCGCCATCGTCATCACCCAGCACATGCCCGCCGGCTTCACCACCAGCTTCGCCAACCGCCTGGACACCCTGTGCAAGATCCGTGTGCAGGAAGCCCGCGACGGTCAGCGCATCCTGCCGGGCCATGCCTACATCGCCCCGGGCGGGCGGCACCTGCGCATCGACCGCAGCGGCTCGAACTACGTGGCGGTGGTGGAAGACACCGAGCCGGTGAACCGGCACCGGCCCTCGGTCGAGGTGCTGTTCCGCTCGGCCGCCCGGGTGCTCGGTCCGAACGCGATCGGCATCATGCTCACAGGCATGGGCGGCGACGGGGCCGTGGCCATGCGCGAGATGAAGGACGCGGGCAGTTACAACTATGTGCAGGACGAAGCCTCCTGCGTGGTGTTCGGCATGCCGCGCATGGCCATCCAGCACGGGGCGGCGCACGAGGTGCTGCCCCTGACCCAGATTGCCCCCGCCGTGCTGGCCCGCCTCTCCAGCTCGCCATCGGGTGTCCGGCACCGCATCTGAGGTCGGAACCGATACATTTCACTGATTGCCATCGTCACGGGTCCGTTCATGAACACGCTGCGCCGCTCCTTCAGCCTTGCCGTCCTTCTGGGCCTGCTGCCCGCTCTGGTGCTGGGCCAGTCGCTGCCCGAGCCCAAGGGACGGGCAGTGCTGACGGTCAGCGGCAAGATCGGCGTGAAGAACCGGGGTGAAACCGCCGCCTTCGACATGGCCATGCTCGAAGCCCTGCCCCAGCACAGCTTCACCACCCGCACCCCCTGGTACGACCGGCCGGTCAAGTTCACCGGCCCGCTGCTCTCCGATGTGCTGGAGGCCGTCAAGGCCAGCGGCAGCACGCTCAGCGCCGTGGCCATCAACGACTACAAGATCACCATCCCGGCCGACGACACCCGCAAGTTCAAGGTGGTCATGGCCCGGCTGATCGACGACAAGCCGATCCCGGTGCGGGACAAGGGCCCGCTGTTCATCGTCTACCCCTTCGACAGCGACGCCGAGCTGCGCTCCTCCACCTACTACGAACGCTCCATCTGGCAGCTCAAGGCGGTGGAGATCCAATGAACAGCGAACCGACGGGCCTTGGCCGCTGGCGCACCGGCCAGTGGCTGCTGGCCATCGGCGCGGTCCTGCTGGTCACGCTGACACCCCTCACCTGGATTCAGTGGAAGCAGTTCCGGCTCATGGAGTCGGCCAACCGCAACCAGGTCGACGCCCTGATGTGGCAGGCCTACCAGCTCGAACGCGAATTCGGTCGCCTGGGCTACACCCTGCATGCCTCCACCGACCCCGGGGTCTCGCCCGACATGGCGGGCGAGCTGCAGGAGCGCTACGAGGTGTTCGTCAGCCGCATCGGCCTGCTGACCGAACTGCCCCGCCGCGACCTGCTGGAATCGTCGGCCGTCTACACCGACACCATCGCCAAGGCGCGCACGTTTGTGGAGCGGTCCGATCCGCTGTTTGCCGACCCGGAAGCCCTGCTGCGTGACCGCAACGCCCTGCAGGCGCTCACCCGCGAGGTCGAGCAGATGGCGCCCGGTTTCGGCGAACTGACCCGCGAAGCCAGCCGGGCCACCGCCCGCCTGTTCGACGAACGCAACCAGCTGCTGCACCAGCAAAGCCTGCTGGTCATCGGCCTGACCGCCGCCCAGACGGCCCTGCTGCTGATCTTCCTGGGGCTGCTGGTGCGCGAGGTGCGCCGCAAGCAGGCCCAGAACAACCACCTGCGCCAGCTCGGGCGGGAGCTCACCGTGGCCCGCGACCAGGCCGAGGCGGCCAACCAGGCCAAGAGCGTGTTCCTGGCCAACATGAGCCACGAGATCCGCACCCCGTTCCAGGGCGTGCTGGGCATGCTCAACCTGCTGGAAGAGAGTTCGCTCGACAGCCGCCAGCGCGACTATGTGCAGACCGCCCGCGACTCGGCCCAGCACCTGCTGGGCGTGATCAACGACATCCTGGACGTGTCCTCCATGGAGACCGGCACCCTGCGGCTGGCCCCGGCCCCGGTCGAGATGGCCTCCATGCTGCACGACGTCGAGGCCATCATGCGGGTGGCCGCGCGCGAGAAGAGCCTGGAACTGAACATCGAGACCGACCCGGCCGTGCCGGCCTGGGTCCTGGCGGACGCCACCCGGGTGCGGCAGATCCTGTTCAACCTGATCAACAACGCCATCAAGTTCACGCCGCAAGGATCGGTCGACGTGCGCATCGAGGCCGTGGCCGGGCGCCCCGACATCGTCCGCATGACGGTGACCGACACCGGCGTCGGCATGGACCAGGAAACGCTGGACCAGCTGTTCACCCGGTTCTACCAGGCCGACAACTCGCTGCGCCGGCGCATCGGCGGCACCGGTCTGGGGCTGGAAATCTCGCGCAACCTGGCGCGGCTGATGGGTGGCGACATCCATGTGAGCAGCACGCCGGGCCAGGGCTCGGTCTTCACCGTGATGCTGCAGCTGCCGCCCGCCGAGGCGCCGGTCGATGCGATCGACAGCCGCACCAGCGTGCTCACCTCGCGCCGCCTGCGGGTGCTGGTGGCCGAAGACCACCCGATCAACCTGAAGTACATCCACATCCTGCTCGAGCAGATGGGCCACGACGCGGTGTTCTGCGAGAACGGCCAGGAAGCCCTGCAACTGCTGCAGCGCGAGCCGTTCGACGTGGTGCTGCTGGACTACCACATGCCGGTGCTGGACGGCCTGGCCACCACCGAGGCGGTGCGCGCCAGCGACGGCCCGAACCGCGATGTGAAGATCATCCTGGTCACCGCCGATGTGGTGAACGACACCCGGCGGCGCGCCCAGGAAGCGGGCGTCAACGAATTCACCACCAAGCCGTTGCAGGCCTCGGACCTGCGGCGAGCGCTCATCCGCTGCGGGCTGATCGATCCGGCCAGCGCGCCGGCCGCGTCCGCCCCGGCGGAGGCAGACACGACCCGATCAAACGAGGTGCTGCGCATGGACGAATTGCCCGAGGAACTGTTCGACCGCGACTCCTACGCCGAGATCCGCTCGATGATGCCGGCCGACACCCTGGACGAGCTGCTGGGCACGCTGTTCGACCCGCCCACCGGCACCGTGCCGGTGCTGCTGGCGGCGCTGGACCAGGGCGAAGCGGGCGAGATTGGCTACCAGGCCCACAAGCTCAAGGGCACGTCCATGCTGATGGGGTTCCGCGCCATCGTGGCCACGGCCGCCTGGATGGAGCGCCTGGCCCAGGATGGGCTGGCGGCCGAGGCCATCGCCCTGCGGGCCCAGCTGGAAGAGGATGTGCGGAAAACCCGCGAAGCCATCGACCGGCTTGAGCCACTGGCCCAGACCGAGTGACGCCGCTGCGGCTCAGACCCGGCGGCTGATGATCTGCCCGGCCTGGCTGGCCTGAGCGGATGAGCCGTTGAGGACGGCCTCGTCGTACAGGCTGACCGCCCGACTGCCGTTGGCATTGCCGTTGCCATTGCTGTTCCCGGCGGCGGCGCCCTCCTTTTCGTTCAAGGCCTGATCCACCACGGCCGCGCTGGCGTCCCAGGTGTCCACCAGCACCTGGCGCAGGCGCTCGATGGCTTCCCGGTCGGCCTGTTCCTGGGCTTCCCGGGCTTCCTGCTCGGCCCGGCGCTGCTCGGCCAGGGCCTGGACATCGGCCTGCCGGGCGGCGGCATCGACCTTCTCGCGGGGGATCTCACCGGCGTCGGTGGTGGGCCGCGCATCGCCAGCCCCCCGGCGACGGGTCCGCGCCGGGTCTTCGTCGGTCTGGGTCGAGGTGGCCGCGCCCACCGGCAGCACCGGCGTGACGGCAGACACCGGTCGCACCGGAGCGTTGAGCGGCGTGGTGGCACCGGGCCAGTTGGCCGGGGCGGTGGTGGAAATCTGGATCATGGTCGGGTCCCCCGAAGGCGACGCGCCGGGGGCTTTCCCGGCTGTCTGACCCTTGATTCGACAAAAAGCGCTGGAACTTGAGCGCTTTTTCGGTGTTCAGGCCACCGCGTTCAGTAGGCGCGTTCGTTGGCGCTGCACCAGTAGGCCTCGATCTGCGCCGCAATTTCCAGGAAGCGCGAAAAGCTGACCGGCTTCTCGATGTACGAATTGACCCCCAGGTCGTAGGTGGCCTGCAGGTCGCGGGACTCGCGCGACGAGGTGAGCATGACCACCGGAATGCGGCGGTACTGCGGGTGCTGCTTGAGCTGCTGCAGCACCTCGATGCCGTTGACCCGCGGCATGTTGATGTCCAGCAGGATCACCGCCGGCTGGGGTTCGCCGGCATCCCAGCGTTCGAGGTAAGCCAGCGCTTCCTCACCGTCCCGCGCCACCTGGATCGGGTTGGCGCAGGCCCGGCGGCTGAAGGCCCGCAAGGTGAGGTCGAGGTCCATCGGGTTGTCCTCGACCACCAGGATCGGGGCCAGCGTGGCCAGCTGGGTGGCGGCACCGACGGTCATGCGGGCAGCTCCAGGTAGAAGGTCGAGCCCTGCCCCGGCTGGCTCTCGGCCCAGACCCGGCCGCCCATGCGCTGTGCCGCCTTGCTGACCAGCGCCAGGCCGACGCCGGTGCCGGGGTAGGCGTCGCTGCGCTGCAGGCGCTGGAAGATGCCGAAGATCCTGTCGCTGTACTTCATGTCGAACCCCACGCCGTTGTCTTTGACCCAGACGACATGGTGCCCGTTTTCGAGCCGGCTGCCCATCACCAGTTCTGGGTAGACGCCGGGCCGGTGGAACTTGAGGGCATTGCCGATCAGGTTGCGCAGGATGACCGCCAGACCGTCGCGGTCGGTGTGCAGGACCACCGGTTCAAGCGCCGACAGATCGATCCGCGCGGCCAGCCGCTCGATGTCGGCGCTGTGCTCTTCCAGCACCCGCTCCACCAGCGGCCGAAGCTCGACGGTCTGCTGCTCGACCGAACGGCGCTCCATGCGCGAATAGGCCAGCAGGTCGCTGATGAGCAGCCCCATCTGCGCCACGCCCCGGCGGATGCGCTCCAGGTAGGCCCGACCGGCATCGTCCAGCCCGCCGGCGTGTTCTTCCTGCAGCAGCTGGCTGTAGCCGTCGATGCCGCGCAGCGGTGCCTTGAGGTCGTGCGAGACGGTGTACGAGAAGGCCTCCAGCTCGCGGTTGGCCGCCAGCAGCTGTTCGGTGCGCCGCTCGACCCGGCGTTCCAGATCGGCATTCGTCTGCTCCAGCGCTTCCTGGGCCAGCTTGAGCGCCGTGATGTCCAGCACCGTGCCCGACAGCCGATGCCCACCCTGCTCACCCGGCTCCTTGCGGACGCTGACCCGAAACCATTTTTCCGGACCGAGATCGGGGTGGCGGCGGAACTCCAGGCTCTGGGTGTCGCCGGTGGCGCGCCGGGCGGGCACGAAAGCGGCCACGGCAGGCCGGTCGTCCGGGTGCACCAGCGCCAGGTGGCTCTGCAGGTCCGGCGGCGGGCCTTGGGCCGGATCGATGCCGATGTTGCGGTAGAGCTGTCCGGACCACCACACCGGCTCGCCGGCCAGCGGGTCGAACGACCAGCTGCCCAGCCCGGCAATCGCCTCGGCCTGCTCCAGCAACAGGGTCTGGCGGCGCAGGGCTTCGCTGGCGCGGCGGCGCTCGGTCACGTCCTGCACGGTGGACAGCAGGCGCAGCAGACGGCCCTGCGCATCGCGCACCGCCCGCACCTCGATCTCCGCATCGACCAGCTGACCGTCCTTGCGCACGAAGCGCTTGTGCATGCCGTAGCTCTCGCGCAGGCCGTCCTTCATCTGCTGCAGCAGGGCCAGGTTGTCCTGCAGATCGGGCGACGGCGTCATTTCGGTCCAGGTCATGCGCAGGAGCTCCTCGCGCGGGTAACCCAGGATGTCGCACAGCCGGTCGTTCACCTGCAGCCAGCGCTTGCTCTCGGGTGAGGAGATGGCCATGCCGATGAAGGGCAGGTCGTAAAACAGCCGGAGCTGCTCGGCCTGCTCGCGCTGGGCGAGCTGGGCCTCCTTCTGGGCGGTGATGTCGAGCAGGATGCCGGTGATGCCGCTGACCTGGCCGCCCTGGTCGCGGTCGACGGCGGAGCGGTCCTCGACCCAGATCCAGCGGCCGTCGGCGGTGCGAAGCCGGTATTCCTGCCGGTACTCGTCGGGGCCGTGCAGGCGGTGGTGTTCCGACTGGGCGAACACCGCAGGCCAGTCGTCCGGGTGGATCAGGCCGCAGAACGCCCGCGGATGGTCCAGCAGGTGCTGGGGGCGGTAACCCCACTGGTCGATGGACGCACTGACGAAGCGCACCGGCCGGTCGGCGTCCGGCGCCCACTCCAGGAACACCACCGGCGAGCGGGCCACCAGCGAGCCCAGGTGCCGCAGCTCGGCCTGCTGGGCCTGCAGGCGCTGGGCCATGCGGTCGACCTCGCTGCCGATGCTGGCCAGCTCGTCCCGCCCCGCCAGCGCCGCCCGCGCCTGGAGCTGACCGTCGCCCACACGGGCCAGGGTGTCGACCAGCCGGCCGGCCCGCTTGAACCACAGCCGGTGCATCAGCAGCGCCAGCAGGGCGGCCAGGGCCAGCAGCAGGCCGCCTTCCCGCACCACCTCGCCCATCAACGTGGTCCTCAGGCGGGCTTTGGGCAGGGTGAGGTCGACCAGCGTCACCAGCCGCCGTTCGCCAGCAAAGGGCGCCACGCCCACCAGGGTGGTGCGGTCTTCCAGCATCCGCACCTGGATGCCCATGCGGTCGGCCTCGAAGAGCTCGGCGCGCTGCGCGGTGGGCGGCAGCCGCTCCAGCACCTGGTCGAAGCCCCGGCCGATGTCGGAGCGGATCAGCGATGCATCGATGCGACCGTCGGAAGCCAGCAGGTAGGCCGACTGCATGCCGGTGTACAGACCCAGCCCGCCGATGATGCGGCGCACCTGCTGGGCATCGTCCAGGGACGAGAGGAAGCTCAGGCGGCTCTGCTCCACGCTCAGGCGCTCGCGCAGGCGGCGGGTTTCCTGCTCCACCACCTCGGCCTGCAAGGTGCGCAGCTGCGTCAGGTAGTTGACGCCGGAGGCCATCACCGCGAACAGCACCATGATCAGCGGTGCCAGCCAGCGCCCGGGCAGGCTGACCAGCGAGAGGCGGCGGCTCATCCACGGTCTCCGGTGAGCACGCGGCGGGCCGGCCCGGTGTCGATCATCCGGGCCCAGTCCGGCTCCGACCGCAGCAGCCCCAGGCCGCGCATCAGCCGGGCCACCTCGCGGCCGCCCTGCAGCACCGGCCCGGTCGGGTCCGACAGCGCGGCCAGCGACTCGTCGGGGGCGAAGAACTGCAGACCGCCCATGACGGCCCGGTACTGCGCCGGATCGAGGTCGGTCCCCACGCTCAACGACTCGGCCGCGCCGGCCGGGTCCAGCTGGAGCAGGGCGAGCCCGCCCTGCCAGGCCTGGAGCATGGCGTCGACCGCGGCCGGCCGTGCCAGCAGGACGTCGTGGCGCACCGCGAGCACGTCCAGCACCTGACCGGGGATCTGCCGGGAGTCGAACACGGACCGGAATCCGGCGGCGGCCATGGGCCCGGCCAGCGGCTGGTAGGACACCGCTGCCGCCACCTGGCCGGCGCGCAGCGCCTGGAGGTGCAGCGTGGCCTCCAGATTCACCTGCCGCACATCGTCCAGCCGCAGGCCGGCGGCTTCCAGCAGGCGGTGGAACATGAGGGTGCCCACCGACGAATCCTCGACCGCAATCGCCTTGCCGCGCAGATCGGCCAGCCCGCGGATGGTGGGCGCCGCCATCACCACGTCGCCGCCGCGCGACGCATCGAGCAGGGCCACCACCTTGAGGTCGAGCCCGCCATCGCGCATGCGCAGCACCTCGTCCAACGTCATGGCTGCGGCGTCGAGCAGGTTGTTGCGCAGGTGGCGCTGGGTTTCTGCGCCGGTGGCCAGCTCCACCACCTGCAGCTGCCCGTTGTCGAACAGGCGCCGGTCGCGCGCCAGCACCAGCGGGTCGAAGCCGACCCAGGCATTGAAGCCCAGCCGTGCCGGCGGCACCGGCACCTCCAGGCAGCCGCCCAGCAGGCCGGCCAGCGAGAGCAGCGCGCCGCGGCGGCCGATCACGCTGCCACTCCCAGCGGCAGCCGCACGGTGAACACCGAGCCCTCCCCTGGAGTGGAGTCGACCTCGATGTGGCCGCCGTGGGCTTCGGCAATCTGCCGGGAAATGGACAGGCCCAGGCCGGACCCCTCGAACTCGCTGCGCAGGTGCAGGCGCTGGAACGGCTGGAACAGCCGCTCGATGTGGCGCGGCTCGATGCCGATGCCGTTGTCGACCACGCGCACCAGCACCCAGTTGCCGCTCAGCCGGGCATCGACCCGCACATGCGGCACCCGCCCCGGCGGCACGAACTTCAGGGCGTTGGAGAGCAGGTTCTGGAACAGCAGCGACAGCAGGCTGGCATGGCCGCTGACCACCGGCAGGGGCGACAGGTCCAGCCGGGCGCCGGTGGCGGCCAGCCGTGCGGCCAGCGCATCGCGCAGTTCGGCCAGCGTGCGGTCCAGCGGCACCGGCGTGGGCGGATCACCCTCGGCGTTCTGCAGCCGCGCATAACGCACCACATCGTCCAGCAGGGTGCGCATGCGGGCGCCGGCGCGGGTGGCCAGGCGCAGGAAGTGGCGGGCCTCTTCGGGCAGCACCGGACCATGGTCTTCCTCGACCAGCCCGACAAACTGCGCGATGGTGTTGAGCGGCTCCCGCAGGTCGTGGGATGCGATCCGCACGAACTGGAGCAGGCTTTCGTTGGCCACCCGGAGCTCGTCGGCGGTGCGCAGGAGTTCGCGGTGGCTCTGCTGCAGCTCGCGCAGGGCCACGGCAAGGTTCTGGCGGTCGGTCACCGAGGACTGGCGCAGCACATCGTTGGCCTGTTTCAGCCGCAGCTGGGTCCGCACCCGGGCCTGAACGATGGCCGGGCGAACCGGCTTGGCAATGAAGTCGGCGGCGCCCTTTTCCAGGCCCGCCTGCTCGAAACCGTCGTCGGTGAGGCTGGTGACCATGATCACCGGCAGGTCGGCCAGGGCGGGCGACGCCTTCAGCGTCTCCAGCACCTCGAAGCCGTTGAGACCGGGCATCTGGGCGTCCAGCAGCAGCAGGTCCGGCGGGCTGTCGTTGATCAGGCGCAGCGCGTCGGCGCCGTTGGTGGAGAACCGCAGATGGCCCAGATCGCGCAGGGCTTTGCCCAACGCGCGGATCATGCCCGGATCGTCGTCGACGATCAGGATGTCCGGCGCCGATGGCCCCCCGCTGCTGGCGTCCTGCGCCGGCTCCGCTTGATTCATGCCGCGGATTCTCCCTGCAAAAGCCGGGCGGCGGCAGCGAAATCCAGGGTGTCCATGAGGCGACCGACCTGATCCATCGCGGCATCGCCCAGGCGGGCGCGCAGCCCGTCGGCCTCGGTTTCGAACAAGGCCAGAGCGTCCATGTCGTTGGTCGAGAGCAGCCCCACCAGGCGGGACAGGGTGAGGTCGCTGGCGGGCGGTACGGCCCGGGCCGGTGCCTTCTGGCCCTGCTGCTGCCCCAGCCAGACGCCGGCGGAACCCAGCAGCCGCGACAGCGCCTGCTGGAGCGTGCGCCATGGATCGGCCAGCGCGGCTTGCGGCACGCCGTCGCGCAGACCGCACTCCACGGCGTCCGCCGCACGCGACACCTCCACCGCATCGATCATGCTGGCCGCACCGCGCAGCTTGTGCAGGCGGGCCGCCAGCGCCGAGCGGTCCGGCTCGCTGGCCGGGGCCGGCCAGGGCTGCACCACGATGTCGCCGAAGCCGTCGGACAGCCGCGACAGCGACAGCCTGAGCAGCGACACATCGTTCCCCAGCCGGGCAGCAGCCTTGGGACCGTCGATGCCGTCGATCTCGGGCCAGGCCTGCGTGGGCGCGCGGGTGGGCGCCGCGCCCTCCAGGTTGAGCACCGGCACCTGCAGACCGGTGGCCCGCTCGATGGCCTGGCGCACCGTGCGGACCATGGTGGCCGGCTCCAGCGGTTTGGTGAGGAATTCGTTCATGCCGGCCTCCATGGCCCGCCGCCGCTCCTGCGCCAGCGCGCCGGCGGTCAACGCGATCACCGGCAGGGCCGACAGTTCGGATTCGCGGCGCATGGCACGGGTGGCCTCCAGACCGTCCATCTCGGGCATCTGCACATCCATGAGCACCGCGTCGAATTCGCTCGGGTCCTGGCGCAGGATGGCCAGCGCTTCGCGCCCGTTGCTGGCGGTGGTCACCGAGGCGCCCTCGCGCGACAGCAGGTGGGTGCCGATTTCCAGGTTGATGTCGCTGTCGTCGACCAGCAGCAGCCGCACACCGGGCAGCGACTGCAGCTGGGTGCTGCCGGCCAGCATCGGCGCCGGCACCACGCGCGTGCTGTTGCCCTGCCGGCGCACCACGCTGTGGTTGACGGCGTTGAACAGCACCGAAGCATTGACCGGTTTGGTGAGGATGGCATCGGCCAGCCGCCCGGTGTCCAGGCCGGCCACCCGGTCGCGGTCGCTGGAGGACACCATCAGCGTGGCCGGCAGGTTGCGCGCCCCCATCTGGTCGGTGACCTGCTGCAGGGCGGTGAGGCCGTCGATGCCGGGCAGCATCCAGTCGACCAGCATGGCGTCGGGCATCGGCAGGCCCTGGGCCTGGCGGCGCGCCATCCAGTCGACCAGCGCCTCGCCGGACTCGCAGGTTTCGGTCCGCCAGCCGAAGGCGCGTGCCATGTCCACCAGCGCCTTGCGCTCGGCCGGCACATCGTCGACCACCAGCAACTCCAGGGTGCCGCGGTCGTCGGTGTCGCTCACCTGGCGCAGCGGCAGCTCGAAGCGGAACTCGCTGCCGGTGCCGGGCGTGCTTTCCAGCCCGACGGCGCCCCCCATCAGCTCGACCAGCCGCCGCACGATGGACAGACCCAGGCCGGTGCCGCCGAAGCGGCGGGTGGTGGAGGCATCGGCCTGCGAGAAGGGCGAGAACAGCCGCTCCTGCACCTCGGCCGGAATGCCCACGCCGGTGTCGATCACCCGCACACCCAGCATGACCTGATCGCGGTCCGCGCCCTGCGGCGAGGGCAGCCGCTCCAGACGCGCCGTCACCGAGCCCTGTTCGGTGAACTTCAAGGCATTGCCGACCAGGTTGGTCATGACCTGGCGCAGCCGCAGCACATCGCCCAGCAGGACCGCCGGCAGCGACCGATCGACCTCGAAGTGCAGCCCCACGCCCTTGGCGTCGGCCTGCTGGACGAACACCGCCTCCATCTCGTTGATGAGTTCGCGCACCCGGAACGGCTCGGCCTCCAGCGGCATTTCACCGGCCTCGATCTTGGCCAGGTCCAGCACGTTGTTGACGATGGCCAGCAGCGACTGGCTGGCCATCTGCGACTTGCCCACCAGCTGCTGCTGGCGCACGGTCAGCGGCGTGTCGGCCAGCAGGTGGGTCAGGCCGATGACGGCGTGCAGCGGGGTGCGGATCTCGTGGCTCATGTTGGCCAGGAACTCGCCTTTGGCGCGCGACGCCTCCTGCGCGGCCTCGGTGGCCCGCACCAGGTCGGTGATGTCGAGCCGGAAGCCCACGGTGTGGCCGTCGGGCATGCGACGGTCGATCACCCGCACCACCCGGCCGTTGTCCAGCCGGTAGACACTGGTGTGTTCGCCGGCCCGGAAGTCGGCCAGGCGGCTGCTGATCCAGCCCTTCGGGTCGGCCTTGGCCTCCGGGAACTGCTCACGACCCACGCCGACCCGCAGGATGTCCTCGAACCGGGTGCCCGGGACGATCAGGTCGGCCACCGTGTCGTACAGGGCGCGGAACTTGTCGTTGCACAGGACCAGCCGCTCCTGGGCGTCGAACAGCACGAAGGCTTCGTCGATGGCGGCAATGGCGCCGCGCAGCAGGGCCTCGTTGCGCTCGCTGCGCCGCTCGGCCTGCTTGCGGTCGGCCAGGTCGGTGTAGGTGGTCACGAAACCGCCGCCCGGCATGGGGGTGCCGCGCACCTCGATCGGGGTGCCGTCGGGGCGGGTCCGCTCGAAGCGGTGGGGCACCGGCGCGCGGGCACGGGCCAGGATCTGCTCGACCGCCTCTTCCAGATCGACATTGCCGTACTCGCCGCGCTCGGCGTTGAACCGGATGATGTCCTCGAAGGTCGGCACGCCGTTCTCGAACAAGGGCTCCAGCCCGAGCAGCGTCACGAATTCCTTGTTGCAGGCCACCAGGCTGAGCTGCGCATCGAAGGCGCTCAGGCCGCAGGGCAGGTTGTCCAGAATGCTCTGCTGCAGCTCGTTGACGCGCCGCAGCTCGGCCTCCATGAGGTAGCGGGCGGTGATGTCCTGCAGGGCGCCCACGATCCGGACCGGCCGGCCGTTGTCGTCGAGCACCGGCTCACCGACGGCGCGCACCCGGATCTGCCGGCCGCGCGCGGTGATGAAGGGCAGCTCCAGGTCGAACGGTTCGGCCTCGCGCATGGCCCGGGCAATGGCCGCCCGGATGCGGTCGCGCGCTTCGCCTTCCGGGTAGAAGGCCAGCAGTTTTTCGGGATCGGGCGGGTAGCTGTCGTCGACCTCATGGATCTCGCGGGTCTGGCGGGTCCAGACCACCAGGCCATCGGCCGGGTCGTATTGCCAGCCGCCCACGCCGGCCACCCGGCCGGTGCGGCGCAGCAGGGATTCGCTTTCCGCGAGCCGCATCTGGGCCTCGCGGGTGCGGGTGACGTCCTGGTGGGTGCCGTGCATCCACTCGGGCTGGCCATCGGCGGTCCAGCTGGTGACCCGGCCCCGGTCCAGCACCCAGACCCAGTGGCCGTCCTTGTGGCGCATGCGCACCTCGATCTCGTAATCGGGGGCCTCGCCGGCAAAGTGGCGCTGCAGGGCGGCGCCGGACTGCTTCAGGTCGTCGGGGTGGGTCAGGCGTTGCCAGGTCTCGATGCTGACCGGCTCCAGCTCCTCCAGCCGGTAACCGACGATGTCGGCCCAGCGTTCATTGAAGCGGGTCTCACCGGTCTGCACGTTCCAGGCCCAGGTGCCGGCGTTGGTGCCACGCAGCACGTCGCGCAGCATCCGTCGTTCGTCCATGAGCGAGGCGGTGCGCTCACGCACCGTCTCCTCCAGATTGGCGTTGAGCTCGGCCAGCGCCTGCTGGGCCTGGCGCTCGGCCGTGATGTCCCTGACCATGGCCGACAGGCCGGCCACCGTGCCGTCGAGTTCGCGCAGCACCGACAGCGACATGGACACCTGCAGCGCCTGCCCGCTGCGGGTGCGGCAGAGCAGCTCCAGCACCCGCGAACCGGACGGCTCGCCCAGCCCTTCCAGCGGCAGATACCCGTTGCCGATCTGTCCGTCGGGGGCGATCAGCGCCTCCAGCAGGCGCCCCACGGCCAGCTCGGCCGGGTAGCCGAACAGCTCGCGTGCACCGCGGTTCCAGGAGGTGACCCGACCCTGCACATCCATGCCGATGATGGCGTCCGAGGTCTGGTCCACCAGGTCGGCCAGGCGCAGCCGCTGGCTGCGGGCATCCAGGCGCCGCCGCACACCGATCCAGTACAGGTACAGCATGCAGCCGCCCACAACGCCGAACGCCACATACAGCGGCATGCGACCCATGGCCTCCCGCCAGGCCAGGGCCTGCAACCGCGCCAGCGACAAGGTGGCGATGTAGCGCAGGCTGCCGATGTCGGTGTCCGGGTTGCTCTGCAGCACCTGCATGGCCAGCACCACCGGGCCGGTCGGGCTGTTCCAGCGGGTCTTGCCGGTCTGGCCATCCAGCACCTCGACCTGGTAGTCGTCGGTCCAGCGCGGTGCCGGCCCGAACTCGTGGGCGTACCGGCGGGTGGCGTCGGGGTGTTCCAGGTAATCGCCCTGGCTGTTCACCAGCATCGACATGACCGCACCGCCCAGGTCTTCGTCCAGCTGGGCGTTGTCGGGCAACTGGGCGTCCGGCAGGAACGACATGCTGTTGACCGCCATGACCAGCACCGCCACCGGCAGACCGGCCGCGTCCAGCACCGGGGTGGAAAACTGCACCATCGGCCGCAACGGGCGGCGCACCTCGCCGTGTTCGCGCAGCAGGGTCACGTCCGACACGAACACCTCGCCCTGGCCCAGCCGGGCGGCCTGCACCACCTCGGTCGAATCCGGCTCGGCGCGCAGTTCCTGGGGGGGCACCACCGCCACCGCCTCGCCCCGCCGTTCGACGCGGAACAGCTCGCGGGCGCCCTGACGCAAGCCGGTCAGGCGCAGCGACTGCAGTTCCGGATTGGCCTTGAGGTACGCGCTGAACAGGCGCTCCAGCGCACGCAGGTCATCGCCCGACGCCGAAGCTGCGCCGGTCCGGGAGGTCCTGGCGATGGCCTCGACCTCCGAGGTGGACGCCAGGAACACCAGGCTCTTGCGCCGGAACGCGCGCCGTGCCGATACCCCCTCGACCTGGGTTTTGACGATCGATTCCAGCTGGGTCCGGGCCTGGCGCTGGCCGGCATTGAACCGGCTGCTCTGGTCGAACATGACCAGCAGGACCACCGCCACCGCATAGCCGAGCAAGGCCACCTGCGTCAGGCGCTGGGAGAAGAATCCGGCCAGCCCCAGCCGCCCGGTCTCGGACCGGGCGGGCTGCAGATCGAGCCCCCCCGGGACGGCCGTGGCGCGTTGCTGGCGCTGTCGCAGCACCAGCCAGATGAGGGCGGCCAGCAGCGAGCTGACCACCCCGCCCTGGAGCAGGCGGGCAGAAGGTGACGACACCTGAACCGCCTCCAGCAGCGGCGTGAGCGCGCGCACCTCCAGCACCCACTGGCGGCCCGCCACGGTGAATTCAAGGCGCTGGGCCGGCAGATCGACCTCGGTAGCGCCGGGCGGCGCACCCCGTTGCAGGAAGGGCTGGCCGGTGGCCACATCGCTCAGCTTCACCAGCACCTCGTCCGCCATCGGGCCGAGATCGACCAGCATTTCCTCCGCCACCAACGGCGCGTAGGCCCAGCCGACGGTTTCTGCGCGGCGCACCGGCGTCTCGACCGGCACCAGACCGCTGCGGTAGACCGGCAGCAACATCAGGAAGCCGCTGCCGGACCGGCCGGAGGCCTGCACCAGCGTGATGGGAGCGGTCAGGCGGGGCTCCCCGCTGTCCATGGCAGAGACGGCCGCCTCGCGGCGGTTCGGCTCCGAGGCGATGTCCAGCCCGGTGGCACCGGTGTTGTCGGCCAGGGGATAGATGTACTGGATGACGAAGCGGTCGCCGTCGTGGGGCGCCAGTTCGCGGATGCTGAACCCGGCCGGCCCTTCGGCCCGGGCCGTGGCCAGGAAGCCGCTTTCGGCCGCACGGGGCACACGCCGGATGAAACCGAACCCGCGCGCGCCCGGGAACTCGCTGCGCATGTCGCGGCTGGCCACATAGGCCTCGAATTCGCTGCGGGTCACATCGTCCGCACCGGCGGCCATGACGGCACCGCGCGTGCCCCGCAGACCGTTCTCGTAGAGGGTCAGGCGTTCACGCACATGCTGGGCCACGCTCGTGGCCGCTTCGGCCAGACGCCGGTCAGCGGCCTGCCGGTTGTCGCTCGACGTCGACCAGCCCAGGCCCAGCGAGACCAGGATTCCCAGAGCCCACACCAGCAGCGCGATGCGCTTCGGTGCATCCAGCGCCCACATCGATTTCGACATCCTCCGGGCCTCCAGCCACGATCCAGCAGGGGCGCATCCGGACTGGGCGCCTTTGAACACCCATGCTAGCACCCGTATCGGAGTGCCCAAGCCGGAAGAATGGGCGTTTCGTGGCCTATTTCCGGTGGTTGTCGCGGCCTGTCGTCAGACCGGTGCGCCTGGCCGCCCGGCCAGTCCGACGAGGGTCGGCAAGGCGGCCGCCATCTGGCGGTCCAGCGGCTTGGTGAGGTAGCCCTTCACCGAGGCGTGCCGGGCGGCGCGGTCCCGGTCCGCCGGGTCCGACGACGACGACAGCATCACCACCACCGCGTCGCCCCGGACGGCGGGCGCCAGCGCGTCGAACGCCTCCAGGAAGTCGAATCCGTTCATCACCGGCATGTTGATGTCCAGCAGGATGATGGCCACACCGTGATCGGGCGTGTTGCGCAGGTGGTCCAGCGCCTCGGCCGCCCGCTCGAAGCCGATCACCTCGAAACCGGCGCCCGAGCGTTCCAGCATGAGGCGGGTGAACTGGAGGTCGTTGTCGTTGTCATCGACCATCATCACGCGACACTTCATGGGATCTCCATCCGGGACATAGCGGGTTGCTCAACTCCGGTATGGTATTCGGCTTTGATCGGGCGTCCACAGCCCGGCACAGGAGACAAACATGCTGGCTGCCTGGTACGAACGCAACGGGTCCGCCGCCGAGGTGCTGGTGGTGGGCGAGATGCCCCTGCCGGAGCCCGGTCCCGGCGAAGTGAGGGTCCGGCTGGCCTGGTCCGGGGTGAACCCCTCCGACGTCAAGTCGCGGGCACGGCGCCCGCTGATCGCACCCCGCATCGTGCCCCACAGCGATGGCAGCGGCACCATCGATGCGGTCGGTCCGGGCGTGTCCGCCTCCCGTATCGGCGAGCGGGTCTGGACCTGGAATGCCCAATGGCAGCGCCCCATGGGCACGGCAGCCGAGGCGGTCGTCCTGCCGTCCGCGCAGGCAGTGGCCCTGCCACCGCAGGTGTCGCTTCAGGTGGGCGCCTGCCTGGGCATCCCCGGTCTGACCGCGGTGCAGGCGGTGCGGCTGGCGCAACCCCTGCCCGGCCAGACCTTCCTGGTGACCGGCGCCGGCAACGCGGTGGGTCATCTGGTGGTGCAGCTGGTGCGGCGCTGCGGTGCCCGGGTGATCGGGACGGCCGGGTCGGCCACCCGCCACGAGCTGGCCCGTGGCAGCGGCGCCGACCAGGTGCTCGATTACCGCGACCCCGATCTGGCCCGCCAGATTCGAGACCTGACCGGCGGTGAGGGGGTCGATGGCGTCATCGACATGGACTTCGCCAGCACCGCTTCCCTGCTGCCCTCGGGCGTGCTCCGCCCCCACGGCCGCGTGGTCTGCTACGGCTCGAACGTGCCGGGCGAGCTGCCGGTGGACTTTCGAACCCTGCTGTTCCAGTCGCTCTGCCTGCAGTTTTTTGTCGTTTACGAGCTCACCCCGGCCGATCGCCAGGCCTGCATCGCCGAACTCTCCGCCTGCCTGGAGAGCGGGGCACTGCAGTTCAGCCCCGGGGCCCGCTTTCCGCTCGCCTCGGTGGCGGACGCCCACCTCTGCGTGGAACAGGGTCGATCGACGGGTACCGTGCTGCTGGCCCTCTGAACCGCGACGCCGGTCACGCCGCCGCCGCCTTTCGGGCGCATCCCCTCAAGTGGGGACATCTTCGTCCGACATACAGACATCACGCGTTGCGGAGGTGTCCCATGTTCGGCAATCTGAGTCTCGCCCAGCGGCTGCTGGCCATCAACGGCTTCCTGATGGCGGCACTCGTGGCGACAGCCATCGCGGTGTGGACCATGATGGGTGGCCTCAGCGTTTCTGCGGACCGCATCAACACGGTCAACGTGCCGCAGCTGCAACGGATTGCCGAGCTGGAACTCAACGTCACACGGGTGTCCCTGCAGCTCCGCCACGCCATCCTGGCCCGCGACGCGGCCGAACGGGCGGCTGCCCTGGCCGACATCGGCACCAGACGCCAGCTGCTGGACCGCGAACTCGCGGCCTTCGGTGCCGCCATGCAGGACGAAGCCGGCCGACAAGCCTTCGCACCGCTGCCCGGACTCGCCAAGGCTTTCTGGCAGACCGGAGAACGCAACATCGCACTGATCCAGGAAGGCAACAGCGCCGCCGCGTTCGCCTTCCTGGTGGACCAGACCATCCCCGCACGCAACGCACTGCTGGCCCCGCTGGCCCAGGAAAAGGCCCGTCAGGGACAACTGCTGACCGACGGCGTACGCGACATTGACGAACTCGCCAGCATGGACCGCGCCATCGTCGTCGGCGCGGTGTCGGTGTCGATTCTGGTGCTCGCCGGCCTGGCGCTGTACCTGCGGCGGGTCACGCAGGACCTCGGGGCCGATCCGGCGGTGCTCAAGCGCGTCGTCCAGTCGGTGGCCGGCGGTGATCTGTCGATCGACATTCCCTTGCGGGCGGGCGACCAGGACAGCACGCTGGCCAACCTCAAGGCCATGGTGACCCGGCTCGAGAACTCAGTCCGCACGGTGCGGCAGTGCGCCGATGCCGTCTCGCTCGGCAGCGGCGAAATCGCCAGCGGCAACACCGACCTCTCCCAGCGCACCGAGAGCCAGGCCAGTGCCCTGGAAGAAACCTCGGCGTCGATGGAGCAGGTGGGCAGCACCGTTCGCCAGAATGCGGACAACGCCCAGACCGCCAACCAGCTCGCCATGAGCGCCTCCGGCATCACGAACGATGGCGGGCGCGTGGTCCAGGAGGTCGTGACCACCATGCGCGACATCGAGCAGAGCGCGCGCCGGATCGGAGAAATCATCGGCGTCATCGACGGCATCGCGTTCCAGACCAACATCCTGGCACTCAACGCCGCCGTCGAAGCCGCCCGGGCCGGCGAACAGGGCCGAGGCTTCGCGGTGGTGGCGGCCGAGGTCCGCAACCTTGCCCAGCGCAGCGCAGAGGCCGCCAAGGAAGTGCGACGCCTGATCGTCGACAGCGTGGACCGGGTTGAAAAAGGCACCGCGCTGGCCGATCGCGCCGGCACCACCATGCACGACATCGTCGCCAGCATCCAGCGGGTGTCGGACATCGTGGGAGAGATCAGCTCCGCGAGTGCCGAACAGAGCGCCGGCGTGGCACAGGTCGGCGAAGCCATCACCCAGATGGACCAGGCGACCCAGCAGAACGCAGCCCTGGTGGAAGAAATGGCCGCCGCCGCATCGAGCCTTCGCACCCAGGCGCACCAGATGGTGGAGGCGGTTGCGGTGTTTCGTTTGCGGGAGAGCGGTTCGCGCATCGCTTGATGCGCCTGATGCGCCGGGTCGCACTGCCCCCAGGATGACGGGGCGTCAGCGTCAGAAACAACAAAGCCCTCACTGGGAGGGCTTTGTTCAGTTCGGACCACAGGTCCGGACTGTCTGGATTGGTTGCGCGGGCAAGATTTGAACTTGCGACCTTTGGGTTATGAGCCCAACGAGCTACCAGGCTGCTCCACCGCGCGTCAAGCCCTCTAGTATATCACGCCTTGGCGGCTTCGCCGTCGGCTTCTGCTTTTTCTTCAGCGCGATCCACCAGTTCGATCAGAGCCATCGGAGCGTTGTCGCCCACGCGGAAGCCCATCTTGAGGATGCGGGTGTAACCGCCCGGGCGGGCCTTGAAGCGCGGGCCCAGCTCGTTGAACAGCTTGACCACCACGTCGCGGTCGCGCAGGCGGTCGAAAGCCAGGCGGCGGTTGGCAACGGTCGGCACCTTGGCCAGGGTGATCATACGCTCGACCACGCGGCGCAGTTCCTTGGCTTTGGGCACGGTGGTCTTGATGGCTTCGTGCGTCAGCAGCGAATTCATCATGTTGCGCAGCATCGCTTGGCGGTGCTCGCTGGTGCGGTTGAGTTTGCGAAGTCCGTGTCCGTGACGC
>PNMF01000041.1 GCA_013823485.1 Comamonadaceae bacterium
CCACTCGTCAGCACCTTGCGGCCTGTTACCGTTCGACTTGCATGTGTAAAGCATGCCGCCAGCGTTCAATCTGAGCCAGGATCAAACTCTTTAGTTCGATCTTGAAATTACTCATAAAAACGGAATTGAAGTGAACTTCACTTCTATTCTCATGAGCGTTTAAAGTCTTGCGACTCGACTCCGAAGAGTCTTGGCAATCGCCCTCAAACGCCCACGCTTATCGGCTGTATGTTTTTAATGATCCTCAAGACACCGGTCAGCTTCAGCTCACCGTCTTGTCTTGCGCCCCGCTGCGATCAGCAGAGCCTCGTATTATGACACAGATTTTTCGTCGCTGTCAAAACTTTTGAAGAAGTTTTTTCAGCACTCCGATCTGCATCGGCCTTCGCCAGTCTTGCAGTGCAGACATTCCTTGCGGATGCGGCGTTTGCCGCTTTGTCTGCTGCGTTGTGATCAGCGAAGCCCTGCAGTATATGCCAGATTTTGGCCTCCTGTCAAAGCTCCGCAAAAAAAGTTGTGCGGGTCGCGCTTGTCGTTGCCAGCACCGAGTAGATCGTTCCTGGGCCACAGGTGGGTCGGGCACGCCGCGGGGAGCGCCGTCTTCCCTGCAGGCCGAGCTTTCCGCCGTCTTTGATAATCGGGGCCGTGTCTTTCGTCGGCGCTCCAACGCCGGTGAGAGTCAGTCATCTCCGGCCAGGTCTCTTCTTATAGGCAGGCAAGGCCGTCACCAACAGGATCTCCATGGCTCTCATCTCCCTCCAGCGGGCCCAGCTGGCTTTTGGCCATGTGCCGCTGCTGGACCACACCGACTTTTCCCTCGAGAGCGGGGAGCGGGTCGGGCTGATCGGGCGCAACGGGACCGGCAAGTCGTCCCTGCTGAAGATTCTTGCGGGTTGCGACAAGGTCGACGATGGCGACATCTCGGTGCAGAGCGGGGTCCGCATTGCTTATGTCCCGCAGGAACCCACGCTGGATCTGGGCTCCACTGTCTTTGAGGCGGCCAGCGAAGGGCTGCGGGACGCGCGGGAGGCGCGTGATCTGTACCTGGCGCACCCCGCAGGTGTCGATCTGGATGCGTTGCAGAGCCGGATCGAGGCCCTGGATGCGTGGAACTGGGAGCAGCGGGTCAGCGAAACGCTGGACAGGCTGCATCTGGACGGCGCAGCGGTGGTCGGCTCGCTCTCAGGCGGCAACCGCAAGCGGGTGGCTCTGGCGCAGGCGCTGGTCAGCCGGCCGGATGTGCTCTTGCTGGACGAGCCCACCAACCACCTGGATCTGGACAGCATCCAGTGGCTGGAGGAGTTGCTGCTGGCGTACACCGGGAGCGTGGTGACCATCAGCCACGACCGCGCATTCCTGGACCGGATCGCGACGCGGATGGTGGAGCTGGACCGGGGGCATCTGAACAGTTACCCGGGCAACTTCGCGCGCTATCAGGTGCTGAAGGAAGAGCAGCTGGCGCAGGAGGCCGTGATCAATGCCCGGGCAGACAAGCTGCTCGCACAGGAAGAAGTCTGGATCCGCAAGGGCGTGGAGGCGCGACGGACCCGTGCCCAAGGGCGGATCACCCGGCTGGAGCGTCTGCGGGAGCAGCGTGCACAACGCCGCGATGCGGTCGGCAAGGTACGGCTGGAGGTGGCGAGCGGAGCCTCCAGCGGCCGGATCGTGGCCGAGCTGGAGAAGGTGAATCTTTCCTACCCGGGACCGGACGGGCAGCCGCGCGCCATCGTGCGGGACTTTTCGACCACCATCCTGCGCGGCGACAAGGTCGGACTGATCGGCCCCAATGGCGCGGGGAAGACCACGCTCCTCAAACTGATCCTGGGCGAGCTGCAGCCGGACAGCGGCTCGGTGCGGCGCGGCAGCAACCTGCAGGTGGCGTATTTCGATCAGATGCGCGACCAGATCGATCTGGAAGCCACGCTGGAAGATTTCATCAGCCCGGGCAGCGAGTGGATCGAGATCGGCAACCGCCGCACCCATGTCAAGAGCTATCTGGGTGACTTCCTGTTCTCCCCGGCCCGGGCCAATGCCCCGGTGCGCACGCTCTCGGGCGGGGAGCGCAACCGGCTGCTGCTGGCCCGGCTGTTTGCACGGCCGGCCAATGTGCTGGTGCTGGACGAGCCGACAAACGACCTCGACATCGAGACGATGGACCTGCTGGAAGACCTGCTCCAGCAATTCGAGGGGACGGTGTTTCTGGTCAGCCACGACCGGCGCTTCCTGGACAACGTGGTCACCAGCACGCTGGTGGCCGAGGGGGGTGGCCGCTGGCGCGAGTATGTGGGCGACGTGCAGGACTGGCTGACCCAGTCGGCCCGATCGGCCGCGCTGCAGCGGCAGGACGACGCGGCACGGGCAGCCGCCAGCCCGGCAACTCCGCCCCCGGCCGCCGCTCCGGTGACCACCGGCGGGACCGAGACCAGCGCAAGTGCCGCACCCCAGCGCCGCAAGCTCAGCTACAAGGAGCAGCGCGAGCGGGAGGCGCTGCCGGCCCGGATGGCGGCGCTGGAAGCGGAGCAGGCCGACATCGACCGCCAGCTCGCCGGCGGCAACCTCTACGCGACCGATCCGGCACGGGCAACCGAACTGGCCCGACGGCATGCGGAGGTCGAGGAGGCGTGGATGGCGGCCGCCGAACGGCTGGAGGAACTGGGCGGGCTCTGAGCCGGCCCCCGGCGGCTGCCAGGATCAGAACTCGGCCACGCGACGGCTGTAGACGCGCCAGAAGGCGGCATCCTGCGTGGTGGCGAAGTTGATCCGCATCAGGGTGGAGGGCTGCCGACCGGCATGGAACAGCGCCCCGGGCGCGACCATGTAACCGTCGTCCAGCAAGCGCTGGGCCAGCACGTCGGTGTCCACGCCGGTGTCGACCCAGCCGAACAGACCCGCCGGCTCGGCCACGAACCGGCATCCGGCCGCGCGGGCCAGCTGCACGCTGCGGGCACGGGCCACATCCAGCCGGGCGCGCAGGCGCTCGGCGTGGCGCCGCAGCTGACCCTGCTCGATGCACAGGGCCAGCGCCTTCTCCAGCAGGGCCGGCGTGGTCAGGGTGCTGAGCATCTTGGTGTGGATCAACGGCTCCACCAGCGCGGCCGGCGCCGCCAGGAAACCGACGCGCCAGTTCGGCGCCAGCACCTTGGCGAAGCCGCCCACGTACAGGGTGCGCTGCAGGCCGTCGAGCACACACAGGCGCGTGGCATGGGGCGGTGCCAGGTGGCTGTAGGTGTCGTCCTCCACCACATGGAAATCGTGGTGTGCGGCGAGCTGCAGCAACCGGTGGGCGCTGGCCGGGGACAGGCAATGGCCGGTCGGGTTGTGCAGCACGCTGACGCTCACATACAGCTTGGGCCGGTGCGCCTCGCAGTAGCGCGCCATGGTCGCCAGGTCGGGGCCGTCCGGCCCGCGCGGCACCGGCAGCACACGGGCGCCCAGCGCGGCGAGCCGGGCGAATTCCACCGCCCAGCCCGGCTCCTCGACCATGACCGGATCGCCCGGCCGCAGCAGGGTCCGGCTGATGATGTCCAGCGCATGGGTGGCGCCCACGCTGGTGACGATCTGCCCGGCGTCCAGCGGCAGCCCCATGTCACCCAGCTTGCGGGCCAGCGCCTGCCGCAGGCCGGCGTCCCCCGCCGGTTCGCCGTAGTGCAGCGACACCTCGTTGATGGCCTTGGCGCTGGTCAGCTTGCGCACGGCCGACGGCATGAACGTGGTTTCCAGCCAGTCGGCCGGGAACACGCCCATGCCGGGCTGCGGCTTGTCGCTGACCCGGTGGAACATGCCGCGCATCAGGGCCGTGGCATCGATCTGGACCGGCTGTTCCCGCCGGGCAGCGGCCGGTGGCTCGGCCCGCGCCGCACGCGGTTCGCGCACGAAGAAGCCGCGGTTCTTGCGGGCATCGATCAGCCCTTGCGCCAGCAGCTTGTCGTAGGCCGACACCACCGTCGACGGGCTCACACCCTGCAGCCGGGCGCATTCACGCACCGACGGCAAGCGGGCGCCCGGCGCCAGCAGGCGGTCACGGATGCGGTGGGCCAACCGGTCGGCGAGCTGTTCGGACAGCGACTGGGCAGGGGTCTTGGTGAGCATCGGCGGGTCGGGTGTATGGCGCATGCAGACCATACAGATTCGGAAGTGATGTCGCAACTGTACTGCTTGTGTATTGGTTGGTCTGGCTACAGTGACGGCATGAACACCAGCACCACCGCTTTGCCTGCCGCCCCGCCCTCCGCCGCCGACGCCCGCCTCGGCTGGTGGCTGGGCCTGGTGGGGGTCACGGTGTTCGCCCTGACGTTGCCAGCCACCCGGCTGGCCACCGGCAGCGCCGAGGCGCCCGCCCTGTCGCCCTGGTTCGTGACCTGGGCCCGGGCCGCGCTGGCCGGGCTGCTGTCGCTGGCCTACCTGGCCTGGGTCCGCGCACCGCGGCCGACCGCCGCGCAATGCCGCCCGCTGGGGCTGTCGCTGCTGGGCAACGTGATCGGTTACCCGCTGCTGCTGGGCTGGGCGCTGCGCCATGTGACCGCCAGCCATGCCGCCGTCATCACGGCGCTGCTGCCGCTGGCCACGGCCGCCGCAGCTGCGTGGCTGCTGCACCAGCGGGCACGGCTGGGCTTCTGGATGTTCGCCGCGCTGGGCAGCGCGCTGGTGGTGGCCTACAGCCTGATCCGGGCGGTGCAGGCCGGCGGCTTCGATCTGGCCTGGGCCGACCTGCTGCTGCTCGGTGCGGTGCTGGCGGCCTCGGTCGGCTATGTCGGCGGCACACAGGTGACGCCGGCGCTGGGGGCCGAACGGGTCATCAGCTGGGTCTGCGTGATGGCCCTGCCGCTGACCCTGCCCGGCGCCTTACTCACCTGGCCGGAACACGCCGTGCCGCCCTCGGCCTGGCTGGCCCTGCTGTATGTGGCGGTGTTCTCGATGTGGGCCGGCTTCTTCGCCTGGTTCCGGGGGCTGGCCCTCGGCGGGGCGCTGCGGGTGAGCCAGCTGCAGCTGCTGCAGCCCTTCCTGAGCATGGCCGCTGCGGTGCCGCTGCTGGGCGAGTCCATCGACGGGCTGACGCTGGTGTTCGGCCTCGCGGTGGTGGCCACCGTGCTGGCCGGCCGCCGTGCCCAGCGTCCTGCCCCCGAACCTGCTTCCAACATCCCCCTCAAGGAGCCCTCCGCATGAGCACCCCCTGGACCCTGGCGCGCCGCGCCGAGCGCATGAACCCGTCCGTGATCCGCGAGATCCTCAAGCTCACCGGCCAGCCCGGCATCATCAGCCTGGCCGGCGGCCTGCCCTCGCCACGGACCTTCCCGGTCGATGCCTTTGCCCGGGCCTGCGCCGAGGTGCTGGAACGCGACGGCCCCGCCGCGCTGCAATACGCCGCCAGCGAAGGCCATGAGCCCCTGCGCGAATGGGTGGCCCGCCACCTGCCCTGGGCGGTGGACCCGGCGCAGGTCCTCATCACCACCGGCAGCCAGCAGGCGCTCGATCTGGTGGGCAAGGTGCTGATCGATGCCGGCAGCCGCGTGCTGGTGGAGACCCCGACCTACCTCGGTGCCCTGCAGGCCTTCGCGCCCATGGAGCCGGTGGTGGAAGGCGTGGCCTGCACCGACGATGGCCCCGACCTCGCCGATCTGGCGGTGCGCGGCCCGGGTGCCCGGTTCATGTATGTGCTGCCCAACTTCCAGAACCCGACCGGCCGCACCCTGGGCGAGTCGGCCCGCCAGGCGCTGGTGGAGAAGGCAGCGCGCATCGGCCTGCCCCTGATCGAGGACAACCCCTACGGCGAACTCTGGTTCGACCAGCCCCCGCCGGCCCCCCTGACCGCACGCCACCCGGACGGCTGCCTCTACCTCGGCTCGTTCTCCAAGGTGCTGGCGCCCGGCCTGCGGCTGGGCTATCTGGTGGCGCCGAAGGCCCTCTTCCCCAAGCTGCTGCAGGCCAAGCAGGCGGCCGATCTGCACACCCCCGGCTTCAACCAGCGGCTGGCCTTCGAGGTGCTCCAGGACGGCTTCCTGGAACGCCATGTGCCTGCCGTGCGGGCCCTGTACCAGCGGCAATGCCGGGCCATGCTGGATGCCTTGTCGGCCGAGATGGCCGACCTGGGTGTGCACTGGAACGCCCCCCGGGGCGGGATGTTCCTGTGGCTGAAGCTGCCAGACGGGCTCGACGCCACCACCCTGCTGCCGCAGGCGGTGGCGCGGGGCGTGGCCTATGTGCCGGGGGCTGCCTTCCATGCCGGACAGGCCGACCCGCGCACCCTGCGCCTGAGCTTTGTGACGGCCAGCGAAGAGCAGATACGCTCGGGCATCGCTGCGCTGGCTGCCGCCGTGCGCGAAGCGCTGCCCCGCCCGGCCGCCGTCCCGGTGGCCCGCCCCATGACCCCCGGAGTGACCGCATGAACCCGAACCCTGCCACGACCCTGAACGGTCGTGCCTTTGCCCAGGTGGATGTCTTCACCGCCACGCCCTACAAGGGCAACCCCCTGGCCGTGGTGCTGGACGGCACCGGCCTCGACACCGGGGCCATGCAGGCCTTCACCGACTGGACCAACCTGTCGGAGTGCACCTTCGTGCTGCCGCCCACCGTGCCCGAGGCCGACTACCGGGTGCGCATCTTCTGCCCCGGACGGGAACTGCCGTTCGCCGGCCACCCCACGCTGGGCACGGCGCACGCCTGGCTGCAGGCCGGTGGCCGGCCCCGGGGCGAACACCTGGTGCAGGAATGCGGCGTGGGGCTGGTGCCGATCCGCATCGACGGCGCCCGTCTGGCCTTTGCCGCGCCGCCGCTGCGCCGCGACGGTCCGCTCGACGAGGCCGATGTCGCCCTGATCGCCCGCGGCCTGGGCGTGGACCGACGCGAGATCGTGGCCCACAGCTGGTGCGACAACGGACCGGGATGGCGTGCCGTCATGCTCGGCAGCGCGGAGCAGGTGCTGGCGCTGCGCCCCGACCCGGCGGTGCTGGCGGGGCTGGACATCGGCGTCGTGGGGCCGCGCGGCAAGGTCGGCGTGGTGGGTGCGCAGGCCGCCGGCCTGGACTCGCTGTTCGAGGTCCGGGCCTTCTTCCCCGGCAACAATGGCCTGACCGAAGACCCGGTCACCGGCAGCCTGAACGCCGCGCTGGCGCAGTGGCTGATCAGCAGCGGGCGGGCACCGCAACGCTATGTGGCCGCACAGGGCACGGCCCTGAACCGGGCCGGCCGGGTGCATGTGGAACAGGTGCCGGACGGCACGGTGTGGATCGGCGGCGAGTCGGTCACCTGCGTTCAGGGCCGGGTGGCGTTGTGAGCCTGCAGCTCGATCACCTGGTGGTGGGGGCGGCCACCCTGGAACAAGGCGTGGCCTGGTGCGAATCGGTGCTGGGCGTCACGCCGGCCGCCGGCGGCGCGCATGCGCTGTTCGGCACCCACAACCGGCTGCTGCGGCTGGGCGGCGCGACCGACGCCTACCTCGAGGTCATCGCCATCGACCCGGCCGCCTCCCCGCTGCGCCAGCCGCCGCTGCGGCGCTGGTTCGATCTGGACGACGCCGATCTGCAGGCCTCGCTGCGCCGCCACGGGCCACAGCTGATCCACTGGGTGGCCCGGGTGCCCGACATCGATGCCGCGGTGGCGGCGCTGGCCCGGGAAGGCTGGGAACGCGGGCCGGTGCTGGAAGCATCGCGGCCGACCCCACAAGGGCTGCTGAGCTGGCGCATCACGGTGCGCGATGACGGGCGGCGGCTGGCCGATGGCGCGCTGCCGACCCTGATCGAGTGGGGCGCCACCCACCCGGCGACCCGCCTGCCGGAGGCCGGTCTGGACCTGGAGGGCCTGCGCCTGGGCGGAGCGCACGGGGCGGCGGTGCAGTCTGCGCTGCAGACGCTGGGCATGTCGCCCTGCTGCCCGCTCGACACCGATCACCGCAAGCCGGCGCTGGCCGTATCAATCGGCACGCCCCGGGGCACCGTGCTGCTGACCTGCCCGTCGGCGGTCCGCTGAGACCGGTTGTGGCCGGGCTTCAGGCGGCCGGCTGGACCAGCCGGGAGACAACCTCGCAGAAGGTCTCGACCGCGTCGGTCTTGAACACCACCTCGCGCACGCCGGCGGCTTTGGCCTCGGCCTGCATCTCGTCGGTGATGTAGCCCGACGCCACCGCCACGGTCAGCGAGGGCTGCAGTGCCAGCACCGCCCGGGCGACGTCCAGCCCAGACATGCCGGGCATGTTGTAGTCGGTCAGGAGCAGGTCGAAGGCCTGGGGATCGGCACGCACCGCCTCGATCGCGTCGCTCTGCGAGGTGAACGCGGTCACCCGGAAACCCCGGCGCTCCAGCAGCCGGCGCACCAGGAACACCAGGGTGTCGTCGTCGTCCAGGTACAGGACATGGGGCATCGGCGTTGAAGAGGTGTCGGACATCGCTGCGGTGGCGTTCGGTAGGGGTGGAGGAACGGCTGAGGCGGTCGGCGCGACCGCGGTCCGGGCGCTGGCGGCGTTCATTGTGCCGCGATCAGCGGCGGCTGAGGCAGGAAACAGCAGGGTGAATGTGGTGCCGCTGCCGAGCCGGCTCTGCACGTCGATGGCGCCGCCATGGGACTGCACGATGCCCAGCACCATGGGCAGCCCCAGCCCGGTGCCCTGCCCGACCGCCTTGGTGGTGAAGAAGGGCTCGAAGATGCGCCGGCGCACCGCTTCGTCCATGCCCGACCCGTTGTCGACCACCTGCACCCGCACCGCATCGACCCGGCGCTGCCGGCACACCTGGGCCAGCTCCGGCGGGACCGCCGGATGCTGCACCGGTAAGGTGTCGATGCGGAACTCCAGCCGCCCGCCACCGGACTGCATGGCGTGCAGCGCGTTGGTGCCGAGGTTGACGAACACCTGGCCGATCTGGGTCGGGTCGGCCAGGATGCGCGGCACCGGGCCGCCGCTGGACTGCACCAGCTCCACATGCGGCGGCAGCGCAGCGCGCAGCAGGGCGCAGGCCTCGGCCAGCACCAGGGCCAGATCGGTGTCCACCAGTTCGAGCGGCTGCTGGCGGCTGAACGCCAGGATGCGCCGCACCAGCTCGCGGCCCCGGCGCGCTGCGGTGCGGATCTCGTCCAGGCTCTGGCTGGCCGGGTGGGCCTCGCCGAGGTCCTGGCGGGCCAGGTCGGCATTGCCCAGGATGGCGGCCAGGATGTTGTTGAAGTCGTGCGCCACGCCACCGGCCAGGGTGCCCAGCGCTTCCATCTTCTGGGACTGGGCCAGCTGCGCCTGCAGGGCCTTCTGTTCGCCCTGCGCGTTGCGCAGCGAGGTGATGTCGATGAAGGTCAGCACCACATGGCGCAGGCCGCCGTCGGTGCCGTTCTCCGGATAGGCGTTGCACAGGGCCCAGCGGATCTCGCCCCCCTCGCCCACCGGCACACCCATGACGATGTCGCGGGCCGGCAGGCCGGTGGCCAGCACCCGGTCGAAGGGCAGCTCGTGCCGGCGCAACGGCTGACCGCCCTCGCCCAGCAGCTGCCAGGTGTGGCCCCCCGAGGTCGGCTCCGGCAGGGCCGGGTTGGCGCCACCGCTGCCCCAGCCGAGGAAGCGGCGGGCGGCCGAGTTGATGCTGGCCAGCGTGTTGTCCGGCCGGAACACCATCACGCCGGCACCGAGGTTTTCAATCAGGGCGCGCTGGTCGGCCTCCCGGACCTGCAGCGTCTGGCGGGCCCGATCGCCCTCGACGCGCAACCGGTGCGACACCAGGGCGTTGTAGAGCGCCATGCGCACCAGCAGCGTCATCAGGAAGATGAACAGGTAGACCGGCATCACCTCGTCCGGCGTGTAGCGCAGCAGCGGCACCGAGATGGCAAAGGCCACGATGGTCAGCAGCTCGAACACGGTGATCATGCGGACCGCCCGCAGCTCCGGCACGCGGGGTGCCTCGCGTTCGGCACGGGTCAGGTCGCGCAGCCCGCCGACGGTGATGGCGAGCACGGTGGCAGAGAACACGATCTGGCGGCCCAGCGCAGTGTCCACGCCATAGGTCAATGCGCAGAAGGCACCAAAAACACCCAGCCAGGCCAGGAACAGGTGCCAGCGCCGCACCGGCAGGCCCAGGTAGCTGCGCAGGCCGAACCAGACGGCGAAGGCGCTCGCCACGATCAGGCTGGTCCCGACCACGATGGCCCAGAAGACCGAGCCGGTGCTGCGCAGCCAGAGTCCGCCCGAACCCAGGATGGACAGGAACGACGCCACCGCCCACCAGCCCGGACCGCCGATGCCCGGGTACCGGCGCGACTGGGCCCAGAAGGCCGCCACGATCAGCGCATCGATGGCCACCCGCATGGACAGCAGGGTGACGAGGTCAAACAAGGGGGTCTCCCGGGCAGGCGCACATGCACGCATTGAAGCACAGGCCTTCGTTCGGGCAACCCCGCATTCGCAGGGGAAAAATGCAGGTTTTCGGCGCCTTGCGGTGCAGCCAGCCGGCATGCGGCAGTCGCTGCCGGGACAAATCGCAGCACCGGCACTGACCCAGAATCCGCCGCATGGGACAGCTCTACCTTGTGCGCCACGGCCAGGCCTCGTTCGGTGCCGACGACTACGACCAGCTCAGCGAACTCGGGCGCCGGCAGGCGGTACAGCTGGGCCGTTACTGGGCGCAGCGCGGCTGGCGGCCGGACGCTGTGCTGATGGGTTCACTGCGGCGCCATGCCCAGACCTGGGAGGGCATTGCCGAAGGCGCCGGGCTCGACCTGCAGCCGCTGGTGTGGGAAGGGCTGAACGAGTACGACAGCCATGCGGTCATCCGCACGGTGCACCCGCACCCGTTGGCCCGGCCCGACACCCCCGAGCTCTACCGCCACCACTTCCGCCTGCTTCGTGATGGCCTGACGCAATGGATGGCCGGCACCGTGAGCCCGGCTGGCATGCCGACCTACCGGGATTTCGTGCTCGGCATCACCGGCGCACTGGACCATGTGCGCGCCCGCCACCACGGCCAGAAGGTGTTGATCGTCTCCAGCGGCGGGCCGATCTCGACCGCGGTGGGCCATGTGCTGGGCATGAGCCCGGAGGCCACCATCGAGCTGAACATGCGCATCCGCAACAGCGCGGTGACCGAGTTCCAGTTCAACCCCAAGCGGCACACGCTGCTGACCTACAACACCCTGCCGCACCTGGACGACCCGGCGCTGGCCGACTGGATCACCTACGCCTGAGCGTGTCCGGCGGCAGCCGGTCGATCTCGGTCAGCAGGCGGGCCAGGGCACGGCCGGCTGCGTCGAGCACGGCCTGTCCGTTGGCGGCGGTGGCCGCAGCCGCATTGCCGACCGCCCCGGAGGGGTTCAGGTCCTGGGTCTGCCAGGCCAGCTTGGCGCTGCGGCCGTTGCCCAGCAGCTCGAAGTCGCGCGCCCGCTGCTCGCTGCTGGAGCGGAAGTTCTCGGCCCGGTCCATGCGGACCCGCTCGGGGTGCAGGGCCAGCATGAGGGCGGTCTCGATCTCGCCGGCATGGATGCCGAAGCGGTGCTCGTGGGCCGGGAAGCGGGCCATCACATCCTGTCCGGCAGCGTCCAGCAGCGGCAGGTTGAACCAGCTACTGGTGTAGACCAGCATGTCCAGCCGGGCGCGCAGGTCGCGCGCCACCAGGTCCAGCGCGCCCACCTGGCCGCCATGGGTGTTGAAGATCAGCAGCTTGCGCACGCCGCTGGCCGCCACACCCTCGGCGATGTCGGTCCACAGGCGCACCAGGGTGTCGACCGACAGGCTCAGGGTGCCGGCAAAGGCCCGGTGCTCCGGGCTGAAGCCCACCGCCTGCAGCGGCAGGAACAGTGCCGGCAGATCGGCCGGCAGGTGGGGCAGGCTGGCCTGCAGGACCCCCCGGGCGATGTCGGCGTCCACGCTCAGCGGCAGGTGCGGGCCATGCTGTTCGATGGCGGCCACCGGCAGCACGGCGATGGTGCGGCCGAGGTCGAGCGAGGCGAAATCGTCGGTCCCGAGGTCGGCCCAGAAGCGGCTGGGCGGCGCGGTGGCGGGCTGGTTCGGCGTCATCGGCAGATCTTATAGTGCGGGCGGTATGCCGCCGGCCACCGGCGGAACTCTCGCGGCCTGCCCCGCTCTGACTTCGCTCATGCCTCCCGTTCCCATGCCTGACCTCCGTCCGATCCCGACCTCTGCCGTCCCCGCCGCCCCTGCCGGCTGGCGGCGGGCGATGCTTGCCCTGCTGGCCATGGCGGCGCTGGCCGCCGGCCTGGCAGCGGCGCAAGGCCTGCCCCCCGCACCGGCACCCGGCGGGCTGTCGCTGCCGGGGCTGGCTGCGGCCGGCGGCAGCCGGGTGGTGTCGCCCACGGTGGTCGAGTCGCCCCAGGCCCGAGCCGAACTGCTGGTGCACGCCCCGGCAGGCGCCCGCCCCGGCGCCCGGGTGCAGGCGGGGCTGCAGATCAGCCACGCGCCGGAGTGGCACACCTACTGGAAGAACGCCGGCGACTCCGGCCTGCCGACCGAGCTGCAATGGAGCTTGCCGCCCGGCGTGAGCGCCAGCCCGATCGACTGGCCAACGCCGCGCAAATTCCCGATCGGCAACCTGGCCAACTACGGTTACGACGGCACCGTGCTGCTGCCGGTGACGCTGATCATCGGGCCGGAATTCCAGGGCGACGCCATCGACATCGGCCTGCAGGCTTCCTGGCTGGTCTGCCGGCGGGAATGCATCCCCGAAGAAGGCCGTTTCCAGCTGCGATTGCCGGTGGACGGCAGCGCAGCCGGTGCCGGCGCAGCATTCGACGCTGCCCGCCAGGCCCGGCCCGCCGACCGGCCCGCCGGCAGCAGCCAGCTGCAGCCCGACGACACCGCCCTGAAGGTGGTGCTGGACGGCCTGCCGCCTTCGCTGCGCGGCCAGCGGCTGGAGTTGTTCCCGGAAACGCCGGGCGTGATCGAGCCCGGCGCCGCCTGGACCCAGGCCTGGGACGGTGACCGCTGGACCGCCAGCATCCCGCTCTCGCCGCACCGCAGCGACTCGCCGGCCGAAATGGCGCTGGTGGTGGCCCAGGCCGATGCCCCGGGCAAAGGCCCGGGCCTGCCCGGCGTGCGCATGGAAGTGCCGGTGCAGGGCAACTGGCCCGCTCCCGCGCCGCTTCCAGCGGCGGTGTCGCCCGCGCTGCAGGCCGCGCTCGATGCCAACGCCGCGCGGGCCGCAGCCGCCACGGCGTCGCCCGCCAGCAGCCTGACCTTCGGCGCGGCCCTGCTGGGCGCACTCATCGGCGGACTGATCCTGAACCTCATGCCCTGCGTGTTCCCGGTGCTGGCCATCAAGGTGATGGGGTTCACCCGCCCGGGCACAGGCGCCTCGGGCCACCGTGCCCAGGGGCTGGCCTACACCGCCGGCGTGGTGCTGTCCTTCCTGGCCCTGGGCGCGCTGCTGCTGACCCTGCGCGCGGCCGGCGAACAGCTGGGCTGGGGCTTCCAGCTGCAGAGCCCGGCGGTGGTGGCCTCGCTGGCGGTGCTGTTCACGCTCATCGGTCTGAACCTGGCCGGGCTATTCGAGTTCGGCTCGGTGCTGCCCAGCTCGGTGGCGTCGCTGCAGGCCCGCCACCCCACCGGCGACGCTTTCCTGACCGGCGTGCTGGCCACCGCCGTGGCCTCGCCCTGCACCGCGCCGTTCATGGGCGCATCGCTGGGCCTGGCGATTGCCCTGCCCGCCTGGCAGGCGCTGACCATCTTTGCGGTGCTCGGCCTGGGCATGGCGCTGCCCTACCTGGCGGCCAGCTGGGCCCCCGCGCTGGCCCGCGCCCTGCCCCGCCCGGGGCCGTGGATGGAGCGTTTCCGCCAGTTCATGGCGTTCCCGATGTTCGCCACCGTGGTCTGGCTGCTGTGGGTGCTGGGCCAGCAGACCGGTATCGACGGTGCAGCCGCCCTGCTGATGCTGCTGGTGGTGCTGGCACTGCTGGTCTGGACCCTGAAGCTGCAGGGTCGCAGCCGGCTGGTGCTGGGCGGCCTGTCGCTGGCCGGCCTGCTGTGGCTGGGGGTGTCGGTCGGGCCCGGCGTGGTGCGGCCGGTCGACGACGCGCCGGCCGCCGGTGTCGCGCAGGCAGGCGGCTGGGAAGCCTGGACGCCCGAGCTGCAGGCGCAACGTCTGGCCGAAGGCCGACCGGTGTTCGTCGACTTCACCGCCGCCTGGTGCGTGACCTGCCAGTTCAACAAGCGCACCACGCTGGCCGACGCCTCCCTGCTGGCCGACATGGCCGGCAAGAACATGGCCCTGATGCGGGCCGACTGGACCCGACGCGATCCGGCCGTGACCCAGGCGCTGGCCGGTCTGGGCCGCAACGGCGTGCCGGTGTATGCGATCTACAAGAACGGACAGGCCCCGGTGGTGCTGTCCGAAGTGCTGAGCGTGGAGGAGGTCCGCGCGGCGCTGGCTCCCCTCTGACGGGCCGGCGACGTGTCATTCCAACGATTCTTTTCAGGAGCTGTCACATGCAACGCCGTCCCTTTCTGATCGCTGGTGCCCTGGCCCCGCTCGCCCCGCTCGCCGGCCTGGTCCCGCTGTCCGCCCACGCGGCCGCCACCGTCGGCCAGCCCGCCCCCGACTTCACCCTCATGGACACCGCCGGCAAGCCGGTGAAGCTGTCCGACTTCAAGGGTCGCCCGGTGGTGCTGGAGTGGACCAACCCCGGCTGCCCCTTCGTCAAGAAGCACTACCAGGGCAACATGCAGTCGCTGCAGAAAGACGCGGCCAGCAAGAACATCGCCTGGCTGGCGATCAACTCCACCGCCGAGAGCAGCCCCGACCATCTGGCGCCGGCCCGGCTGGGTCAGTGGATGGCCGAACAGAAAGCGGCGCCGACCGCGACCCTGATGGACGAGAGCGGCAAGACCGGCGAGGCCTATGCCGCCCGCGTCACGCCGCACATGTACATCGTCAATGCGCAGGGTGTGCTGGTGTATGCCGGCGGCATCGACAGCATCGCCTCGGCCCGGGTGGAGGACATCGCCAAGGCGGTGCCCTACATCCAGCAGGCCATGGCCGAGATCGCTGCCGGCAAGCCGCTGAGCCAGACCACCACCCGCCCGTACGGCTGCACCATCAAATACAAAGGCAGCGCCGCCTGAGGCGACAAAGCCGGCCCCGGGCCGTGTGGATAATGGGCCGGATACCCCCAGTCACGGAACCGCCCATGTCCTTTGCTCCCCTGAAGAACGACACCTTCCTGCGGGCCTGCCTGCGCCAGGCCACCGACCACACGCCCGTGTGGCTCATGCGCCAGGCCGGCCGTTACCTGCCGGAATACTGTGCCACCCGCGCCAAGGCCGGCAGCTTCATGGGACTCGCGACCAATGTGGACTACGCCACCGAGGTCACGCTGCAACCGCTGGAGCGTTACCCGCTGGACGCGGCCATCCTGTTCTCCGACATCCTGACCGTGCCCGACGCCATGGGCCTCGGGCTGTCGTTCGCCCTCGGCGAAGGCCCCAAGTTCGCCCGCACCGTGCGCAACGAGGCCGACGTGGCCACCCTGGCCGTGCCCGACATGGACAAGCTGCGCTACGTGTTCGATGCGGTCACCTCCATCCGCCGGGCGCTGGACGGCCGGGTGCCCCTGATCGGCTTCTCGGGCAGCCCCTGGACCCTGGCCTGCTACATGGTCGAAGGCGGCGGCTCGGACGACTACCGGCTGGTCAAGTCCCTGATGTACAGCCGCCCGGACCTGATGCACCGCATCCTGGCCATCAACGCCGACGCGGTGGCCGCCTACCTGAATGCCCAGATCGAAGCCGGCGCGCAGGCCGTCATGGTGTTCGACAGCTGGGGCGGCGTGCTGGCCGACGGCGCCTTCCAGGACTTCAGCCTGGCCTACACCCGCCGGGTGCTGGCGCAGCTGCACCGCACCCACGAGGGTGTGGAGATCCCGCGCCTCGTGTTCACCAAGGGCGGCGGGCTCTGGCTGGACGACATGAAGTCGCTCGACTGCCACGCCCTGGGCCTGGACTGGACGGTGAACCTCGGCCGCGCCCGCGCCCTGGTGGGCGAAGGCCCGCAGGGCAAGGCGCTGCAGGGCAACATCGACCCCAACGTGCTGTTCGCGCCGCCGGCCGCCATCGACACCCAGGTGGCACAGGTGCTCGAGAGCTTCGGCAAGCCGCACCAGGGTGAGGGCCAGGGCGCCACCCACATCTTCAACCTGGGCCATGGCATCAGCCAGTACACCCCGCCGGAACACGTGTCGGCGCTGGTGGAAGCGGTGCACCGCCACTCGCGCCGGCTGCGCGCCGGCAACTGATACCGTGGCCCGTACCATAAAAATGGGCCAAAAAAGCACTTGACAGGCCTTACTTATGCACAAAATTTGTGCTGCGGTGCGACAGGGCCAGCTGCCGGATCAGGATCGGCCCCCGCCGGGCCACAAAATCCTAAGTTGTTGATTTTGCTGGACTTTAAAGATTGCCAATTTTGGAGGCAGTCTAAGAAAGCCCTTGATTTTCAAGGCTTCTGCCGGGTCGGACACGAACTATCAACAAAGTTATCCACAGAAGCTCTGGATATGTCGGCAGGGGTTTGAAAATCAAGCACTTAGCGAACACTTCGCGGTGCTGCGTGAGGTATTTGACCTAAGCATGGAAGCCTGGCCCAGCGTTCTGGTGGCCACCCCGGTGCACAGCGGACTGGGGGAAGTCCTGAGCTACCGCCACCCGACCACCCTGCCCGCCGGTACCCTGGTGCGGGTGCCGCTGGGCGCGCGCGACGTGCTGGGCATCGTGCGCGACTGCCCCGCGTCCCCGCCAGAGGGACTTGACCCGGCCAGCGCCCGGGCGGTGTCGGTGGTGCTGGAAGGCCTGCCGCCGCTCTCGGCCGGCTGGCTGCAGCTGCTGCGTTTTGCCGCCCAGTATTACCAGCGCAGCATGGGCGAGGTGGCCCTGGGCAGCCTGCCGCCGCCGCTGCGCGATCTCGACGCCACCCAGCTCGCGCGCCGCCTCAAGCGGCTGGCCAAACCTTCGCCGGTCGGGGGCGCCCCGGGCCCGACCGATGCGCCCAGGGTCCTGCACGATGAACAGGCCGCAGCGCTGGCCGGCATCCAGGCGGCGGACCGGCCGGTGCTGCTGTTCGGCGCCACCGGCAGCGGCAAGACCGAGGTCTATCTGCAGGCGGCCGAAGCCGAGCTGACCGCCCGCCCCGACGCCCAGGTGCTGGTGCTGGTGCCGGAAATCAACCTCACGCCGCAGCTCGAGGCCCGGCTGCGGGCCCGCTTTGAAGCCCGTTTCGGCAGCGGTGCGGTGGTCTGCCTGCACAGCGGCCTGACGCCTGCACAGCGGCTGGCCGGCTGGCTGACCGCCCACACCGGGCGGGCGCGCATCGTGCTGGGCACCCGCATGGCGGTGTTTGCCAGCCTGCCCGGCCTGCGGCTGATCGTGGTCGACGAAGAACACGACCCCAGCTACAAGAGCCAGGACGGCGCCCGCCATTCGGCCCGCGACCTGGCGGTCTACCGGGCCAAGGTGGAGGGCTGCCGGGTGGTGCTGGGCTCGGCCACACCGTCGCTGGAAAGCTGGCATGCCGCCGAGCAGGGCCGCTACCGGCGGCTGGACATGCCCGGCCGCATCGGCGGTGGTCGCCTGCCCCGGCTGCGGCTGGTCGACATGAACCACCAGCCCAAAGGCGCCCTGCTGGCACCGCCCCTGCTGCAGGCCATGACCGAGCGGGTGGCGCGCGGCGAACAGTGCCTGGTGCTGCTCAACCGCCGGGGTTACGCACCGGTGCTGGCCTGCCACGCCTGCGGCTGGAAGAGTGGGTGCCCGCATTGCAGCGCGTACCGGGTGTTCCACAAGATCGACCGCAGCCTGCGCTGCCACCACTGCGGCACCGCCAGCCGGGTGCCAAGGGCCTGCCCGGACTGCGGCAATCTGGACATCGCACCGGTCGGCCGGGGCACCGAACAGCTCGAAGAACAGCTGACCGAATTGCTGACCGAGGTGCGGCGGCCCGACGGATCGCCGGTGCGCGTGGCCCGCATGGACGCCGACTCGACCCGGCTCAAGGGCGCCCTGGAGGCCCAGCTCGATGCCCTGCACAGCGGCGAGGTGGATGTGCTGGTGGGCACCCAGATGGTGGCCAAGGGACACGACTTCCGCCGCATCACGCTGGTGGCCGCCCTGAACGCCGACGCCGCCCTGTTCGCCAGCGACCACCGGGCGCCCGAGCGGCTGTTCGCGCTGCTGATGCAGGCGGGCGGGCGGGCCGGCCGCGACGCGCAGCACAGCGAGGGCAGCGAACTGTGGGTCCAGACCTGGCACCCGGCCCACAGCCTGTTCACCCACCTCCGCACGCACGACTTCGCCGGCTTCGCCAGCGCCGAGCTGGGCGAACGCGAGGCCGCCGGCATGCCGCCGTTCGCCCACCAGGCGCTGCTGCGGGCCGACGCCCGCACCCAGGAAGCCGCCCAGGGGTTCCTGAACGCGGCCGCGCGCGCCGCCGCCGACCTGCCGGGCACCGACGACATCACCCTCTACCCGGCCGTGCCGCTGACCATCCAGCGGGTGGCGAATGTGGAGCGCGCCCAGCTGCTGGTGGAGGCCGTCTCGCGGCCGGTGCTGCAGCGTTTCCTGGCGGCCTGGCAGCCGCTGCTGCTGGCCTGCCGCAGCGACCCCGCGGCCCGTGGGCTGCTGCGCTTCGCGGTGGATGTGGACCCGCTGTCGCTCTGAAGCCGGGCGGCGGGAGACCGGAGGTCGGTCAGGTCAGCAGGTTGACCGCGGCCGAAAAGCTCAGGAACGAGGCAGCGGTCGACACCAGGATGATGCGGGCGATGCGGCCGTTGTCGGCCCCGAAGCGTTCGGCCAGCAACGACACATTGCTGGCACTCGGCAGTGACGCGGTGAGCACCATCACCGTCAGGGCCGCCGGCTGCAGCGGCACGCCCAGCTGCATCGCGCCCATGCCCACGCCCAGCACCAGCAGCGGGTGCAGGAACAGCTTCATCAGCGCCACCGGCACATAGTCCGACACCGGCATCGGGTGGTTGGCCTGCATCTGCGAACGGGCCAGCACCGCGCCGATGGTGAACAGCGCCACCGGCGACGCCGCGTCGGCCAGCAGCCAGGCGGTCTTCTCGACCGGCAGCGGGAAGCGGAAATCGACCGCCGATGCCAGCGCCCCCAGCAGGATCGACCAGGCCATCGGGTTGGTCAGCACGCCGCGCAGCGCCTTGCGCCCGGCGTCCAGCATGGCCTGCACCCCCTGGCCCTGGGCACCGTCCAGTCGCGAGAGCGCGATGCACAAGGACGAGGTGATCAGCATGTCGGCCAGGATCACCACGATCACCGTGCCCACCGCGTTCGGCCCCAGCAGCGCCGCCAGCAGCGGCACGCCCATGAAGCCGGTGTTGGGGAAGGCCGCGACCAGCGCGCCGAACGCGCCGTCGTTCCAGCGGATGCGGTCGTTCAGCGTGATCACCAGCGCAAACGCCACCATCAGCAGGCCGCACAGCGCGTACACGCCGAACACGGCGGCGTCCAGCAGCTGGGCGATCGGCGTGGTGGAGCCGAAGCGAAACAGCATGCAGGGCAGCGCGAAGAACAGCACGAAGCCGTTCAGACCGGGAATGGCCTCCAGCGGCAGCATCTTGCGGCGGGCGGCGACATAGCCGGCCAGCACCAGCGCAAAGAACGGAAAAGTGACGAGCAGGACATTGAGCACGGACCGGATTGTCTCAGCAGCGCCGGACACCCCCCGGTATCATCGAAGGCTTTGCCCGAGAGCCCCGATGTCCGCCGGCCTGAACCTCGCACAGCTCGAAGCCGTGAACCACCTCGGCGGCCCCTGTCTGGTGCTGGCCGGGGCCGGCTCGGGCAAGACCCGGGTCATCACCCACAAGATCGCCCGCCTGATCCAGGCCGGCCTGGCGGCGGACCGCATCGCGGCCATCACCTTCACCAACAAGGCCGCCGCCGAAATGCGCGAACGCGCCGGCCAGCTGGTCGGTCGCGACGCCAGGAAGGTGCTGATCTGCACCTTCCACGCCCTGGGTGTGCGGCTGCTGCGCGAAGACGGCGAAACGCTGGGCCTGAAGAAGCAGTTCAGCATCCTGGACACCGACGACATCACCAGCCTGCTCAAGGACTGCGGCGGCACCACCGACGCCGCCACCGCGCGGCAGTGGCAATGGACCATCAGCGCCTGGAAGAGCGCCGGGCTGAACGGGGCTCAGGCCCTGAAGCAGGCGCGCGACGAGACCGAACGCGTGGCCGCCACCATCATGGTCCGCTACGAAGAACGCCTGACCGCCTACCAGGCGGTCGACTTCGACGACCTGATCAGCCTGCCCCTGAAACTGCTCAGCGAACACCCGGCCGTGCGCGACAAATGGCAGCGCAAGATGGGCCATGTGCTGGTGGACGAATACCAGGACACCAACGCCACCCAGTACGAGCTGCTCAAGCTGCTGGTGGGCGAGCGCGCCCGCTTCACCGCCGTGGGTGACGACGACCAGAGCATCTACGGCTGGCGCGGTGCCACCCTCGACAACCTGCGCAAGCTGCCCATCGACTTTCCGGCGCTCCAGGTCATCAAGCTGGAGCAGAACTACCGCTCCACCAGCGCCA
>PNMF01000042.1 GCA_013823485.1 Comamonadaceae bacterium
CGACCGGGTTCGCGGCTACCTGATCGCCAGCCGCGAACTGTTTGCCGAGTCCGCCAGCAAGGCACCGGCGGCCCGCAAAAAGCCGGCCGCCAGCCGATGAACCAGAGTCAGAGAAGGCCGGTGCGGGGACACCGGCGTCATGCCAACCCGGCTGAACCCACAGCCACGACATCCACCGAGGAGACAACATGAAATTCACGAAATTCGCCATGGCCAGCCTGGTCGCGCTCGGGGCCACGGTCGCAGCCGGTTCGGCCTTCGCGCAGCAGCGCGTCACGGTCAACATCGGCTCCAGCCACCCCACCACCAACATCTGGGCCTTCGCCATGAAGGAAGTGTTCCAGCCCGAGGTCGACCGCATCCTGAAGGAAGGCGGCGGCAAGTACGAGGTGCGCTGGCGCGAGAACTACGGCGGCACGCTCTACAAGTTCACCGACACCCGCGCGGCCGTGCGCGACGGCATCGTGGATGTGGGCATGGTCGGCACCGTGTGGGAGAACTCCGCCATGCCGCTGCAGAACGTGACCTACTTCACCCCGTTCGCCACCACCAACCACGAGCAGCTGATCGAGATCTTCGACAAGCTCAACGCCACCGTGCCGGCGCTCAAGGACAGCTGGGCCGCCCAGAACATGGTGCCGCTCTCTTCGCTGATCACCGACAGCTACGACATCTACGCCAACTTCCCGGTCACCAACATGGATGCGCTGAAGAACAAGCGCATCAATGCCCCCGGCACCTCGGCCAACTGGCTGCGCGACACCGGTGCCACCCCGGTGGACGGCGCCCTGACCACCTACTACACCAACATCCAGACCGGCGTGACCCAGGGCGCGCTGTCGTTTGCCAGCGGCATCGGCCCGGCCCGCGTGTACGAAGTGGCCAAGCACCTGACCCGCATCGACATCGGCGCCATGTACTTCGGCAGCGTGGCGGTCAACAAGCGCTTCTTCGAGAAGCTGCCCAAGGAAGTGCAGGACGCCATGCTGCAGGCCGGCAAGGCCACCTCCAAGGCCCACGGCCAGCACGTCACCAAGACCGCCAACGCCGCGCTGGACACCATGAAGGCCGCCGGCCTGCAGATCACCGAACTGCCGCAGGCCGAAAAGACCAAGTGGGTCAACAGCCTGCCCAACATCGTGGCGCCCTGGCTGCAGACCACCGGCGACGGCGGCAAGCAGGTGCTCAAGGCCTACTTCGACGAGCTGCGCGCGCGCGGCGTGAAACCGCTGCGCGACTGGGAAGCCCAGAACCGCTGATGGCATGACCTTCTCCGCCGTCCGGCCTGCGTGCCGGCGGCGGTTTTTTTGACCCATCTCCTGCGGGTGACCCGTGCACAACGAACCTGATTTCGCCAGCGAGACCCCCGCGGTCGCCGGCCTCACCAATCCCCTGCAAGGGCTGGCCAACCTGATGGCCGCCATCGGCACCGTCTGGATCTTCGCCATGATGTTGCTGGTGGTGGCCGACGTGCTGGGCCGCAATTTCTTCGACGCGCCGATCACCGGCGTGGCCGAGTTCGCCGCCCGCTCGGTGGCCTCCATCGTCTTCCTGCAGCTGGCCGCCGCCATCTGCTCCGGCCGCATGACCCGCAGCGACTTCCTGCTGCAGTTCATCGCCCGCCGCTCCACCGCCGCCGTCAAGGCCCTGGATGTGTTCAACGTGGTCGTGGGCGCGCTGCTGTTCGCCGCCCTGGCCGTCATTGCCTGGCCCGAGCTGGTCGAGGCTTACCAGAGCCAGGAATACATGGGCGTGCAAGGCGTCTTCACCGTGGTGACCTGGCCGTTCCGCGCCCTGATCGTGCTGGGTTCGGCGGTGGCCGCCGTGGCCTACCTGGGCTGCATCCCTTCCCTGCTGCGCAACCCCGTCGTTCAAGGAGCTCAGGCATGAGCGAACTCGCCCTGGGCGGGCTCCTCATCGGAGCCCTGGTCTTTCTGGTGCTGATCGGCCTGCACATTGCCGTGGCCCTGACCGCGGTCGGCTTCGCCGGCATCTGGCTGATGCGCGAAGACGTGGAAATGGCCATGCGCCTGCTCTACCTGTCGGCCTACAACGGCGTGGCCGACTACATCTTCGCCACCATCCCGCTCTTCGTGCTCATGGGGCTGCTGGTGTCCATAGCGAACGTCGGCAAGGACACCTTCGACGTGGCCGAGACCCTGTTGCGCCGCATCCGCGGCGGCCTGGGCGTGGCCACCGTGGCGGCGAACACCGTGTTCGCCGCCGTGACCGGCGTGTCCATCGCCTCGGCGGCGGTGTTCACCCGCGTGGCGGTGCCCGAGATGGTGCGCCACGGCTACCGCACCAGCTTCGCCGCCGGCACCGTGGCCGGCAGTTCGGTGCTGGGCATGATGATCCCGCCCAGCCTGCTGATGATCATCTACGGCGTGCTGGCCGAGCAGTCCATCGGCACCCTGTTCATTGCCGGCGTGATCCCGGGCTTCTTCCTGGCCATCGCCTTCGCCGTGATGATCGTGCTGATGGCCCGCTTCTCCCCGGGCGTGGTGTTCGATTTGAAGAAGCAGGCCGAGATCGCGGCCGAGCGCAGCACTGCGCGCCTGCTCACCACCGGCGAGATGCTGACCAAGCTGGTGCCGATTGCCGCCCTGGTGGCGCTGGTGCTGGGCGGCCTGTACTCCGGCTTCTTCACGCCCACCGAGGCCGGGGGCGTGGGCGCGTTCGGCGCCTTCGTCATTGCCATCCTGCGGCGCAAGCTGGGCGGCGGCAACCTGTGGCGGGTGCTGACCGAGACCGGCGCGGTGTCGGTGGGCATCCTGATCCTGCTGGTGGCGGCGGGCTTCTACAGCCGCATGCTGTCGGTGGCCGGCGTGCCGGTGGCCATCAGCGACCTGGTGCAGGACAGCGGCTTCGGCCCCTGGGGCTTCCTGATGATCTATGTGCTGATCCTGCTGCTGCTGGGCATGATCCTGGACAGCAGCTCGATCCTGCTGATCATGACGCCGGTGGCCGCGCCGATTGCTGCGGACCTCGGCTTCAACCTGATCCAGTTCGGCGTGATCACCGTGCTGGCCGTGGAGATCGGTCTGCTCACCCCGCCCTTCGGCATTTCGGTGTTCACCGTCAAGTCCACACTCAACGACCCGAAGGTGTCGGTGGAAAGCATCTTCGCCGGCACCCTGCCCTTTGTGGGCGTGATGCTGCTGGTGCTGCTGCTGGTGGCCGTGTTCCCCTGGATGTCGCTGGCGCTCACCTGAGCGCACACGCCGACCTTCAGCGCAACGCCCGCACCGCCCAGCCGAAGAACGCCCCCAGGGCGCCGAACGCCAGCCCGCCGGCCGCCAGCACCACCCCGGAGCCCAGCACCGGAGCGAGTGCGGCGGCGCTGGCGGCACCGGCCGCATTGCCCACGAACAACGCGCACGCGAACAGCGACACGGCGGTGCCGCGCGCGTGCGGCGTCATCTGGGTGGCGTTGAGCTGCAGCGTGTTGTGGAACATGAAGAAGCCGAAGCCGGCCATGGCCGCGGCCAGCGGCGACACAAGCGTGCCGGGCAGCAGACCCAGCAGCACGAAGCCGGTGGCCACCAGGGCGCCACCGGTCCAGGCCAGCCGGCTCTCGCCCAGCCGCGCCGACAGCGGCCCGGCCAGCAGCATGTAGGCCGATCCGCCCAGGCCATAACAGGCCGCCACCGCGCCGGCGGCCGACAGGCTCAGCCCCTGCACCTGGTGCAGGTGGGCCGCCCAGATGGCGGGCACGCCGAAGCCGATGAAGCCGTTCACCAGCGCCACCGCCAGCACCACCCGGGACCAGCGCCCGGTGACGATGGAGCCCCACAGCCGCCACAGCCCGCCCGCCGGCGGCAAGGCCGCCGCCGCGACCACGCCGCGCCGGTGCTGCCGCCGCACCTCGGCCGCCAGCCACAGGCCCACAGCGGCAAACAGCAGCGCCATGGCGCCGAAGCCCCAGCGCCAGCCCGGGCCGTCGGTGAACAGGCCGCCGGCCACCTGCCCGCCCATGATGCCCAGCGTGATGCCCAGGCCGATGCGCGCCAGCGCCACCTGCCGCTGTTCGTAGGGCACATGGTCGCCCACCCAGGCCAGCCCCAGCGGGATCAGGCCGGCGGCCCCCAGGCCCACCACCAGCCGGGTCACCAGCAGGGCGTCCAGCCCGCCGGCCCACACCGCCGCCAGGCTGCCGGCGGCGCACAGCAGCGCGGCGCCCACCAGCACCCGCAGCTTGCCGAAGCGGTCGCCCAGCGGGCCGTAGAACAACTGGGCCAGGCCGTAGGCCAGCGCGAACACCGACACCACCTGTGCGGCCTCCGACAGCCCGACGCCGAACTCCCGCGACAGCTCGGGCAGCATGGCGTCGCCGATGCGCTGCGCCGCCATGCTGGCCAGGGCGGCCAGCAGCAGCAGCGGCAGGGTACGGGCGGTATCGGGGGCGGTGGAGGCAGGGGCGGACGGGGGGCGGACGGTCTCAGGCATGTGCGCTGCCGCGGCTGCCCGGCGGCGCCAGCACATGGCGTGTCATGGCGCCGGCCAGTTCGGCCTCGCCCAGGAACACGGTGCCCGCACCGGCGGCGCGCAGCTGTGCGGCCTCTTCTTCGTTGTGGGAGCGCACGACCACCTCGATGCCGGGGTTGAGCGTGCGCGCGGTGTCGATCATGGCCTGGGCGGCCAGCGCGTCCGGGGTGGCCACCACCAGCATGCGGGCGTGGGCGATGTGGGCCTGGATCAGCACCGCCGGCTCGGCCGCGTCGCCGGCCACGGCGGCCATGCCCTGGGTGCGCAGGCGCTCCACCAGTTCGCGGTTCTGCTCGGCCACCACGAAGGGCTGCCCGGCGGCCCGCAGGGCGTCGGCAATGCGCCGGCCCACCCGGCCGTAGCCGACCAGCACCACCTGCTGCGCCAGGAAGCGCTGCTCGGTGCTCATGGGCAGTTCGGCCAGCGGGTCATCGCGCGCCTCCAGCCGCCGCACATAGGCCGACTTCTCGCGCAGGAAGGCCTGCAGCGGCGCGATGGCGCGGAACAGCAGCGGGTTCAGCGCGATGGAGATCAGCGCACCGGCCAGCACCAGGCTCTGCCCGGCCGGGTCCATCAGCCCCAGCGACGCACCCAGGCCGACCAGGATGAACGAGAACTCGCCGATCTGAGCCAGGCTGGCCGAGACGGTGAGCGCGGTGTTGAGCGGGTAGCGCATGGCCAGCACCAGCAGGGCGGCCGCCAGCGACTTGCCCAGCAGGATGATCAGCACCACGCCCAGCACCCGCAGCGGCTGCTCGACCAGCACGGCCGGGTTGAACAGCATGCCGACCGACACGAAGAACAGCACCGCAAAGGCGTCGCGCAGCGGCAGCGATTCTTCGGCCGCCCGGTGGCTGAACTCGGATTCGCGCAGCACCATGCCGGCAAAGAAGGCGCCGAGTGCGAACGACACCCCGAACAGCGCTGCCGACCCGAAGGCAATGCCCACCGCAGCCGCCACCACGCACAGCGTGAACAGCTCGCGCGAGCCTGTTCTGGCCACCTGCCACAGCAGCCAGGGGAACACCCGGCGGCCCACCACCAGCATCAGCACCACGAAGGCCGCCACCTGCAGCAGCGTCCTGCCCACGGTCTGCCACACCGGCACGCCGTCGGCCGCCGGCTGAGTGCCGCCCAGGTAGCCGGCCAGCGGCGGCAGCAGCACCAGCACCAGCACCATGGCCAGGTCTTCCACCACCAGCCAGCCCACCGCGATGCGCCCGGTGTGCGAGTCCAGCAGGCCTAGGCTTTCCAGCGCGCGCAGCAGCACCACCGTGCTGGCCACCGACAGCGCAATGCCGAACACCAGCGCCTGCCCGACGCCCCAGCCCCACCAGGTGGCCAGCCCCATGCCCATGAGTGTGGCCACCAGCATCTGCACCACCGCGCCGGGCACCGCGATCTTGCGCACCGCCAGCAGGTCGTCCAGCGAGAAGTGCAGGCCCACCCCGAACATCAGCAGCATCACGCCGATCTCGGCCAGCTGCGCGGCCAGCCCGGCATCGGCCACGAAGCCGGGGGTGAAGGGGCCCAGCACCACGCCGGCCAGCAGGTAGCCCACCAGCGCCGGCAGCTTCAGCCGCAAGGCGATCACGCCCAGCACCAGCGCCAGCCCGAAGCCGGCGGCGATGGTGGTGATGAGCGAGATGTTGTGTTCCATGGTGGCTGTCGAGTTTGGCATGGTCTGCGCAACCCGCGCGACAGGGGCCGACAAGCCGCTGCGCTAGCGTGTGGTCATGAACGCCGCCTCCTCCAGCCCCAGCGCACAACGCGCCGATCCCTCGGTCATCGACTCGCGCCAGGCCGCGTGGCGCCTGCTCATCACGCTGGGCCTGGTGACGCTGGGCAACAGCGCGATGTATGTGGTCTCGGTGGTGCTGCCGGCGGTGCAGGCCGAGTTCGGTGTCGGCCGGGCCGACGCCTCGCTGCCCTACACGCTGATGATGGTCTGCCTGGGCATCGGCGGCATCTTCACCGGCCGCCTGGCCGACCGCCATGGCCTCATGCCGGTGCTGTGGGTCGGCTCGGTCGCGGTGGTGGGCGGCTTCGTGTGGGCCGGCCTGTCGGGCAGCATCTGGAGCTTCGGGCTGGCGCACGGGCTGCTGCTGGGGCTGCTGGGGAGTTCGTCGACGTTTGCGCCGCTGCTGGCCGACACCGCGCTGTGGTGGAACCGGCGGCGCGGCATCGCGGTGGCCATCTGCGCCAGCGGCAACTATGTGGCCGGCGCGCTGTGGCCACCCATCGTGCAGCACGGCATCGACACCATCGGCTGGCGCCAGACCTACATCCTCATGGGCGTGTTCTGCGGCATCGGCATGTTCCTGCTGTCGCTGTGCATGCGCCAGCGCCCGCCGCTGGCAGAGGCCGCACCGGCACCGGTGAGCGGGGCCGGCGGCGTGCTGACCGGTACCGACCGCAGCCGGCCCTTCGGCCTGTCGCCGGCCCGGGCGCAGCAGCTGCTGTGCGTGGCGGGCGTGGCCTGCTGTGTGGCGATGTCGATGCCGCAGGTGCACATCGTGGCCTATTGCTCCGACCTGGGCTTCGGCGCGGCCCGGGGGGCCGAAATGCTCTCGCTCATGCTGGCCTGCGGCATCGTCAGCCGGCTGGTGTCGGGCCTCATCTGCGACCGCATCGGCGGCATCCGCACGTTGCTGCTGGGTTCGGCCCTGCAGGGCGTGGCGCTGCTGCTGTTCCTGCCCTTCGACGGGCTGGTGCCGCTGTATGTGATCTCGGCCCTGTTCGGCCTGTTCCAGGGCGGCATCGTGCCGGCCTACGCCATCATCGTGCGCGAACACTTCGACCCGCAGGAGGCCGGCGCGCGGGTGGGGGCGGTCATCATGGCCACGCTGGTGGGCATGGCGCTGGGCGGCTGGCTCTCGGGCTGGGTGTTCGACCTGACCGGCAGCTACCGGGCCGCCTTCATCAACGGCATCGGCTGGAACCTGCTCAACCTCACGATCGCGTTCTGGCTGTTCCGCAGGGTGCGCCACGCGCCGCCCACGCCGCGCTGATCCAGCCGTGGCCGCTGACCAGCACCACGCCGCCCAGCACCAGCAGTGCCCCCAGCAGGAAGCTGGGCTCGATCGGCTCGGCCAGCAGCCAGGCCCCCAGCAGCACGCCGAACACCGGCGTGAGGAACGAGAACACGCCCAGCCGCGAGGCCAGGTAGTGCCGCAGCAGCCAGAACCACAGCAGGAAGCTGGCAAAGCTCACCACCACCGCCTGAAAGGCCAGCGCGCCCCACACCGCCGGCGTCGGCCGGAAGGTGGTGTGCCCCATCAGGAAGGCGGCCGGCAGCAGCAGCACAAAGGCCCCCAGCAGCTGGTAGAGCAGGGTCTGGGTGGCTGGCAGGGCCGCCACCTTCGTGGTGCGGATGACCACCGTGGTGGCACCCCCGGCCATGCCCGCCAGCAGGCCCAGCGCATCACCCCACAGCATGCGGCGCCAGTCGCCGGGGGTTGAGGCGTCGCGCCACAGGAAGCCGATGGCGATGCCCGCAAACGCCAGCGTTATGCCGCCCACTGCAGCGGCGCCAGCCGTTCCGAGGGCAGCTTCCAGTGCAGGCCGAGCGCGGCGAACACCGGCGCGGTGTAGAGGAACACGATCATGTGCGCCGCCGAGGTGTGGCGCAGCCCCTCGCCCACCAGCAGGTACTCGAAGGCGAACAGCGCGCCGGCCGCAGCACCCGGTTGCCACACGCCGCTGCCCACATCCAGCGGTTCGCCGCGCCAGGCCATGAGCAGGCCGACCAGCGCCGCCGCAATGCCGGAGCGCACTGCGATCTGCAGCACCGGCGAAAAGTCGTCTGCGGTGGCCTTGAGCACGATCTGCTGCGCGCTCCACAGCAGGCAGAGCATGAGCATCAGGCCGGTGGCCCGGGCGTCCAGGGGTTGTCGGGTGTCCATCCACCGATTCTGGCTTTGACGGATGTGCGGCACCTAACGAGAATCCGACAAGCCCATGCCGCCACCCCGTCAACGCAACGCCCCGCTGCAGGTCAGCAGCCCCGAGTTCACCGAAGCCCTGCCGTGCCCGGTGCATTTCCGCGTGGCCGACCTGCCGCCGGACGCCACCTACCCGCGCCACAGCCACCGCTGGGGCGAGCTGGTGTATTCCTTCAGCGGCGTAATGGAGGTCGAGCTCACCGGCACCGTCTGCATGGTGCCGCCGCAGGCCGCGTTGTGGCTGCCGCCGGGGGTGGGGCACCGGGGCATGAACCGGCAGGCGTCGCACCACGCCTCGGTCTACATCGCGCCCGAACTCATCCCGCCGATGCCGGCGCAGCCCTGCGCGGTGAGCGTGAGCCCGCTGCTGCACAGCCTGCTGGAGCGCCTGCAGGCGCAGCCTCCGGTGCTGCCCTACACGGCCGCGCAGGAGCGTTTGTTGCGGGTGGTGGTGGACGAGATGGCGCAGTCGCAGGTGCTGCCGAGCTGGCTGCCCGGCACCGACGACGCCCTGCTGCAGCCGGTGCTGCTGGCCCTGCAGGACCAGCCGGGTGACAACCGCAGCGCGGCCGACTGGGCGCGCACGGTGCACACCACCGAACGCACCCTGGCCCGGCGCTTCCAGGCCCGGCTGGGCATGGGCCTGAACGAATGGCGGCAGCGCCTGCGGGTGTCGCGGGCGCTGCCGTTGCTGGAAGCCGGCCAGACGGTGGAGGCCATCGCCCAGGACTTGGGCTATGCCTCCACCTCGGCCTTCATCGCCATGTTCCGGCGGCTCACCGGGAGCACGCCGGATGCCTTCAGGCGAGATCGAAACGGTCGTTGTTCATGACCTTGACCCAGGCGGCCACGAAGTCGCGCACGAACTTCTCGCGGTTGTCGCTCTGGGCATAGACCTCGGCCAGGGCGCGCAGCTGCGAGTTCGAGCCGAACACCAGGTCGACCACGGTGCCGGTGAAGCGCACTTCGCCGGTCTTGCGGTCACGGCCTTCCAGCACGCCGGCGGCCGCCGTCTTTTTCCACTGGGTGCGCATGTCGAGCAGGTTCACGAAGAAGTCGTTCGACAGCGTGCCCGGGCGGTCGGTGAACACACCGTGGCGGGTGCCGGCGGCGGTGATGCCCAGGGCGCGCATGCCGCCGACCAGGGCGGTCATTTCCGGGGCGCTGAGCTGCAGCAGCTGGGCCTTGTCGATCAGGCGCTCGGCCACCGAGTCCTCCAGGCCGCGCTTGACATAGTTGCGGAAGCCGTCGGCCACCGGTTCCAGCACCGCGAAGGAGTCGACGTCGGTCTGCTCCTGCGAGGCGTCGGTGCGGCCCGGCGCGAACGGCACCGTGACCTTCACGCCGGCGGCCTGGGCGGCGGCTTCCACCGCAGCGCTGCCCGCCAGCACGATCAGGTCGGCCAGCGAGATCTTCTTGCTGCCCGGCTGCGCGCTGTTGAAGGCGCTGCGGATGGTCTCGAGCCTGGCCAGCACGGTGGCCAGTTCGGCCGGCTGGTTGGCTTCCCAGTCCTTCTGCGGGGCCAGGCGGATGCGGGCACCGTTGGCGCCGCCGCGCTTGTCGCTACCACGGAAGGTGGCGGCCGAGGCCCAGGCCACCGACACCAGCTGCTGCACGCTCAGGCCAGAGGCCAGCACCTGCGCCTTCAGCGCGGCGATGTCCTTCTCGTCGACCAGGGGGTGGTCCACCGGCGGCACCGGGTCCTGCCAGATCAGCACTTCCTTGGGCACCAGCTTGCCCAGGTAACGGGCGCGCGGGCCCATGTCGCGGTGGGTCAGCTTGAACCAGGCGCGGGCAAAGGCGTCGGCGAACTCGGCCGGATTCTGGTGGAAGCGGCGCGAGATCTTTTCGTAGGCCGGGTCCATGCGCAGCGACAGGTCGGCCGTGGTCATCATGGGCGGGTGCTTCTTGGACGGGTCGTGCGCGTCCGGGATCAGGTGCTCGGGCTTGCAGTTCTTCGGCGTCCACTGGTGGGCGCCGGCCGGGCTTTTGGTCAGCTCCCATTCGTAGCCGAACAGCATGTCGAAGTAGCCGTTGTCCCAGGTGGTCGGGTTGGGTTTCCAGGCGCCTTCGATGCCGCTGGTGGTGGTGTGCACGCCCTTGCCGGTGCCCAGGCGGTTGATCCAGCCGAAGCCCTGCTCTTCAATGGCGGCGCCTTCCGGCTCGGGGCCGACCAGCGACGGATCACCCGCGCCGTGGGCCTTGCCGAAGGTGTGGCCGCCGGCCACCAGGGCCACGGTCTCTTCGTCGTTCATGGCCATGCGGGCGAAGGTCTCGCGCACGTCGCGGCCGGAGGCCACCGGGTCGGGCACGCCGTCCGGGCCTTCCGGGTTCACATAGATCAGGCCCATCTGCACGGCGCCCAGCGGGTCGTCGAGCATGCGTTCGCCGGAGTAGCGGCTGTCGGCCTCCTTGCTGCTGGCCAGCCACTTCGATTCCGGTCCCCAGTAGATGTCTTCTTCGGGCGCCCAGATGTCTTCACGGCCACCGGCAAAGCCGAAGGTCTTGAAGCCCATGGATTCCAGCGCGACGTTGCCGGCCAGGATGAACAGGTCGGCCCAGGAGAGGTGGTTGCCGTACTTCTGCTTGATCGGCCAGAGCAGGCGGCGGGCCTTGTCCAGGTTGCCGTTGTCGGGCCAGCTGTTGAGCGGGGCGAAGCGCTGGTTGCCGGTGCCGGCGCCGCCACGGCCGTCGGAGATGCGGTAGGTGCCGGCGGCGTGCCAGGCCATGCGGATCATCAGGCCGCCGTAGTGGCCCCAGTCGGCCGGCCACCAGTCCTGGGAGTCGGTCATGAGGGCCTTGAGGTCGGCGACCACGGCGTCCAGGTCGAGCTGCTGGAACGCTTGTGTGTAGTCGAAATCTTCACCCATCGGGTTGGAGGCCGGGGTGTGCTGGTGCAGGATGTTCAGGCGCAGCTGGTTCGGCCACCAGTCGGTGTTGGTGCGGGCCTGGCCGGTGGCGGCGGCCGGGATGGCGGCGCCGGAGAAGGGGCATTTGGTTTCGGTTGTCATCGTGGCTCCTTGTCGTTGGTGAGGTTCGCCCGGTAAAGGCGAACGGGCAGTCTAGGCCGGTGGTTTTGGCCGGGCAATGACAAATTGCCTATGGCGTTCATAGGCCGCCAGCGTGACGAACGACCGCAACCGGAACAGGGTTTTGTTCAAGACAAACGCAAGTCGGTCGAAAAGGGGACACGCCAGCATTTCCTGGCCCCTCTTTTTTCTCCGGAGGTTTCCCATGCGCACCAACCTGCCCGTGACCCAGCGCGAGTTCGAATTCCCGGCCGACGCGACGCTGCTGTCCACCACCGACACCCAGAGCCATGTCCGGTATGCGAACGAATCGTTCCTGGCGGTGAGCGGTTTCACGGCAGAGGAGCTCATCGGGCAGCCGCACAACCTGGTGCGCCACCCGGACATGCCGAAGGAGGCGTTTGCCGACATGTGGGAAACGCTCAAAGGCGGGCAGTCCTGGACGGCGCTGGTCAAGAACCGCTGCAAGAACGGCGACCACTACTGGGTGCGTGCCAACGCCACGCCGGTGGTGCGCGACGGCCAGCTGGTGGGCTACATGTCGGTGCGCACCAAGCCCACCCGCGACGAGGTGCGACAGGCCGAGCAGCTCTATGCCCGATTCGTGCGCGGCGAGCAGGGCTCGCAGGCCTTCCACAAGGGCATCATCATCCGCACCGGCCTGGCCCGCTGGATGTCCTGGACCCAGACCGCCTCGCTGCGCAGCCGCATCCTGTGGCCGATGTCCGCCGCGCTGGCGGCGGTGGCCGGCGCCGGCTTCGTGATCCATCCGCTGGGCGAGGCCCTGTCGCTGGCCGCGCAGATGGCGGTGGCCTTCGGCGCAGTGGCCTGGTGGCTGGACCGCCAGATCGTGGCGCCGGTGCAGCAGGTGCTGCGCCAGGCGCAGGCGGTGGCCGCCGGCCAGCCGGGCAGCAACGAGCAGCTCAACCGGGTGGACGAGATCGGCATGCTGCTGCGCACCGTCAACCAGTCCGGCCTGAACCTGCGGGCGCTGCTCGACGATGTGTCGGCCCAGATCGGCGGCGTGCGGGCTTCCAGCGAGGAAATGGCCGCCGGCACCGCCGACCTCAGCGAGCGCACCGAGCAGGCCGCCTCCAGCCTGCAGGAAACGGCGGCCTCCATGGAAGAGATGAACGCCACCGTGTCCAGCACCGGCCGCACCGCCGACGAGGCCACCCGCATGGCCGAGAAGGCCAGCCACGCGGCCGAGCAGGGCAGCCAGATCGTGACCCAGGTGGTCGGCACCATGGGCGAGATCAGCGCCAGCTCGCGCCGCATTGCAGAAATCACCAGCCTGATCGACGGCATTGCCTTCCAGACCAACATCCTGGCGCTCAATGCGGCGGTGGAAGCCGCCCGGGCCGGCGAGCAGGGCCGGGGCTTTGCGGTGGTGGCCGGCGAGGTGCGCAACCTGGCCCAGCGCAGCGCGCAGGCGGCCAAGGAAATCGGCCAGCTCATCCAGGACAGCAACGACCGCGTGGCGTCCGGTCACCAGCTGGCGCAGCAGGCCGGCGAAGCCATGCAGAGCATCCTGCACGAAGCGCAGACCGTGTCTTCCATGATCCGCGACATCGGCCGCGCCACCCACGAACAGGTCACCGGCATCGGCCAGGTCAATGCCGCCGTGACCCAGCTCGACCAGGTGACGCAGCAGAACGCCACGCTGGTGGAACAGTCCACCGCCGCCGCCAACTCGCTCACCCAGCGGGCCGGGCGGCTGGCCGACGCGGTCGGCGTGTTCCGCTGACACCCTGGCGTCTTCGGGGCAGCCGGTCCGGCCCGGCCGGCTGCATACACTCGGGGAGTACCAGACAACCCGAGGACCGTTTCATGAGCCGTGGCCAGTTCCAGACCTTCTCCGACGTTTTCATCCTGGACGGCGTGCGCACGCCGATGGTCGATTACATGGGCGCCTTCGCCGACGCCAACCCGATCGATCTGGGCATCAAGGTGGCGCGCGAGGTGCTGGCGCGCACCGGCATCGAGGCGGCACAGGTCGACTCGGTGCTGGCCGGCAACATGGCCCCCGGCGGCTTCGACCAGTTCTATGTGCCCCGCCACATCGGCCTGTACGCCGGGGTGCCGCAGGTGGTGCCGGCGCTGATGGTGCAGCGCATCTGCGGCACCGGCTTCGAGCTGTTCCGGCAGGCCGGCGAACAGATCGGCGCCGGCGTGGCCACCACCGCGCTGCTGGTGGGCACCGAGTCCATGACCCGCAACCCGATCGCCGCCTTCGACCACCGGGGCGGCTTCCGGCTGGGTGCGCCGGTGGGCTTCAAGGACTACATGTGGGAGGCGCTCACCGACCCGTCGGTGGACATCAACATGATCCGCACCGCCGAGAACCTGGCGCAGCGCTACGGCATCACCCGGGCCGACGTCGACGCCTTCGCCGCGCAGTCGTTCGCGCGCGCCTGCGCCGCGCAGGAGAGCGGCTGGCTGGCCGGCGAGATCGTGCCGGTGGCCAATGAAACCTTCGAGCTCGACGGCCACCGCCCGCGCAGCCTGCGCCTGGCCGGCAAGGCCGCCGTGGCCGACCGCGACACCCACCCCCGTCCCACCCCGCCCGAGGTGCTGGCCAAGCTGCGCACCGTGTTCAAGGACGGCGTGCAGACCGGTGGCAACAGCTCGGCCCTGACCGACGCCGCCGCTGCCGCACTGGTGGCCAGCGGTGACGTGGTGCGCGCCTGGGGCAAGGCCCCGCTGGCCCGCGTGGCGGCCGCCGCCGTGGTGGGCGTGGACCCGGCCCACATGGGCATCGGCCCGGCCCCGGCCATCCGGCTGCTGCTGGAGCGCGCCGGGCTGAAGCTGGACGATGTGGCCCGCTTCGAGATCAATGAAGCCCAGGGCGCCCAGACCCTGGCCGTGGGCCGCGAGCTCGGCCTCGATCTGGACCGCCTGAACGTGCATGGCGGAGCCATCGCGCTGGGCCATCCGCTGGCCGCCACCGGCGTGCGCTGCACCGTGACCGTGTCGCGCCAGATCCAGGCCATCGGTGCGCGCTGGGGCGTGGCGTCGGCCTGCGTGGGTGGTGGTCAGGGCATTGCGCTGCTGGTGGAGAACCCGGCGGCCTGAAGCGGGTCCACCCCGCCATGTTGTCCCTTCAGCTCGGGCCGGTGGCCCTCCCCACCGCACCGGTGCTGCTGCTCGCGGCGGTCTGGCTGGCGTCGTGGCTGGCCGGTCGGGTGGACCGACCGCGGTCGGGCGACGCCGTTTTCCACGCCGCCGTGCTGGGGCTGGTTGCCGCGCGACTCGCCTTTGTTGCCCTGCACGCCTCGGCCTATGCCGAGGCTCCGCTGTCGGTGCTGGATGTGCGCGATGGCGGCTGGTCGGCCCCGGCCGGTCTGCTGGTCGGGTTTGGCTGGCTGGTGGCGGTGGCCTGGCGCCACGCCGGGTCGCGCCGTGCGCTGGGCATCGGCGGCGGCACCGGGCTGGCGATGTGGCTGGCCGGCATGCTCTGGCTGAACCAGGCTGCGCCCACCCGCATGCCGGCGGTGGATCTGGCGGCCCTGGACGGCCCGGGTCAGGTGACCCTGGCGCAAGCCGCCGCCGGCCGGCCGGTGGTGGTCAACCTGTGGGCCAGCTGGTGCGGCCCCTGCCGGGTCGAGATGCCGGTGCTCGCCGCCGCCCAGCAGCGCGAGACCGCCGTGGGTTTCCTGTTCGTGAACCAGGGCGAGCCGGCTGCCACGGTCAACACCTTCCTGCGCCAGCAGGGCCTGCCGCTGCGGGAAGTCTGGCTCGACCGCCCGGGCGCACTGGCCCGCGCCATCGGGTCGAACGGCCTGCCGGTGACGCTGTTCTTCGACGCGCAGGGCCGGCAGGTGGACGCGCACTTCGGCATCCTGAACGCGGCGGCGCTCGAAGCCCGGCTGCGGGCGCTCAGGCCGGCCGCCACGCACTGAGGGGCTCCTCGTGTGCAACCTTTATCGCAGCACCTCCGGCAGCCAGGCCCAGGCGGTCTGGAAGACCGGCAATCCGCTGGCCATCGACTGGCCCGGTGGCATCGTCGGTCCGCGCAAGAACGGTCTGTTCATCCGCCCTGCGCGCAGCGGCGAAGGGCGGGAGCTGGTGGTCGGCCGCTGGGGCCTGATCCCGTGGTTTGCCGACACCGCCGACATCCGCTACAGCACCAACAACGCCCGCGCCGAAGAGGTGGCCCGGAAGCCGAGCTTCAAGCAGGCCTGGCAGCGTGGCCAGCGCTGCATCATTCCGGCCGACTGGTTCGACGAGCCCAACTGGGAGAGCGGCCGCAACGTCTGGTGGCGTTTCCACCGGGTCGACGGCGCCCCCTGGGGCCTGGCCGGCCTGTGGGGCAGCTGGACCGACCGCAGCACTGGCGAGGTGATCGAGAGCTACACCCTGCTCACCATCAACGCCGACCACCATCCGGTCATGCGCCGCATGCACAAGCCCGACCCGGCCTTGCCGGCCGACGCGCAGGACAAGCGCTCGGTGGTGGCCATCGAGGCGGCCGATGTGGACCGCTGGCTGCACAGCCCGGTGGAAGAAGCCCGGGGTCTGCTGCAGCCACCGGCCGAGAGCTTGCTGCGGCACGGCCCGTCGGAGGCAGCTCCGTTGCCGGGCTTACCGGGGTTCTGAACAGCTGGGCATCGGCGTGTCGGTGCACTGCCCGCAGGCCGCGTTGTTGCGCGCGCCCTCGCGGCCGGTGGAGCCGCAGGCCTCGAAGCAGCGCCGGCTCTGTGCGTAGGCAGCCCACTCGGCTTTGCACCGGGCCTCCTGCTGGGCCGCGACGCCCAGGGCGGGTGCGGGCTGCGCCGGGGCGGGCGGTGGGGTGCTTGGCGGGTTGCCGGTCTGGGCCTGCGCGAGCAGAGTTGCCGAGGCCAGGCCCAGCGCCAGCAGCCAGCGCAGGGCACGCGGCACGGTGACGGTGTGTGAAAGTGGGTTCATGGAGCTTCTGACCCGGCAGCGCCGCATCGGTTCGCCGATAGCATCGGCAGGGCCATCACCTCGCCTCCCCATTCCATGAAAAACCGCCTGTTCGCCGCCGCCCTGGCCCTCATCCTCATCGCCGTGGGCGGCTATTGGCACTACTCGCCCTACCTCGCCATCCGGTCCCTGCAGCAGGCCGCCGATGCCGGCGATGCCGAGCGCTTCAACCAGCAGGTGGATTACCCCGCCCTGCGGGAGAGCCTCAAGGGCCAGATGACCGCGGCCATCGCCCCCGACCTGGACAAGCTCCAGGACAACCCCTTCAGCGCCCTGGGTGCATCCCTCGGCATGGCCGTGGTGAACCAGCTGGTGGACGCGCTGGTGCGCCCCGAGGTGGTCATGCGCATGCTGGCCGAGCGCCAAGCCAAGCCCACCCTGGCCGAACCCCGTGAAGCCCCCGCCCCCCAGCCACCAGCACCCCGGGCCGAGCCCGCTGCTGACCAGCGCGACTGGCAGCTGGTGCGGCTGGACATGGACCGGGTGGTGGTGTTCCAGGAAGAGCAGACCGCCGTCACCGGTGGGCCCGCTGGGCTGGTGTTCGTGAGGTCGGGGTTTGCGCAGTGGCGGTTGAGCGAGATCCGGTTGCCCCGGTGAAATCCCCCGACACGACACCCATCCAGCGCCGCCGGCTGGTGCTGGCCACCGCTGCCGCACTGGCCCAGCCGGCATGGGCCCGCAGCACCGGTCGCCCGGCCGACCTGCAGGCCCTGCTGGCCGACACCTGCGCGCCCCTGACCCGCGCACACGACCTGCCGGGCCTGGTCGCCGGCCTGATCGTCGAAGGGCGCACGGCCCTGCTGGCGAACGGAGTGACCGCACTGCAAGGCGGCAAGCCGGTCACGCCCGAGACGCTGTTCGAGCTGGGGTCCATCAGCAAGTGCTTCACCGCCCTGCTGGCCGCTGCGGTCCATGTGAATGGTCGCCTGGACCTGGCGCAACCGGTCGGCGAGATCGTGCCGGCCCTGCGCGCTGCGGCCCTCGGCCGCGCCACACCGCTGCACCTGGCCACCTACACCGCCGGCGGGCTGCCACTGCAGATTCCCGATGACCTGACCTCGTCCGAACAAGCCATGGACTGGCTCGCCGCCTTCGTGCCCGCCGACGCGCCCGGGACGGTTCGGCGGTATTCCAACCCCAGCATCGGTCTGCTCGGGCAGGCGGCCGCCATGGCCATGGGTCAGGATTTCACGGCGTTGATGGGAGGCGCCCTGCTCGCCCCGCTGGGGTTGCGCAACACCCACATCCGGGTGCCGGCGGCACAGCAGGAGCGCTACGCATGGGGTCACGACCGGAACCAGCGTCAGGTGCGCGTGAACCCCGGCGTGTTCGACGCCGAGGCCTACGGCATGAAGTCGACCGCCAGCGACCTGCTGCACTTTCTCCGGTCGGTGCTGGACCCGGAGCGGCTCCCGCCGGATCTGCGCCAGGCGTTGGCCCTGACCACGGTCCCGCGCTTTCAGGTCGGCCCGATGCAGCAGGCCATGGGCTGGGAGCTGTACCCGCAGCCCGCCTCGCTGGCTGCACTGCAGGAGGGCAACGGGCCCCGCATGGTGCTGGAGCCGATGCCGGCCCTGGCCATCCCCCCGGCGCCCGGGCGCACCCCGCCCATGCTGCTCAACAAGACCGGATCGACCTTCGGCTTCAGCGCCTATCTGGCGCTGGTCCCGGACCGCCAGGCGGCCTTCGTGCTGCTGGCCAACCGCAACTTTCCGGCGGCTGCGCGGGTGGCGGCCGGGTACCGGGTGCTGGCGGAGCTGGGGGTGGTGGGCTGAAGCTGAAAGCAGCGGCGAAACAGTCCGCTATTTTGGACAAAATCAGTTGATATTGTCTAGAATGGAAAAATGCCGCGCAAGCCACCCATCGTCTTTCCGCAAGAGCAGAAGCTGCTGTCCCAGCTGGGCGAGCGGCTGAAGCTGGCGCGCCTGCGGCGAAAGTTGAGCAACCCGGTGGTGGCTCAGCGGGCCGGCATCTCGCGGACCTCCCTGTACAAGGTGGAAGCGGGCGACCCGGGCGCAACCCTGGGCACTTACCTGCGGGTCATGGCGGCCCTCGGTCTGGAGGCCGACATCAACGCGCTGGCCGCAGACGACAAAGTAGGGCGCAAGCTGCAAGACCTGGCACTTGAAATGCCAGCGTCGGCATCGCGGCGCAGGCGAACCGCCGCCACCGCCCCGCCCGCCTCTGCCGACCCCGCACCCGGCTCCGGGAGCGCCGCATGAGCGCCGACCACGCGCTGGAAGTCTGGCTCGATGGCGACCTGGGCCCGCCTTGCCGGGTGGGCACCCTGGCGCACGACCGTGGACAGATCCGCTTCCACTACGACCGGGCGTGGCTGCGCGACGCCCGCGCGTTTGCACTCGACCCGGACCTTTCGCTGGACGAGGCGCCGTTCTTTCCCAAGCCCGAGCTGGGCAACTTCGGCATCTTCCTGGACTCGTCGCCCGACCGTTGGGGCCAGACGCTGATGAAGCGTCGGGAGGCGCTGCAAGCCAAGGACGAAAAACGCATGCCCAGAACGCTGTACGCCTGGGACTTTCTCATCGGGGTGCAGGACTTCACCCGGCAGGGTGCGCTGCGCTTCCGGCTCGCCGGCACCGAGGTGTTCCTGGGTGACGAGGCCATGGCTGCACCGCCCGTCACCCACTTGCGCGAACTGGAGGTGGTCGCCGGTCTGCTGAGCGATCGCCGAATCGACGACCTGGACGCGCTGCGCAAGTGGCTCGCCGTGCTGGTCGCACCGGGGGCGTCCTTGGGGGGCGCGAGGCCGAAGGCCAACTTCACCGAAGCGGATGGCTCGCTGTGGATCGGGAAATTCCCGGCGCGGGACGACGACAGGGACATCGGCGCCTGGGAATACCTGGCGCACGGGCTGGCACTGAAGGCAGGCGTGCATGTGCCGCCCGCCAAGGCGCTGCGCCTGAACAACGACTTCCACACCTACTGCGTCCAGCGCTTCGACCGCGTCAACGGCAGGCGGCGGTTCTACGCATCCGCCATGACCTTGCTTCGCAAGGAGCAGAGCGAGGGCACCAGCTACCTGGAGCTGGCCCAGTTCCTCCGCAGGAATGGCGACGGGGCACACACGGCGGCCGACCTCGCGCAGCTGTTCCGCCGGGTCGCGTTCAATGTGGCGATCGGGAACCGGGACGACCACCTGCGCAACCACGGGTTCGTGCTGGGGGAAACGGGTTGGCGCCTGGCGCCGGCGTTCGACGTCAACCCGAACATCGACAAGGCAGAACACGTCCTCGACATCGACGATGCGGACAACCGCCCGAGTCTCGAAACCGTGCTGGCCACCGCGCCCTTCTATGGGCTCGATGAAGCAAGCGGCCGACAAGTCGTCGAAGAGGTTGCTTCCGCGGTGGATGGCTGGAGAGATGCCGCCCGGCAGGCCGGCATCTCCCGCGCCGATGTGGAGCTTTCCGCGGGCGCGTTCTCGGCCCATGCGGGGTATCGGTCTGCGGGTTGCCCAAGCTGAGCGAAGGGCTGAGCCCTGAGCAGAAGGAACACAAGATAAGCAACCTTTTGACCCATCTTCGCCGCGCAGGACGGCTGGTCAATGCAGGCACCCGCGCTCAGCCACGTTGGTCGCTTGCAGAAAGCAAAAAGCCATAAACGGCAGATGCGTTTATGGCTTTGCGGATAAGTCTTTGAAAATCAAAGACTTGGCACTTTCTGCAGTCGGCCAGGAGGGCTGGTCTGCAGAAAGGCTTGCAGAAACTGAGGGCTCAAAGAAAAACCTGGACACCTCGATCTTGGGAATCAACGCATGTCCAAGCAATTTCGTCTTCGAGATGTAGGTCAATCGCTGAAATCGCTGTACTTTCTCCACCCCACCACTCTAAATAGCTAGGGCGTGTTAACACTAATAGCAATTACTAAGCCGGCGACAGACACTCTCGGGTATGGAAATCACGCCCGAACAATTCGCCACCATCGAGCACTGTCTGCCCAGGCAGCGCGGCAATGTCAGTCTGAGCAACCTGCAGGTGGTCAACGCCATCCTCTATGTGGCCGAGCACGGCTGCAAATGGCGCGGACTGCCCAAGCGCTTCGGCAATTGGCACACGATCTAC
>PNMF01000043.1 GCA_013823485.1 Comamonadaceae bacterium
CGGGGCCGACGTTGCCGATCTGGCTCAGCGCACAGCCGGCCAGGCCGGCAATGCCGGAGCCCAGCGCAAAGGCCCAGGTGTCGATGCGCGCGGTGTTGACGCCCATGCAGGCCGCGATTGGCCGGTTCTGGGTGACGCCGCGCACGAACAGGCCGAGCCGGGTGCGGCCGATCAGCAGGGCCACACCCACCAGCACCAGCACCGCAAACACGATGATCAGCACCCGGTTCCAGGGCAGCGTGAGCTGGCCCATGAGGGTCACGCTGCCGCTCATCCAGGAGGGGTTCTCCACCCCCACGTTCTGCGCGCCGAACAGGCTGCGCACCGCCTGCATCAGCACCAGGCTGATGCCCCAGGTGGCCAGCAAGGTTTCCAGCGGCCGGCCGTACAGGAACCGGATCACGCTGCGTTCCATGGCCGCGCCCACCAGCGCCGAGGTGGCGAAGGCCACCGGCATGGCCACCAGCAGGTACCAGTCGAAGGCATCGGGCAGGTGCTGACGGAAGAACACCTGCACCAGCCAGGTGGCGTAGGCGCCGATCATGATCAGCTCGCCGTGCGCCATGTTGATGACGCCCATCAGCCCGTAGGTGATGGCCAGGCCGAGTGCGGCCAGCAGCAGGATGCTGCCCAGGCTGATGCCGGTGAAGGCCTGCGACAGGCCGCTGCTGATCAGCAGCGAACGGTCCAGCGCGGCCAGGGAGGCCTTGATGGCCGCCTGCACCGCCGGCACCTGCTCGGCCTGCAGCTGGCGCTCCAGCACCGGCTTGAGCGAGGGGTCGCGGGCGCCGGAGAGCGCCTGGGCGGCCGCCAGGCGCTGGGCCTCGTCATCGCTGGAGAGCTGGATGGCGGCGCGGGCGCGCTGCAGGTCGGCGCGCGCCAGGTCGTTCAGGTTGCCGGCCAGCGCCTTGTCGATCAGGGGCAACTGGGCGGCGTCGGGTTCGTCGAAGTTGCTGCGCTGGATCAGCTGGGCGGCGGCGCGCTGGGCGGCCTCGTCGGTGCCGAACAGCGCACGGCCGGCCAGGGCCGTGGCCAGCGCACCGCGCATGCGGTTGTTGACCACCGCGTCCTCGCCGGTGCCGTCGGGGGTGACGGCAGATCCGGTCACGGCATCGGTGGCGCTGCCGTCGGCGGCCAGGATGAGCACCTGCTCGCCCTGCACCTGCACCGACCCGTCGGCCAGGGCCTCGATCAGGGCCACGGCACGCGGGTCGGCTTCGGTCACCAGCCGGTTGAGCGTCTCGACCCGCTCGTCGCCCTGGCCGGCGGCCAGCGTCAGGGCATCGGCGGGCGACAGGGCCTGGGCGCTGCCGGCTGCCATCAGCAGCGGCAGGGCCAGCAGGCACCCGGCCCGCCGGGCCAGGTCAAGGAGTCGGGTCGCGACGGTCACCGGCACACGCTCACTTCTTCTCGGGCACGTTCTTCTTGCCCTTGTTCTCGGCAATGAAGTCGCTCCACGGATCGGCCACCACCGGACCCTTGGTCTTCCACACCACGTTGAACTGGCCGTCGGCCTTTACCTCGCCGATGAACACCGGCTTGTGCAGATGGTGGTTTTCCTTGTCCATGGTGGAGACGAAACCGCCCGGGGCCTGGAAGGTCTGGCCGGCCATGGCGGCGATCACCTTGTCGGTGTCGGTGCTCTTGGCCTTGGCCACGGCCTGCGCCCACATGTTGATGCCGATGTAGGTGGCCTCCATCGGGTCGTTGGTCAGCGGCTTGTCCTTGTGGCCCGGGATGTTCTTGGCCTTGGCATAGTCGCTCCACTTCTTGACGAACGCGGCGTTGGCCGGGTTCTTGATGCTCATGAAGTAGTTCCAGGCGGCCAGGTGCCCCACCAGCGGCTTGGTGTCCACGCCGCGCAGCTCTTCCTCACCGACCGAGAACGCCACCACCGGCACATCGGTGGCCTTCAGGCCGGCGTTGCCCAGCTCCTTGTAGAAGGGCACGTTGGAGTCGCCGTTGATGGTGGAGATGACCGCCGTCTTCTTGCCGGCCGAAGCGAACTTCTTGATGTTGCCGATGATGGTCTGGTAGTCGCTGTGACCGAACGGGGTGTACTCCTCCATGATGTCGGCGTCCGGGATGCCCTTGGACTTCAGGAAGGCGCGCAGGATCTTGTTGGTGGTGCGCGGGTACACGTAGTCGGTGCCCAGCAGCACGAAGCGCTTGGCCGAGCCGCCGTCCTTGCTCATGAGGTATTCCACCGCCGGGATGGCCTGCTGGTTGGGCGCGGCACCGGTGTAGAACACGTTCTTGCTGAGCTCTTCACCCTCGTACTGCACCGGGTAGAACAGTAGGCTGTTGAGCTCCTCGAACACCGGCAGCACCGACTTTCGGCTGACCGAGGTCCAGCAGCCGAACACCACCGCCACCTTGTCCTGGCTGATGAGCTGGCGAGCCTTTTCAGCGAACAGCGGCCAGTTGGAAGCCGGGTCGACCACCACCGGCTCCAGCTTCTTGCCGAGCACGCCGCCCTTGGCATTGATCTCGTCGATGGCCATGAGCACCGTGTCCTTGAGGACCGTCTCGGAAATGGCCATGGTGCCGGACAGGCTGTGCAGCACGCCGACCTTGATGGTCTCCTGGGCGTGGGCGGGCAGACCCGCCAGGCCGAGGGTGGCCACGGTGGCGGCGACGGACAGGGCCTTGAGGGTCAGGCGGCGGGGTTGCTGGGCGATCGGGCTGTGGCGGGGCATGGCGTTTCTCCTGTGATCCTGGGGTTCCGCCAGGGGCCGACGGGCCCTCTGGAACGGTGCAATGGATGCTAGGGAGAACCCTGCAGAGCGTATGTACGCCGCATGGCGTACGACCCGACCTCACCCCACCGGCTGCTGCAGCTGGGGCACCCGCGCCAGCGCCATGGCGGCGGCGGCGGTCCGGGTCTCGACACCGAGCTTGGCGTGGATGCGCTCCAGGTGCTTCTTCACCGTGGCCGGGCTGGCGCCCAGGATGTCGGCGATGTCGCGGTTGATCTTGCCGCGCACCACCCAGTACAGCACCTCGGCCTCGCGCGCGGTCAGGCCGAAGCTGCCGGCCAGGCTGGCCAGCACCGATTCGTCGGAGGTTTCCTGCATGACGATGAGCCAGTCGCCGCCGGTGTCGGCTGCGAGGTCGTGGTCCTCGTCGCCCACCCGCTGGTGCAGCCGGAAGGTGAGGCGGCGCGGGCCGTTGTCCAGCGTCAGGCGCGGCGGCTCGCGCTGGGCCTGCGCATCGGTCATGTGGCGGCGCAGCCAGGTCAGCACCGGCTCGGGGGTGACCGGCGCTTCGGTGCCGCAGTGGTGGCGCAGCAGGCTGCGGGCCAGCGGGGTCTGCCACATGAGGCGGCCGTCGCGTTCGCGCACGGTGATGGTGGCGTAGCCGAAGGCGTCCAGCGCATGGCGGGCCTGGCTGCGCTCGACCTCGCCTTCCCGCGCCTGCCGGGCCTGGCGCAGGTGCACGCCCATGCGGGCCATGACCTCGCGCGGCTTGATCGGCTTGGTGACGTAGTCGGCGCCGCCCGCCTCCAGCGCCGCCACCAGGTGTTCGGTGTCGGTCAGGCCGGTCATGAAGATGATGGGGATGTCGGCGGTGTCGGGGTGCGCCTTGAGCCGGCGCGCCACCTCGAAGCCGTCGAGCCCGGGCATGACGGCGTCCAGCAGGATCACGTCCGGGCGGGCCTGGGCGGCGCGGCGCAGGGCGGCTTCGCCATCGAGCGCCACCAGCACGGTGTAGCCGGCGGCGTCCAGCCCGTCGTGCAGGGGCGCGACGTTGTCGGGCACATCATCGACGATGAGCACCACCACCGAGCCGTCCTGCCGCAAGGGGCCGGTGGCGGGGTCAGTCGGTCGCAGATCACTCGGGTGCATGGCGTTCGGGTGCATGGCGTTCGGGCAGCCGGGTCAGCAGTTCTTCGATGGCATCAAAACGGAACTCGCGCGCCAGCGAGCGCAAGCGGGCGGCCAGCTGCGCCTGTCCGGGGCGCCGCTCCACCCAGTCGTCGAGCCACTGCACGATGCCCCGGGTGTAGCCCAGGCGGACCTGTTCGAGCAGGGGCGCCAGTTCGGCGCGGTCGGGCGGCGGCTCCACCGGCAGCGCGGCGGTCTCGGGGGGTGTGGTCGGCGCAGCGGCCGCAATCCATTGCAGGGCCAGGTGCTGGGCCAGCCAGGCCAGCAGGTCGTCGCGGCGCACCGGCTTGACGAAAAAGTCCTGCGGGCGGTGACCTCGACCACCCTCGATGTCGCTCTGCAGCCCGCGGTCGAAGGCGTTCGCCGAAACGATGGCCAGCGGCAGGTGACCCCAGCCGCGAGACCGCAGGCGGCGCACGGTTTCCCAGCCGTCGATGCCGGGCATGGCCAGGTCCATGAAGATGGCGTGGGGCGCACCCGGCCCGCCGGGCTGCAGCTCCTCCAGCCGGGCCAGCGCATCCAGCCCGCTGTGGGCCGGCAGCACATCGAAGCCCAATGGCAGCAGCCAGCGCGCAATGAGTTCGCGGTCGGCCTCTTCGTTGTCCACCACCATCACGCAGCGGCGCGGTCCGACGTAGCCGGCCAGGCTGGCGGCCGCGCTGCGCTGCGGTGCCGCCGCACTCAGCTCCGGCAGGAACAGGCGCACGGTGAACACCGAGCCTTGGCCGGGGGCGCTGCGCACCGTGAGTTCGCCGCCCATGAGGTCGGTCAGCATCTTGGCGATGGTCAGGCCCAGGCCGGTGCCGGTGGCGGCCTGCTCCGGCGTGCCCGGCGGGGCGTCCAGCGCCGGCACCGCGCGGTCGCCCTGGCCGCGCGCGAACGGCTCGAAGACGCGCTCCAGCTCCAGCGGCGTCATGCCCGGCCCGGTGTCGTGCACCTCGAAGTGCGCCATCTCGCGGGCATAGGCCACCCGCAGCCGGACCTGCCCCTGGCGGGTGAACTTGACCGCATTGCCCAGCAGGTTGATGAGGATCTGGCGCACCCGCTTCTCGTCGGCCCGCACCGCCTCGGGCAGACGGCCCGCCGGCTCGAAACCGAAGCCCAGGCCCTTGCCGCGCGCCTGCAGCTCGAACAGGCTGGCCACCTCGCGTACCGTGTCGGCGAAGGCCATGGGCCGCACCTCCAGCGCCAGCTTGCCGCTCTCGATGCGGGCGATGTCCAGCGTGCCCTCGATCAGCGAGAGCAGGTGCTCCCCGCCCCGGTGGATCACGCGGATGGCATGCGACTGTTGCCCGCCCAGCTTTTCGTCTTCCTGCAGCAGCTGGGCATAACCCAGGATGCTGTTGAGCGGCGTGCGCAGCTCGTGGCTGATGGTGCTGATGTAGCGCGACTTCGCCTGGTTGGCCTGTTCGGCCGCGCGGCGGGCTTGCTGCAGTGCCTCGTCGGTGCGGCGGTGCGACTCGATCTCCTGCATCAGCAGACGGGTCTGCCGGTTCGATTCTTCCTGCGCCACCTCGCGGCTCTTGTGGGCCAGCACCAGCCACCACGAGACGGTGGCCGCCACCACCAGCAGCACCAGGTACACCCGCAGGAAGCCCGAGCGCAACGCCGCATCCAGCACCGGCAGGGTCTGCCCCAGGCCGCGCGCCAGTGCCTGCACCTCCTGCCGGTAGAGCAGACCCACCACCACCGCCAGCAAGGGCGCAATGACCAGCATCAGCAGCAGCCAGTGCGCCAGCCCGGCGTCCAGGTACGGCCAGATGCGGCGCGGCATCAGCCGCTGCAGGATGCCCGCCCACTGCACCGACAGCCGCGCGTGGGGCTTGCACAGATCGCCGCAGCGCGCGTCCAGCGTGCAGCACAGGGAGCAGATGTGGCCCTGGTAGGCCGGGCAATGGGCCATGTCGGGCCCCTCGTATTCGCGCTCGCAGATCACGCAGCGCTGGGTGACGGCATCGCGCAGCGGCGCAGCGTGGGGGCGGGCAATATAATACCTGCCCTTCGTGGCCCACGCAATCAGCGGCGCCGTGACGAACGCCGTCACCATCGCAATCACTGCCGAGAAGGCTTCGGCCATCGGCCCCATCAACCCCAAGTGGGCCGTGATCGAGACCACCGAGGCCAGCACCATGGCGCCCACACCCACCGGGTTCACATCGAACAGGTGGGCCCGCTTGAACTCGATGCCCTTGGGCGACCAGCCCATGGGCTTGTTGATGACCAGATCGGCCACCACCGCCATGATCCAGGCGATGGCGATGTTGGAGTACACGCCCAGCACCTGGCCCAGGGCCTCGAACACCTTCATCTCCATCAGCATGAAGGCGATGAGCGTGTTGAACACCACCCACACCACCCGTCCGGGATGGCTGTGCGTGATGCGCGAGAAGAAGTTGCTCCAGGCCAGCGAGCCCGCGTAGGCGTTGGTGACATTGATTTTCATCTGCGACACCACCACGAACAGCGCGGTGGCGGCAATGGCCCAGCCCTGGTGCGGGAACACGTATTCGTAGGCCGCCAGGTACATCTGGTTCGGGTCCACCGCGCGGTCGGTCGGCACCGCGTGGCTGATGGCCAGGTAAGCCAGCACCGCCCCGCCCAGCATCTTGAGCACCCCGAGCACCACCCAGCCTGGCCCGCCGGCCAGCACGCCGGCCCACCAGCGCCAGCGCGCACCGGGGGTGGGCGCCGGCATGAAGCGCAGGTAGTCGGCCTGCTCCCCCATCTGGGTGATGAGCGCAATGCCGACCGTGAGCGCTGCACCGAAAAGGTGCCACTGAAAGGCCCCGCCCTGCCCGTCGGCACCGCCGTAGTGCACCACCTGCGAGAAGGTCTGGGGCGACATCCAGGCCACCGCCACGAAGGGCACCACCATCATCACGATCCACAGCGGCTGGCTCCAGACCTGGAAGCGGCTGATGACCGACACCCCGTGGGTCACCAGCGGAATCACGACCAGCGCGCAGATCAGGTAGCCCCAGGCCGGCGGTATGCCCAGCGCCAGCTCCAGCGCATAGGCCATGACGGCCGCCTCCAGCGCAAAGAAGATGAAGGTGAACGACGCGTAGATGAGCGAGGTGATGGTCGAGCCGATGTAGCCGAAGCCCGCGCCGCGCGTGAGCAGGTCCATGTCGACGCCGTACCGGGCCGCGTACACGCTGATCGGGAGGCCGGCCAGGAAGATGATCAGCCCGGTGCACAGGATGGCCAGCGCCGCGTTGGTGAAGCCGTACTGCACCAGCAGCGTGGCGCCGACGGCTTCAAGGATGAGGAAGGACGCCGCCCCGAACGCGGTGTTGGCCACCCGCCATTCGCTCCAGCGGCGGAAGCGCTGCGGGGTGAAGCGCAGCGCATAGTCCTCCATGGTCTCGCTGCCGACCCAGCTGTTGTAGTCCCGGCGCACCTTGATGATGCGCTGAGGAGGCATGCCCCCACGCTCCGCCGCTTCGCGGGTCGCTGCCCCCCGAGGGGGCTGATCTGCCTTGGGGCGGCCCGGCGGCAGATCGGTGGCATCCGTGGTGTTCACAGGGGCCAAGGTGCAGCTTTCGTGCCATCCGGAATACCGGCACGGGTCTTGCTGAAACGGGTCATGGACCTGACCCCGCGCGAGAAAGACAAGCTGCTGATCTTCACCGCCGCCCTGCTGGCCGAGCGCCGGCGGGCCCGTGGTCTCAAGCTGAACCACCCGGAGGCGGTGGCCCTGATCAGCGCCGCCGTGATGGAGGGCGCGCGCGACGGCAAGACCGTGGCCGAGCTCATGAGCGAGGGCCGCCGGGTACTGACCCGCGACGACGTGATGGAGGGCATCGCCGAGATGATCCCGGACATCCAGGTCGAGGCCACCTTCCCCGACGGCACCAAGCTGGTCACGGTGCACCAGCCCATCCCCTGAACACAGTCACAGGCCCATCCGACATGACACGACACACCTCCCTCGCCCTGGCCCTGCTGGCACCGGCCCTGGTCCATGCGCACGACGGCCACGGCCTCGCCGGTGCCCACTGGCACGCCACCGACACCGTCGGCCTGCTGGCCAGCGTGATCGCCGTGGCCGTGGGCCTGTGGTGGTCGGGCAAGGACCGCTGACCAGGACCCCCGATGTCACTGGCCACACCCCGCTTCATCCCCGGCCAGCTGCTGCTGGACGAGGGCCGCCACGAGCTGAACCCCGGTCGACGCACGCTCACCCTGGTCGTCACCAACACCGCCGACCGGCCGATCCAGGTCGGCTCGCACTACCACTTTGCCGAGACCAACGCCGCGCTGTCCTTCGACCGCCCGGCCGCACGCGGCATGCGCCTGAACATCGCCAGCGGCACCGCGGTGCGCTTCGAGCCCGGCCAGCAGCGCACGGTGGAGCTGGTGGACTACGCCGGCGCCCGTGTGGTGCATGGCTTCCGGGGCCAGGTGCGTGGCCCGCTGGACCCGCACGCTTGAGGACGACCCCATGGCCCACATCAGCCGCCAGGCCTATGCCGACATGTACGGCCCCACCGAGGGCGACCGCCTGCGCCTGGCCGACACCGGTCTGGTGATCGAGATCGAGCGCGACCTCACGCTGCGTGCCGGCGGCTACGGCGAAGAGGTCAAGTTCGGCGGCGGCAAGACCATCCGCGACGGCATGGCGCAAAGCCAGCGCAGCCGGGCCGAGGGCGCGGTCGACACCGTCATGACCAACGCCGTCATCGTGGACGCGGGAGGCATCGTCAAGGCCGACATCGGACTGAAGGACGGACGCATCGTCGCCATCGGCAAGGCCGGCAATCCGGACACCCAGCCGGGCGTGGACATCGTCATCGGCCCCGGCACCGAGATCATCAGCTGCGAGGGGCACATCGTCACCGCCGGCGGCATCGACAGCCACATCCACTTCATCTGCCCGCAGCAGGTGGACGAGGCGCTGGCCTCGGGCATCACCACCATGCTCGGCGGCGGCACCGGCCCGGCCACCGGCACGCTGGCCACCACCTGCACGCCGGGGCCCTGGCATATCGAACGCATGCTGCAGGCGGTGGATGACCTGCCCATGAACATCGGCTTCCTGGGCAAGGGCAACGCCAGCCGGCCCGAGCCGCTGCGCGAGCAGATCGACGCCGGCGTCATCGGCCTGAAGCTGCACGAAGACTGGGGCACCACCCCCAGCGCCATCGACCAGTGCCTCGCGGTGGCGGAAGAGACCGACACGCAGGTCGCCATCCACAGCGACACGCTGAACGAATCGGGCTTCGTGGAGGACACCATCGCCGCCACGAAAGACGCCTCGGGCAAGGCCCGCACCCTGTGCGCCTTCCACACCGAAGGCGCCGGCGGCGGCCATGCACCGGACATCCTGCGCGTGGTGGGCGAGGCCAACTTCCTGCCTTCCTCCACCAACCCCACCATGCCCTACACGGTGAACACGCTGGACGAGCATGTGGACATGCTCATGGTGTGCCACCACCTGGACGCCGGCATTCCGGAAGACCTGGCCTTTGCCGAGAGTCGCATCCGCCGCGAGACGATTGCTGCCGAAGACATCCTGCACGACATGGGTGCCATCAGCATCATGAGCAGCGACAGCCAGGCCATGGGCCGGGTGGGCGAGGTGATCATCCGCACCTGGCAGACGGCCGACAAGATGAAGGCCCAGCGCGGCACGCTGCCCGAAGACAGCACCCGGCACGACAACTTCCGGGTCCGCCGCTATGTGGCCAAGTACACGATCAACCCGGCCATTGCGCACGGCATCTCGCACATCGTGGGCTCCATCGAGGTCGGCAAATGGGCCGACCTGGTGGTCTGGAAACCGGCCTTCTTCGGTGTGAAGCCCAGCCTGGTGCTCAAGGGCGGCAGCATCGCGCTGGCCGCCATGGGCGACCCGAATGCCTCCATCCCCACGCCGCAGCCGGTGCACTTCCGGCCCATGTTCGGCGCACTGGGGCGCGCCAGTGCCCGCAGCAGCCTGAGCTTTGTGTCGCAGTCGGCACTGGCCGGCGGCGTGGGCGCCCGCTACGGCCTGCACAAGACGCTGTCGGCCGTGCAAGGTTGCCGCCACATCACCAAGGCCGACATGGTGCACAACGCCCTGCTGCCCCGCATGGAGATCGATCCGCAGACCTACGCGGTGCGCGCCGACGGCGTGCTGCTCACCTGCGAACCGGCGCGCTCGCTGCCCATGGCGCAGCGCTACTTCCTGTTCTGAACACCACCATGCTGCAAGCCACCCGACTCGTCCCCCAGGGCCAGGGCCTGGCACCGGTGCTGCAGCGGCGCGCACCGCAGCTGGTGCTGGACTGGGACCTGCGCCAGAAAAGCCGCTTCGACGCCCTGACCTCCGACCAGCAGCGCGTGGGCGTGTTCCTGCCGCGCGGCACCGTGCTGCGCGGCGGCGACGTGCTGGTCACCCAGGACGGCGCCCTGCTGCGCGTGGTGGCGGCGCCCCAGCCGGTGCTGCGCATCACCCCGTGTGCCGAACACGGCCAGCCCTTCGACCTGCTGCGCGCCGCCTACCACCTGGGCAACCGCCATGTGCCGGTGGAACTGCACACCGACCACCTGCAGATCGAACCCGACCATGTGCTGGCCGACCTGCTGCGCGCCATGCACCTGACGGTGCAGGAACTCATGGCCCCGTTCGAGCCGGAAGGCGGGGCCTACGCGGCCGGCGGCCACCACCACGGCCACCACGGCCACGGCCATGGGCATCACGACCACGCCCACCCGCATGACCACTGAACCGCCCGCCCTCCTGCCCCTGCTGTGGCTGGCATCGCCGGCCCTGCCGGTGGGCGGCTTCTCGTATTCGGAGGGGCTGGAGGCGGCGGTGGAGGCCGGGCTGGTGACCGACGAGGCCAGCACCGCCCGCTGGCTCGACGACCAGCTGCACCTGGGCCAGGCGCGCAGCGACCTGGCGGTGGTGGCGCAGGCGGTACCGGCCTGGCGCGCCGCCGACCATGCCCGCCTGCAGGCCCTCAACACCTGGGTGCTGCACACCCGAGAAACCCACGAACTGCGGCTGCAGACCGAGCAGATGGGCCACTCCATGCTGGCCTGGGCCCGCAGCCTGGGGCCGGCCGGCGCCACCCTGATCGACGCGCTGGACGCTGCCCACCTCGCCCCGCCCACGTGGCCGCTGGCCTGGTCGGCCGCCGCAGCCCACAGCGGCGCGCCGGTGCGCGACTGCGTCACCACCCTGGCCTTTGCCTGGGCCGAGAACCAGGTGCAGGCCGCGCTCAAGGCCGTGCCGCTGGGCCAAGGCGCCGGGCAGCGCACGCTGGCCCGGCTGGTGGCCGCCATACCGGCTGCCGTCGACACCGCGCTGAGCCTGCGCGACGACCAGCGCCAGTCCTTCCTGCCCTCGCTGGCCATCCTCTCGGCCCGGCACGAAACCCAGTATTCGCGCCTGTTCCGATCCTGATCCACCCCGCACGCCACGACCGCCATGACCGCCCTGCACCACATCCCCGGCCGCACCAAACACCTGCCCCCGCTGCGCGTGGGCATCGGCGGGCCGGTGGGCTCGGGCAAGACCACCCTGCTGGAAATGCTGTGCAAGGTCATGCGCGAACGGCACGACCTGATCGCCATCACCAACGACATCTACACCAAGGAAGACCAGCGCCTGCTCACGGTGAGCGGTGCGCTGCCGGCCGAACGCATCATGGGTGTGGAGACCGGCGGCTGCCCGCACACCGCCATCCGCGAAGACGCCTCCATCAACCTGGAAGCCATCGACCGCATGCTGCTGCAGTTTCCGGACGCCGACGTGGTGTTCATCGAGAGCGGCGGCGACAACCTGGCCGCCACCTTCAGCCCCGAACTCTCGGACCTCACCATCTACGTCATCGACGTGGCCGCCGGCGAGAAGATCCCGCGCAAGGGCGGCCCCGGCATCACCAAGAGCGACCTGTTCGTCATCAACAAGACCGACCTGGCCCCGCACGTGGGCGCCGATCTGGAGGTCATGAAGGCCGACACCGCCCGCATGCGGCCGGACGCCGCCCGCCGCCCCTGGGTCATGACCAACCTCAAGACCCTGGCCGGCGTGGACGAGGTGGTGCGCTTCATCGAGACCCGCGGCATGCTTGTTGCCGCCCAGCCGGCCTGAGCGGCGACGGACCCGTCTCGATATGCCAGCCGCTAGAATGCGGCCCTCCCAGGAGACTTGGGTGAGTGGTTTAAACCAGCAGTCTTGAAAACTGCCGACGGGCAACCGTCCGTGAGTTCGAATCTCACAGTCTCCGCCAGCACATCTCCCCCCTCGGCTTTTCACGGCAGCCGCCGCAAATCCCGCTATAACCGGCGGCTGCGGCCTGTGTGGCGTGTGTGCGCCAGGGCTTCAGGGAGACAACCATGTGCATGGTCTGCTACACGCGCCACCCCGATGAGGAAGCGCTCTCGCCCGCCGGCATCAAGCCCTGCCTCTGTGGCGCGGCCATCACCCGCGCTGCCATGCGGCGCATCGAGGCCGATCTGTCGCGGCGCGAATTCCTGGGCGGCAGTGCCGCCGTGCTGGCGCTGTTCGCCGGCCTCGGCCTGCAGCCCTCGCATGTGCAGGCCCAGCCGGCCGGCGCACGCCCCCCGCTGCTGCTGACCAACCTGCGTTTTTTTGACGGCCGCACGCCGCGCCTGCAGGCCGGGCGCGACATCCTGGTGCGCGATGGCCGCATCGCGGGGCTGGTGCCGGCGGGGCAAGGCCCGGCCGAGGCGCAACGCATCGACTGCGGTGGCCGTACCGTCATCCCCGGCCTGATCGATGCGCACTGGCATGCCTCGCTGGTGGGTGTGAGTCAGGTCGCCGCGATGACGCAGGACGTGGGCTTCGTGCACCTGATGGCCGGGCGCCAGGCCGGTGCCACGCTGATGCGCGGCTTCACCACGGTGCGCGATGTGGGCGGGCCGTCGTTCGGCCTCAAGCTCGCCATCGACCGGGGCGTGATCGACGGACCGCGCATCTTCCCCAGCGGCGCCATGGTGTCGCAGACCTCGGGCCACGGCGATTTCCGGTTCCTGAGCGAGCTGCCGCGCATGCCGCAGGACGGCCCCTCCTACAGCGAGCGCATGGGCGCCGCCGCCATCGCCGATGGCCGCGACGAGGTGTTGCGCCGCACGCGTGAACAACTCATGCGCGGGGCCAGCCAGATCAAGATCATGGCTGGCGGCGGCGTGGCCTCTCCCTACGACCCGCTGGACGCCGCCCAGTACCTGGAAGAGGAAATGAAGGCCGCGGTGCAGGCCGCCGCCGACTGGGGCACCTATGTGTGCGCCCATGTCTACACCTCGCAAGGCATCCAGCGCGCCATCCGCGCCGGGGTCAAGTCCATCGAGCACGGCCAGCTGGCCGATTCCGCCACCATCCGCATGATGCGCGACGAAGGCGTGTGGTGGTCCATCCAGCCGTTCCTGGCCGACGAGGACGCCAACCAGTACACCGACCCGGCCAGCATCGCCAAGCAGCAGCAGGTGGCCTCCGGCACCGAGCGCGCCTTCCGCGAAGGCCGCTCGCTGGGCGTGAAGATGGCCTTCGGCACCGACATCCTGTTCAACCCGCAGGGTGCGGCGTCGCAGGGCCGTCAGCTGGCCAAGCTGGCGCGCTTCATGCCGCCGCTGGAGGCGCTCAAGCTGGCCACCGGCTCGGCTGGCGAGTTGCTGGCGCTTTCAGGCCCGCGCAACCCCTACCCGGCTCCGCTGGGTGTGATTGCGGAAGGCGCCATGGCCGATCTGCTGGTGGTCGAAGGCGACCCGTCCACCGACCTGACCTTCCTGGGCACGCCGGAGCGGTCGCTGAAACTCATCATGAAGGACGGGCGCATCCACAAGCAGGCGCTCGCCTGACCGCGCCGGTGGGGTCAGGCCGCCACGGGCACGGCCGGGTCTTCGCGGCGCAGGTGCAGCACCCGCTGGCCCGGTGCGCATTCGGCCCACAGGTCGCGGGCACAGCCTTCGCACTGGCCACATTGGGTGGCCACGCCATGCTCGAGCTGGATGTCGTCAAAGGCCATGCCGGCGCGGGCGCACTGGGCAATGGTTTTGTCGCTGACGCGGTGGCAGACACAGACGATCATGGCGGGCGGTGTGCGGTGGCGGAGTGTGAGCGAATGATAATTACTCTCATTCAAATCCGCAAGCCCCGCCCGGCAGAGGGGTCTCAGCTGACCGAACCCATCTGGCTCTGCAGGTAGTTCTGCAGACCGACCTTCTCGATCAGCTCCAGCTGGGTTTCGAGGAAGTCGATGTGCTCCTCGGTGTCGTCCAGGATGTGCTGCAACAGGTCACGAGACACGTAGTCGCGCACCGATTCGCAGTGTGCGATGCCGTTCTTGATGGTGGCCTGGGCGGCGGTTTCCAGCGCCAGGTCGCTGCGCAGGATCTCGGGCACGTCCTCACCGATGTTGAGCTTGCCGAGGTCCTGCAGGTTGGGCAGGCCGTCCAGCGTGAAGATGCGGTCCATCAGCTGGTCGGCATGCTTCATCTCGCCGATGGATTCGCTGTATTCCTTGGATGCCAGCTTGTCCAGACCCCAGTGCTTGAGCATGCGGTAGTGCACGAAGTACTGGTTGATGGCGGTGAGTTCGTTCTTGAGCTGCGCCTGCAGATGGGCAATGGCTTGCGGGTCGCCTTTCATGGCCGGTCCTTTCTGTCTTCGGGTGGAAACGCCAGAGGTTAACCCGAGCCGCGCAGCGCCGCGTCAGCGGGCCTTCATCAACGCATCGGCGAGGTCGGCGGCGAACGCCTCGGCGGCTTTTTCCCATGACCAGTCGCGTGGCATCACGGTCAGGTCGACCTGCTGCAACGCCTGCACCACGTGGTCTTCCAGGGCCTCGCGGATGGCGGTGATCTGCTCCAGATCAGGGGCACGACCGCAGGCCATGCGGTGGGCGCACACCGCATCGACGGCTGGCGCCATCAATTGCCGCAGGCGCTGTGGGTCCAGTTCGTTCTCGGTCATGAATTCAGACTAACCACGCCGCACCCACACCGGTACCGGGATGACCCTGATGGATATCCGTTCAGCCCGGCAAGGCCAGCACCACGGCAGATTCGTCCACCGAAGCCTGCGCCGGCTGGCCGACCCGCAGCCCGTGCCCGGCTGCTGCGAAGCCCACCAGCTGGAGGCCGTCGGCCAGTTGCAGGCCGACCTCGCCGGCCGCCTGACGACGGCTGGGCAGGCGGGTCACCACGCCCTGCAGCCGGTTTCGGCCCTCGTCGGCGGCCACCGCATCAGCAGCATGGGTCACTGTCACCGCCGTGGCCTTGCACAGGGCCAGTACCGCCAATCCAGCCTTCAGACCCAGCAGCTGCGAGCTCTCGCGCGTGATGCGCGCCAGCAGCACCAGCCCGGCCCCCGGGCTGTCGGCCAGCGCCAGACGCACCTGCACCATGCCCTGCAGCGGGCGCACGCCCGTCACGCGGCACGGAAACTGATTGCGCATGCTGGTGCGCAGGGCCAGTGCGGCCCGCTGAATGCCGCTCGCCGACGTCCCGTCGGGTGGCTGCGCCTGCCAATCGGCCAGCGCCCGGGCACGGGCCTGTGCCAGGGCATCGGCTGCCTGCAGCACCTGCTGGCCGGCGGCTGTCAGCCGCGCGCCACCACCGCCGCTGCCACCCACGGCCTTCTCCAGCAGCGGCACGCCAGCCAGGTTGGCCAGCGTCTCCAGCGCTTGCCAGGCCGCCTTGTAGCTCACGCCGGAGGCGCGCGCAGCCTCCGAGATGGAGCCCGCCTCTCCGATGCGCCGCAGGATGTCGATTCGCTTGTCGCTGGCACCGTGGCCCAGCACCTCGGCCAGGGGCAGTGCGTGCGAGGTGGAGCGGGTGGACCGGGTGGTGCGGGCGGGCATGCGGCGATGTTAGGCGATGGCCTATACTGCCTCGCTATTCAGCAGATGAATAGCGAGTCGACCATGCCGAATGCCAGAGCCAGCCGATGGATGCGCCGGGCCGCCCTGCTGGGGGCCGCCCTGCTCGGCGGCTTTGTCCAGGCCGCCGAGGTGTCGGTGGCGGTGGCCGCCAACTTCACCGCGCCGATGCAGAAGATCGCCGCCCGCTTCCAGCAGGACACCGGTCACCGGGCGGTGCTGGCCTTCGGCTCCACCGGCCGCTTTCACGCCCAGATCAGCAATGGCGCCCCGTTCGAGGTGCTGCTGGCGGCCGACGCCGCCACCCCTGAACGACTGGAACGCGAAGGCTTCGGGGTCCAGGGCAGCCGCTTCACCTATGCGGTGGGTCGGCTGGTGCTGTGGAGCGCATCGCCCGGTGGGGTCGACCCGCAAGGCGCCGTGCTGCGCAGCCCGAATCTGACCCGGCTCGCCCTGGCCGACCCCAAGCTGGCGCCCTACGGCGCAGCGGCCGTCGAGACCCTCCGCCGCCTGGGTGTGATCGACACGCTGCGACCCCGATTCGTGCAGGGCGAGAGCATCGGGCAGGCGCACCAGTTCGTGGCCAGCGGCAATGCGCAGGCCGGCTTCGTGGCGCTGTCGCAGGTGCAGGTGGACGGCCGGATCACTTCGGGCTCGGCATGGGTGGTGCCCGCCGAATTGCACAGCCCGCTGCAGCAGGACGCGGTGCTGCTCCTACGCGGCCGCGACAACCCGGCGGCCCAGGCGCTGATGCGTTACCTTCGCTCACCGGCCGCGCGACAGATCATCCTGGCGCACGGCTACAGCGATTGACACCTGCCCTCCCCATGCCCCTGCTCGCCCCCGAAGCCTGGCAAGCCATCGCCCTGACCGCGAAGCTGGCCTCCGTCACCACGCTGTTGCTGCTGCTGATCGCCACGCCGCTGGCCTGGTGGCTGTCGCAGACCCGCTCGCGCTGGCGTGCCCCGGTGGCTGCGCTGGTCACGTTGCCGCTGGTGCTGCCGCCCTCGGTGCTGGGCTTTTACCTGCTGGTCGCCCTGGGTCCGCAGGGCCCGCTGGGCCAGTTCACCCAAGCCATGGGCTGGGGCCTGATGTCGTTCACCTTCACCGGCCTGCTGATCGGCTCCATCGTGTTCTCGCTGCCGTTCGCGGTGCAGCCGCTGCAGCACGCGTTTGAAGCGCTGGGCCAGCGCCCGATGGAAGTGGCGGCGACGCTGCGCGCCAGCCCGCTGGACGCCTTCTTCACCGTGGCGCTGCCGCAGGCCCGCACCGGCCTGCTGACCGCCGCCATCCTGAGCTTTGCGCACACGGTGGGCGAGTTCGGCGTGGTGCTGATGATCGGGGGCAACATACCGGGCCAGACCCGGGTGGTGTCGACCCAGATCTACGGTCATGTCGAAGCCATGGAGTACGCGCAGGCCCACGGGCTGGCGCTGTTCATGGTGGTGTTCTCGTTCGTGGTGCTGGCCGGGCTGGCCTGGCTCAAGGGCCGGCAGGGCCGGGTGCCGGCATGACACCGACGCCCCTGCAGATCCGGCTGCGGCTGCCGCGCAACGGCTTCGAGCTGGCGGCCGACCTGACGCTGCCACAGCGCGGCATCAGCGTGCTGTTCGGCCCTTCCGGCTCGGGCAAGACCAGCCTGCTGCGCTGCGTGGCCGGGCTGGAACGCGCGGTGCAGTCGCGCATCGTGGTGGGGGGCGACGTCTGGCAGGACGACCAGACCGGCACCTTTGTGCCGACCCATCGCCGCGCACTGGGCTATGTGTTCCAGGAGGCCAGCCTGTTCGACCACCTCGACGTGCTGGGCAATCTGCACTACGGGCAACGCCGGGTGCGCTCGGCGCAGGCCCGCGCCACCCTCGATGCTGCGGTGGAACTGCTGGGCATCGGCCATCTGCTGTCGCGGCGGCCGGAGCACCTGTCGGGCGGCGAGCGGCAGCGCGTGGCCATTGCACGCGCACTGGCCACCGAGCCGCGGGTGCTGCTGCTGGACGAGCCGCTGGCCGCCCTGGACCCGGCCCGCCGGCAGGACGTGCTGCCCTGGCTGGAGCGTCTGCGCGACGAGCTGAATCTGCCCATGCTGTACGTGACCCACTCGGTCGACGAACTGGCGCGGCTGGCCGATCACCTGGTGGTGCTGGAACAGGGCCGGGTGCGCGCCAGCGGCCCGGCGGCCGAACTGATGTCGGCCATCCACCCGCCGGTGTTCGACGGCGAACGGGCCGCCGCCCTGCTGCAGGGCGAGGTGGTCGAGCGCGATGCGCCCTGGCACCTGATGCGGGTGGCCATTCCCGGTGGCAGCCTGTGGCTGCGGGACGCGGGCCTTCCCCCCGGTGCGAAGGTGCGCCTGCGGGTGCTGGCCCGGGACGTCAGCCTGACCCTGGACCAGCCGGTGGGCACCAGCATCCAGAACCACCTGCCCTGCGTCATGGGCGAGGTGGCCGACGACGCCCATCCGTCGCAGTGCCTGGTGCAGCTGCGCTGCGGCCCCTCGCTGCTGCTGGCCCGGGTGACCCGGCGTGCGCTGCAGCAGCTGGGTCTGCAACCGGGCGCTGGTGTCTGGGCGCAGGTGAAGTCGGTGGCGCTGGTGCCCTGAAGCCCGGCCAACCCACCGGCGGCGCAGCGACCGGGAGCGGCTCAGTCCGGCAGAAACAGCGACTGCAGATCGGACAGGAAGTCCAGCCCCCGCGTGGTCGGCTTCACCCGGCCAGCAGAACAGTCGAGCAGACCGCGCTGCTGGCCCTCCCGCATCGCTGCATCGATGGACGACAGCGGCAGGCCGGTGCGCTCCATGAAGTCCTGCAGCGCAAAGCCGTCCTTCAGGCGCAGCGCGTTCAGCATGAATTCGAACGGCAGATCGGCACGGGCTACCTCGTCCATGCTGGCCAGCGCCTGCCCGGTCAGCGCCTGTTCCATGTAGCGGCGCGGGTCGCGCAGCTTCACCGTGCGCGCCACCCGGTGCGCAAAGCTGAGCTTGCCGTGGGCACCGGCACCGATGCCGAGGTAGTCGCCGAACTGCCAGTAGTTCAGGTTGTGGCGGCAGGCGTGTCCCGGCTTCGCATAGGCCGACACCTCGTAGCGCTGCAGCCCGGCCGCGGTGGTCAGCTCGGTGATGCGGTCCAGCATGGCGTAGGCGTCGTCGTCGTCCGGCACGGCCGGCGGGAACTTGGCGAAGTAGGTGTTGGGCTCCAGCGTGAGGTGGTAGATGGAGATGTGCGGCGGCGCCAGCGACAGCGCGGTGCGCATGTCTTCCTCGGCCTGCGCCAGCGTCTGCCCGGGCAGTGCGTACATCACGTCGAGGTTGAAGGTGTCGAAGCTGCGCGCCGCCTCTTCCACCGCCGCCAGCGCCTGAGCCCGGTCGTGCACCCGGCCCAGTGCCTTCAGGTGCCGGTCGTTGAAGCTCTGCACGCCGATCGACAGCCGTGTGACCCCGGCCTGGCGGAAGGCCCGGAAGCGGTCCCGCTCGAAGGTGCCCGGGTTGGCCTCCAGCGTGATCTCGGCATCGGCCTCCAGCCGCACCCGCGCGCGCACGTCGGCCAGCAGCCGGTCGATGGACTCCGGCGAAAACAGGCTGGGCGTGCCGCCGCCGATGAAGATGCTGTGCACCGTGCGACCCCAGATCAGGGGCAGCGACGCCTCCAGATCGGCGCGCAGGGCGTCGAGGTAACGCTGTTCGGGCGGCGCGGCGGGGCCGCTGTCACCCGCCCACTCGTGCGAGTTGAAGTCGCAGTAGGGGCACTTCTTGAGGCACCACGGCAGGTGGATGTAGAGCGAGAGCGGCGGTAGCGCCTGCAGCTGCAGCGTGCCCGGCCTCATCCAGTGCCGGATGTCGACAGGGTCGGTCATGCGAACCAGCGCTCGCGCATCAGCGACAGCATGGCTTGGGCA